>DBVX01000088.1:44382-69294 GCA_002308815.1 Bacteroidales bacterium UBA1253
TTTGGCGAAGGCTGGATGCTGCCCGGCGAGATCTGCCATCTGGCGGAAACAGGCGTAAGGAATGTGGTGTCGCTACAGCCGTTCGGATGTATCGCCAACCACGTGATAAGCAAAGGAATAGAGAAGAAACTGCGCAGTATCTACCCGGATGTGAACATGCTCTTTCTGGACTTCGACAGTTCGACAAGCGAAGCGAACGTGTATAACCGTCTGCATTTTCTGGTGGACAACGCACGGAAAGAAATCAGGTAATGCAGCGGATTCGCAGAGCCGGATGTCCGCATTTTTTTTTGCACTTTTCCCGGGATTGCCGTACATTTGCGGCGTTTTTTCCGAAAAAATCGAACAAAATCATATACTAACCTAAATACAAACAGCTTATGAGAAAAAGACTTTTTTCATTGCTTCTGACTGTTCTGGCTGTACTGGGAGTACAGAACGTCAGAGCCGATGAGCCGGACGTGAAGCGAGGTGCCACAGACGAATCCGGACTGTTTTACGTGGAGTGCGACTACTATGCCGCCACCGACCAATACGTCATCACCCTGACGGGTATCGCGGTAGACGCTTATCAGATTTGGGATGATACGGAAGAAAAGTACGTGGACAATCCCAAGTTGAAAGACCTTGTCTTCCCTTCGGAGATTCACGCCAAGTTCCTGAGTTACAACAAAGCTTCCGGCGGCGATGACCTTGAGGATGATTTCGCCTACGAACTGGCGGGGAACTTCTTCAGCAGTCTGGACTACCGCGTGGTGGAGACCATCACCTTCGAGGAGGGTGTGACCGGGATTCCCGATTATTTCTATGCTATGAGCACGGAGGAGGTTATGGCGGACATGTGGGAGAGTTACGAGGAGAATGATGCCTCCGTACTGCGCGAGATAAAGTTCCCCACATCGGTCACGAAGATAGGCGACAAAGCTTTCGCCTGTCACCTCAATCTGGAGAAAATCACCTTCGGTTCGGGTCTGACCACCATCGGCGAAGGCGCGTTCAAAGCCGTCCACGAGTACTCTATGGGCGGCGGCGGTATGGGAGGCATGGAGCCGGAAGAGGTGGATGTGTGGCATTCTGCCATTACAAAACTCCAGTTGCCGCAATCGGTCGAGAAAATCGGTGCATCCGCGTTTCAGGGGCTGTCGCAACTCAAGACCCTCACTCTGATGGGGGTTCTCACGGATATCGGCGCATACGCGTTTGACAACACGGGCATCGAGACGCTGAACATCGGTTGCCCGATGCTGTCCCTCAAAGGCACATCGCCTTTCACCTCATGCCCGGTCAGTAAGCTGAATGTTCTGTGCAACGGCTCTGCGGAAGCTTTCGTCGCCGCCGTTCCCGAACACCTGATGCACGGCGTGACCTCGCAGTTTGACGTGGAGTTCATTCCCATGCCCGGAGTAGGAGAGAAATGCGAAGGCTATCTCTTCCGCGAGAGTTGCTTCGAGGGGTCGGGCGTGAAATCAATCAGCTTCCTGAGCGAGGTGGAGGAGAGTCCGATGTATCCTTCCTTTGATTTCCAGAAGAACTCGTTCAAGAACACCTACTGGTTCAAGACTCTTGATCTGGCTCCGGTTGTCTGCGGAGGCAATGTGTTCTTCTCTGAAGGGGCGTTCCAGTATTCGTCTCTCGAAACGCTGACGCTCAACAACCGTGTCAATTGGATTATGGCGAACGCGTTCGAGAACACCCGCATCAAGAGTCTTGAGATACCGCAGTTCCTCAATCCGATGAAAGATAACACAGCCGAGCCGATGCTCATTGACGAGTACGCTTTCTACAACGCCCAGCAGTTGGAGTCGGTTCGCATCCTTGGCACAATCAAAAGTGCAAGCACGGACAACACCCTCTCCGTATCGGTCTTTGAGCGTTGCTACAAACTGAAGACAGTCGAGCTGCCCGCTTCATTGGAGGTTATCTGTTCCAGGGCTTTCTGCGAGAGTGGTCTGACCTCCTTCACAGGCGGAAAGGATCTGAAAGCGATGGAGTCGTATGTGTTCGCCGGGTGCAAGGACCTTGAGAAAGCCGACCTGTCGGCTACCAAGGTGACGAAAATAAGTGACTACCTGTTCCAGGGCTGCAAGCAACTGGCGGAGATCAAGTTCCCCGAAGGGCTGGAGACCGTCAACGGCTATGCCTTCCAGAACACGGGGCTTACGGAGGTTTCCGTACCCGCAAACGAAATCAAGGCGTTCGCTTTCTGCGATATGGACAATCTGGAGAAAATCAGTTTCACCGGCAAGGATTTCGACAAGGCGGTAACCAACCTGCTGTCCGGCTGCAAGAACCTGAAGGTCATTGATTTCGGCAATGTGACGGAGTTCAAGGAGAACTGCATCAACGGCTGCCCCATGGTTGAAAACCTCGTCATACCCGCCAAAACGGAGAAGATGCACATGGAGGCGTTTACGGACATCGCTGGTCAGATAAAGACTCTGACGTTCAACAGCAACGTCTTGAAGGACATGGAGGATGTCACATCGACCCCGTTCAGGTATATGATTGCCGAACTGTACTTCGGGGAGGGTGTCAAGAATATCCCCGCCTTCGCATTCTCGGGAATGGGTATCACCAATTCGCCGGAGTTGCGTGCGGATATGAAATTCGCCGTTTCCGCATTCGACGGCTGCACGCTCGACTCCCTCAACTGGCACTACAACGACATTGAGACCTACCCCTTCCCGGGAGCGACCGTCATCAGACTGGCGTTCAAGGACGTGAAGGAAATAAAGAAAGGCTTGTTCTCCAAATCCACAATCGGCAACCTCTATCTGCAAGGCGTGGAAACAGTCGGCGAGAGCGCGTTCGAGAATGCCGGCATCAACAACTACTACCTCAACTATACGCTGACCATCCCCGCCTCCGTGAAGGAGATCAAGGCGAACGCGTTCAAGGGTGTGGTGTGCGGCAATCTGGTGTTCGAGAAAGGTGAGGGACTGACCATCGGCAAGGACGCTTTCCATAAGGAGAAAGACGCAGGCGCGTTCGAGACCATACGCTCCTTCTACGACAAGGACCATATCCCCGCTGCCGAAGGCGGATTCAACATCGCGGACGAGGTCAAGACCTTCTATGCGGGCAACTGCGATGATGTGTCGGCCTACGCCGCCGCACCGGGATGGAAAGACCTGAATGTGAAGGAATGGAACGGCGTAAGCCAGTACAAGTACTCGTTTGAGATTGTGGGCGCGAAGAAAGAGCGTCCGATAGAATACTACCAGTATTCCATCTATGTGAACGACAAGCCGCTGAAGACGGCCGAACCCATTGACTGCAGCAACAAGGCGGTTATCAAGTTCGACTCGCCCTGCTCCGGCGATATGAAACTTGAGAAGTGGGCGGACGGAACCACCGACCCCAACAAGTACGAGATTACTCTGGCCTCCGACACCGTTATCCGTATCTACGTGGAGGAGAAGGAGAACGATGTGAAAATCGCGCTCAGAAAAGCCATGGAAGGCGATGCTGTCCGGCTGTTCATTCAGGAAGAAGGCGGCGACTGGGAGGAGAAGACTACGGGCAAGACCAACTCCTGCTCTCCCACCACCGTCAAGGTCGAACTGAAAGACAACGAGCACTACACGTTCAACGGCTGGTACAACGGCACGGACGACAAGGCGGACAAGATTTCGGACTACGAGGAGTACAAGGTTTACGACGGTATGACCCTGTATGCAGACGTGACGGTCAACAAGTACGACCTGACCGTGGAGAAGGACATAATGTTCTGCCCCGACTGCGACTGGCAGCTTGACGAGATGATTGTGAACGAGGAGACAAGCAGTTATTCCATCTACCAGTCTGTTGCCTACAGCGCGGTTGTTTCCGTCACCGCCAAAGGTGTGGAGGGTGCAGGCTACCGCTATGTGCTCGACTACTGGGCCGATGATGCGGGCAACATGGTAAGCCGCGAGAATCCTTACGTCTTCAATATGCCCGGCAATGAAGTGCGGCTGCATCCCGTCATGAAATCCGCCGGCAAATACGCCGTAACGGTGAAATCCTCCGACGACGCGCTCGGCACCGTCACCATGACCCCGGAAACAGGTGCCGAAACTGAATCCGGCAGCGGTCTGTTCTGGGAAGGCTCGAAGATTGTCCTGAATGCGACCAACAAAGGTGTGCACACCAACTTCAAGAAATGGAATGACGGCTCGGAAGAGAACCCGCATACCATTACGGTAAGAAATGCGTTTGACTATGTGGCTGAATTCCGGAAAGACTCGTTCGACATTACCGTCAAGGTGGAAGGTATTGATGCCGCTTTGGTGGAAGTGAAGGGCGAAGGACGCTACGGCTATGAAGATGAGGTGAAATTGTCCTATACACTCAAGGATGACCACTACACCTTTGACCGCTGGCTTGGCGACACCTACTCCGAGGATGCCGAATACAAGTTCAACGCGGAGAAGACCATCGAAGTCCGCATTGTGTTCGTCCCGAAGGTCTATAACATCACGCTTGTTGCCAGTCCGGCGGAAGGCGGTACGGTATCGGGTGATGCCACCGCTCCTTACAAGGCGAACCTGATTCTGAAGGCTGTCGCCAACGAGGGTTATGTGTTCGATGGCTGGGAGGATGACAAGGAGGCTGTTGCCGAGCGCACGGTTGAGGTTCTCGGTGATGCCACCTATACCGCGCTGTTTGTCAAGAAAACGGAAACCGGCATTGAAGACCTGCAGGCTGATGACGCACGCACCGTCAAGGTTCTCCGCGATGGTATGATGTACATCATCCGTGGCGACAAGGTTTACGATGCCCTCGGCACTGAAATTCGCTGACAAGAACAGTTTATTGAGTACCCGTCCGAATGAAAGCAATCTTTTGCAGTCATTCGGAAGAGCCGGAAAGAGTGAGGTTCTCCTCACTCTTTCCTTTTTTGTACGACTTTTGCCATCTTCTTAAACCCTTAAAAAAATATCGAACAGTGCTGAAAGAATTTCGCTATATTGATAGCCGATGAGGGGTGATCTTATATAAAATTCTTTATCAATAAGTTGCGTAAAGCCGTTTCGTTGAGGAAAACGATGCCGAAGAAAATTCCACCAAAAGATGTGATGATTTCGGATTTGATGTGTAATTTTGCGCACATAATTCGCTTTCGGAAATAGTTATTTGCTTAATGTTTTTTCCCGACCACAAGATTAGGTGAAAAATCTGATATATTCAGGAGTTGAACAAGTGATTATTTATCAATTATTTGTAAGTCAGATGTAACTATTCCGCTGCGATTTTTAGGAATTTTTAGAAAATGGGAATTGTACTGGTTGGATCTTATCCACTTTCGGCAGATTGTATTAGAGGTGGTGTTGAGTCTTCTGTATATGGATTAGCTCAAGCACTCGTGGCAAGGAAACATGAAGTAGATGTCTTTGACTACCCGCGACTTGCAGGGCAAGATGTATGTGAGCGAAATGATTTGCTTACTATCCATCGCTACGCCAATAACGGAAAATATAATCAAGATGCCAAAGAAAGAGCTAAAGAGATGTTCCGCGCCATTGTGGCACTTCATCCAAATGTAATTCATCTTCACGGCACAGGAGAATTAAGTTTGCTTTTGTATAGAGCCATCAGCAACTATGGTATTCCTGTGATTCTAACTGTACATGGTTTATTGCATGAGGAAAAGAAAAATGCCTTGCGCAAACATCCGTCCTTAAAACATTTGTATCAATATATTCATCAATCAAAGATTGAGTTCGAGATACTAAGCCTTGTTTCGCGCATAATTGTTGATACCAAATATGTAGCGAATAAAATCAACGAATATTATACCAAAGGAAAGATTTCCCGCATACCAACTATAGACATCATTCCGCAAGGAATCAACGAGCATTTCATCACGCTATATGACAAAGACAAGAAACCGACAAAGGACATTCTGTCTGTTGGCTCTATCTCAAAACGGAAAGGTCATTTGTATTTGGTTGAAGCATTTGAGAAAGTGTGCAAACAAATTCCAGATACCAAATTAGTTATAGCAGGAGTAAAATCGGAAGCAGCTTATTATGAGCAACTCACAAAGCGGATAGCCGATTCCAAATACAAAGATAGTATCCGTCTTTTGATAGATTTGCCACAAGAGGAATTGTACCAATACTATGCTAAAGCATCAATCTATGCGCTACATAGCGAAGAAGAAAGTCAAGGCATAGCGTTAGTGGAAGCCATGGCAGCTGGACTTCCGGTTGTTAGCACGACTGTAGGTGGTATTCCGGATGTTGTAACGAATGAAATGACAGGATTACTATCAGCCTATGAGGATACTGATACTTTTGCAAGGAATATTATCCGTCTCATACAAGATTCTAATATGATTGCAGCAATGTCCGTTGCTGCTCATGAACAGGCACAAGAGTATATCTGGGATAATATAGCAGCCAAAATAGAAAAAGCATATTAGAAATAGTTTCGCTGAACACGTCTTTCACCCTCTTTTTTTTACTCTGGGTTTTGTCAGATGCGTTCGAGATGTGCCGCCTCGATCCAACCCTCGTTGTTGCCCACACGGATATTGCACCACTCACCGAGCGACTCGGTAACGGTCACTTTCGTGCCCTCGTGGAGGGTGAAGAGTTCGGTTCCGCTGCGGTCGGGCGAGGCTTTGGCGTTGAGTACGCCCTGCGTGATGACCGCCTCGTTGCGATTGGTGTCGCGTCTGTGCAGCGAACCGGCGTTGCAGCAGGCGATGATGCTTATGAGCAGAGCCACCCATGCGGTATGGAACGCCGTCTTGCGCAAGATGACCTGCCCCGACAAGGCGAAGAGCAGAATACCTGTCAGAAAGAGGATGAAGAGGATGACGCTCATCCACGTCCAAGTCTGTTCGGTCAGCGTGTCTCGCAACGAACGTCCCCACGCGGCAAAGAAGAACGAGGTGTTGTCGGTGAGATTGTCGGTTATGCGCGCCTGCGCTATCTCAAGGTTATACCGCGCATCCTTATGACGCGGGGCAAGGCGCAGGCAGCGTTCGTAAGCAAGGATGGACTGCGCGAGTTCGCCCTGTTTGAAGCGTGCGTTGCCGAGGTTATAGAGGACAGCGGCGCGGCTCCTGCGTGTCAGGGACTTGTCCGCCTCGGTGTCCGTCAGGCATTGTTCGTAAAACTCTGCCGCTTCGGCGTATTCGCCTTTAGCATAGAGTTGGTTCGCCTGCTCGAAGACGGGTTGGATGGCGGATGAAACGGTTTGTGATGTAGCCGTCTGGAAGCAGCAGATGGCTGTCAGACAGGCAAGTATGGTGAGTTGGCGTTTCATAGTTTCCGGTTTTCAAGTTGGTTGATAAGTGTGGCTGTGCGTTCGAAGAGTTGCTCCATATCGCTGTTGTTGGTGGGTGCGTAGCGTGCCTGCTCCGCGACGGAGAGCACCTCCCGGACCTCTTTGATGAGGCTGTCATCCACCTGTTTGCCGCGCAGGATGGATTCGATGTTGTCTTTGTTGAGGCTGGCGGTGGGTATGCTCAACCGGTCACTGAGGTAAGTCCATGCGGCACGCTCAATGGCTTCGTAGAAGACTGTTTTGTTTTCCGCGTCCTTGGCCTGTCTGGCTTCGCGGAGGCGTTTCTGCGCGACCTTGTTGGCTTTCTTGTAGCGCATCCGTACGCGGTCGGCGTTTTCGGCTATGCGGCGGCGGAAGACGATGAACAGCACAACGGCAATGAGCAACGGCAGCAGGTAGCAGAGGCGGAAGAGCCATGTGCCGAACACCACATGCGTCTGACGCGCCGGTTCCGTCTGCAGTCCGCCGGTGGAGATGTAACGGATGTCCGTACCCAATTGCTTGATGTCCTCCTTATTGACATAGTTCTGCACGACGGCGGTCTGCTCGCTCTCGCCCTCCGCGCGGGCAATGTGGAGCGTCCATCCGCCGACGGTCTGTGTCTTGTAGCGGTTGTCGCGCGTGTCGAACCATGAGAAGGTGACAGCGGGAATGGTGTAGTTGCCTGCCGAGCGGGGAATGGCGAGGTACTCAATTTCCCTTGTGCCGCTCATCCCCTGCGTGGTCTGCTTGAGCTTGTTGGTGACCTTCGGATCGTAGGTCTCGAAGCCTTCGGGCCAGTCGATGGCGGGCGACTTGACCATCTTCATATTGCCCGTACCCTGGATGGTGAGGCGGACGGTAACGGCATCATTGGCTTTGAGGTCGGTTCCCGATATGTCGCCGCTGACGCTGAACTGTCCCACGCCGCCGGAGAATCCTGCGGGCTTGCCGGACGGCAGTGCCTCCGAGTGAATGGTTACTCCGGGAGCGGTGAGGGCACGGGTCACGTTGGTATATGAGCCGAAGAAGTCGTCGAAGATGGAACGCACCTGCTGGCGCACCTGCACGCGCAGAACCGCCTCGAACTGCGCGGGGTCAATCTTCAGGTCTCCGCTGCGCTGGGGGTAGAGCAGGGTCTGATAGAGGACGGCAGTCTGGTAGTTGCGACCGTTGTAATGCTCCAGTTCTGTCTGTATATCGCCCTGTTCGATCTCCTGCTTGAGGAAGCCCTCGAACTCGGGCAGCTTGGTGTTGTTGGTGAACTGTGCCACATCCACGCCGGCGAAGTAGAGTTTGTAACTGAGTACGAGTGCCTCCTGCTCGTGAACGTTCGTCTTGCTGACGATGGTTCGGATGAAGATGTTGTCGCCGCCTGCGGATGACGAAGTCTGCTGTTGTTGCTGTCTGGCTGCTGCATTGGTGTTGGCATTGGCATTGGAAGAAGGACTCCCCTGTTGTTGTACCGCCGCCGGCTGCTCGTCGGCGGGCAGCACCTCAATCTTCACGCCGTTGCTCGTATAGTCATCTCCGCCCACGCGGATGGTGGCTGGCGGAATGGTGAACGCCCCCGCCTTGTTGCCCACCAAAGTATAGGTGTAGGTCTGCATGTAAGAGCTTGTCCGCTTGCCGTTGACGAACGATGTGGATGAGGAGGTCGATTGGTAGGGACCCGCCAGAAAGTCGAAGCCGGTGAACTCAGGTGCCCGCAGGTCGCGTGCCTTCTGATTGACCGTGTAACGCAACTGGAAGGGTTTGCCTTCGATGACCTGCGAGGGTGCATCCGCCCTGAAACTGACATCTTCCGCCCACAAGAGCGCGGGCAGAAGAGCGATGAGTATAGCGAGTTGTCTTTTCATATCTTACCAGTCTTTTTCCACACGTTTCTTTTTGCCGCCTTTCTGCTGCTGCACTTTCTCCTGCGTGTCCTGCTCGTCCTGTTCGAGAGCCTGCAGTATCTGTTCGGCGGTTTCTTTGTCCATCTGTTCGTCCGATTCCTGTGCCTGCGCCTCCTGCGCCTGCTTTTCCTCGGCCTGCTGCTCCTGCGCCTCCTTCTCCTGTGCCTGCTGCTCCTGCGACTTCTGTTCCTGCTGTTGGTCTTGGTTCTGCTGTTNNTGCTGTTGCTGTTGCTGTTGCTGCTCCTCCTGCATCTGCATCGCCTTGATGAGGTTGTAGCGGGTGTCGTTGTCTTTTGGGTTGAGTCGCAGCGACTGCTTGTAGGCGCGCACCGCATCCTGGAACTTCTGCTGTCCGAAGAACGAGTTGCCAAGGTTGTGGTAGGAGTGGGCGAGGCGCAACGTGTCTTTCCTGTCCGCCTTGTCTTTCCTGCTTTCCATCAACTGGAGAGCCTGGGTGTACTCGCGCGCCGCCTCGTCGTACTTGTCCTGACGGAAAAGGGCGTTGCCGAGATTGTAATGCGCCTCGAACGAGTCGGGGTTCTTCTCCAGTCCCCGGCGGTAATCGACCTCCGCATCGGTGTACCGCTCGCTCTCATAGNNGGCTGCGGATATTGCCAGCCTCTTTCTGGGCAGACAGAACCGCCGGAAGGCAAAGAAGAACGGCAATTATATAACTGTGTGCTTTCATATCGAACGTGCTTGTTTACTGCTTCTTTCCTTGAATATATCCATCCTGATGAGTGTCCTGTTCTGACGTGCCAGCAGGAAGAACTCCACGACAAGCAGCAACAGGGCTGTCAGCAGGAACGACTGGTACTGCTCCTGATAATCGGTGTAGAGCTGGGTCTCAATGTCGGCGGTGGCTATCTTGTCAAGTTCCTTCTGTAGCGCGCGCATCGCCGTGTTGGTGTTGTCACAGCGCACGTACATACCGTTGCCCGCCTGTGCAATCTCCTTGCCCGCCTGCTCGTTCAGGCGCGACACGACCACTTGTCCCTGCCTGTCCTTGCGGAACGTACCTGTTCCGGGGATGGGAACCGGTGCCCCTTCGGGCTTTCCGATACCTACCACAAACACCTGAATACCTTTCTCATGCGCCTCTTTGGCGGCGGCTACGGCATCGTCCTCGTGGTTCTCCGCATCGGTCAGGAGGATGACGGCGCGTCCAGCCTCACTCTGTTCGCTGCCGAAACTGCGGACACACGTGCGGATTGCCGCGCCGATGGCTGTTCCCTGCGTGGGAATCATATCCGGATTGATGGCGTTGAGGAACATCTTCGCGCTCACATAGTCGCACGTGATGGGCAGTTGTGTGTATGCCTCGCCGGCGAACACCACCAGACCCACCTTGTCGTCCTGCATCCTGTCAATCATCTTGCTGAGCATCTGCTTGGCGCGATCCAGACGGTTGGGGGCGACATCCTCCGCCAACATGGAGTTGGATATGTCAAGAGCAATCATCACCTCTATTCCCGAGCGTTTGACCGTCTCGCTTTTCTGTCCCGCCTGAGGGCGTGCTGCGGCGAGGATGAGCAGCACAAGCGCCACCATCAGAAGAATGAACTTCGCTGTCGGACGGCTGTGGGACGCATCGGGCATAAGTTCCCTGACAAGCGCCTCGTCTCCCAGTTCGCGCAACTGCTCACGCTTGCGGCGTGTGAAATAGATATAGGCTGCCGCCATCACAGGAACCAGAAGCAGCAACCACAGCATTTCTATATTGGCAAATCGTAACATAATTCGTTGGTTTTTATTCTGCAATCGTGCGGAGCACAAAATGACGGATGAGTATGTCCAACAACAGGCAAATCAGTGCAGCATACAGGAACGGCATGAAGTTCTCATAGCGTTTGGAATATTCCCTTACGCGGATTTTCGACTTCTCCAGCTGGTCGATTTTCTCATAGATGTTTTTCAGACTCTTGTTGTCGGTGGCGCGGAAATACTCGCCGCCCGTCACCTGGGCGATGCTCCTGAGCGTGACCTCATCGAACTCGCTGTCCATCATCATGTACTGCGTGCCGTAAGGGGTCTGCACCGGCACCCGCGCCTGTCCGTGGGAGCCCACGCCCACGGCATACACGCGGATACCGAAGGTCTTGGCAATCTCCGCCGCCGTCTGCGGGGTTATCTCGCCCCGGTTATTGCTTCCGTCGGTCAGCAGAATGATAACCTTTGACTTGGTGGGCGAGTCTTTCATGCGGTTCACGCTGTTGGCGAGTCCCAGACCGATGGCTGTGCCGTCCTCAATGAGTCCGAACTTGACCGACTGGAAGAGATTGACCAGCACAGCGTGGTCGGTAGTCAGAGGGCATTGGGTGAAACTCTCGCCCGCGAACACCACCAGACCGATGTTGTCGTTCGGACGGTTGATCACAAAGTTCGTCGCCACCTCTTTTGCAGCCTCCAACCGGTTTGGTTTCAAGTCTTCCGCCAGCATCGTGCCGGACACATCAAGTGCCATCATGATGTCAATACCTTCGGTGGATTGCGACTGCCAGCGGTTGCTCAGCTGCGGGCGCGCCAGCGCGACGGATACCAGAGCCACCGTTGCCACACGGAGCGCGAAAGGTACGTGGATGAGCCATACACGCAGCGACTTGGGCTGACGCGCCAGTTCGGATGTGCCGCTTAGGCGCAACGTGGCCTGAGCATCTCGCAAACGCCATATATACCAGCCTATGACGGGAATGAGCAAGAGCAGCAGGAACAGATATGCAGGTGAATGGAATGTCATAACTTGTCCTCCTCTTTATCTTCGTTATGCGGGGTTGTCTCCTGCACGAACCGATAGGCGGTCTGCAGGCTGCGCTCGTTCTCATCTGGTGTGGCTTTCCACTTGGCGAACTTAATCAGGTCGGCGAGTTGGAGCATCTGCGACAAGCCCGTGTACAGTTCCTTCTGCTCCTTGAGAACGGTCTTCATCTCGCGCAGAGTCTCGTCCGAGGTCTTCTCGGTTGAATGCACGTCAAAGCGCTTGCCGATGTACTCTCGCACCACGTCCGTGAGTTGCGTGTGGTAGTCTTTCTCTCGTCCCGCCTGCCATATCTTCTCCTCACGAATGGTGTCAAGCTTCTCCAGCGCGACCTCTTCGGCGGGGCGTTCGGGTTCCTTGTGGACGTAGGGTTGCAGCAGGCTGCGCCCGTCACGTATATGCCGCAGCAGATAGTAGATGCCCGTTCCGAGGAGTGCCAGCACCAGCAGAAGCACTACCCACCGCAGTATGCCCCACGTCCATACAGGGGCTTTCTGAATGGGCTTGATGTCGGTTATTGCGGCGGTGGAGTCCATCTCGAAAGGCTGGACCACATTGAGCATCAGCGGCCGGCTGTACGCCGTGTCCCCATCCGTATAGAACGGTATGGGAGCGATGGCGAACAGCGAGTCTTGAAACGATGTGATGGTCAGTTGCTGGCTGAGTTGCAGGCGGCCGTCAGGGAGCAGGGTGGAGTCCACCTGCGTGCGCCTCACTATCTCAATGCCGGGAATCAGGTACTCGCCGTATACCGGCATCTGAACGCGCTGCTCACGAGCCGTGACAGCTTGCAGACGGAGTTGTGTCTGGTCGCCCAGAAAAAGGGTCGTCGAGTCAATCGATGCGCTGACTATGATGGCTAATAACAGGTTAAGCATAACTAAATCCTCTTGAACAGTTTCATTAACGCTTTCACGTAATCCTCATCGGTTCGCACGCTCACGTTGGCGATGCCGTTCTTCTTCCAGAGCGTGCGTAGCGATGCCTGCAGGCGGTCGCTACGATCAGCGTAAGCCCGTCGGACGGACGGCAGGGCAGTGTCAATCCAAACGTCCCTGCCCGTTTCCGCGTCGTGCGCCTTGACCAGACCGATATTCGGCAGTTCCTTGTCGCGCCGGTCGTACACCTCCACTACGTGCAGGTCGTGCCGGTTGGCGGCTATCATCACGGGTTTTTCCAGTCGCGCCACATCCTCCTTCAGCAGAAAGTCGCTGATAAGAAAAGCGGTCGAATGACGCTTCTGGGCGTTGGTGAAGTACTGCAACGCCTGTCCCACATCCGTCCCGTGCGACTGTGGCTCAAACGAGATGAGTTCGCGGATGATATGCAGCACGTGCGTCTTTCCTTTCTTCGGAGGGATGAACTTCTCGATGCGGTCGGAGAAGAAGAGCACGCCCACCTTGTCGTTGTTCTCAATGGTGGAGAAGGCAAGGGTGGCGGCTATCTCAGCCATCGTGTCGCGCTTGAACTGTCCCTGCGTGCCGAAGTCGCGGCTTCCGCTTACGTCCACCAGCAGCATCACGGTCAGTTCCCTTTCCTCCTCATACACCTTGATGAATGGGCGGTTCAGACGCGCCGTCACGTTCCAGTCGATGGAACGGACATCATCGCCGGGCTGGTACTCACGAACCTCCGAAAACGCCATTCCTCTGCCTTTGAACTGGCTGTGGTATTCGCCCGCGAAGATGTTCCGGCTCAGCGACCGCGTCTTGATTTCTATCTTCCTGACCTTTTGTAATAACTCTTCAGATGTCATAAACTTTCAACTTTCAACTGTTACGGTACCTGTACCGCATTCAGTATCTCAGTGATTATGTCTTCGGATGTCATATTGTTCGCTTCCGCCTCGTACGTCAGACCGATACGGTGGCGCAGCACGTCGTAGCATACGGCCCGCACGTCTTCGGGCACCACGTAGCCGCGACGGTGGATGAAGGCGTAGGCGCGTGCCGCCAGTGCGAGATTGATGCTGGCACGCGGACTGCCGCCGAACGCTATCATCGGCTTCATTTTCTCTAATCCGTATTGTTCGGGATTGCGGGTGGCGAACACGATATCAATGATGTATCGCTCAATTTTCTCGTCCAGATATACTTGGCGTACCACAGCGCGCGCTTTCTGTATGTCTTCAGGCGAAAGGATGGGCAGCACCTGTTTCCGCTCGCCCGATATGTTCTGGCGGATAATCTGCTGCTCCTCGTCCTTCTGTGGATAGCCGATTACCACTTTCAGCATAAAACGGTCGGTCTGCGCCTCGGGCAGGGGATAGGTACCCTCCTGTTCAATCGGGTTCTGCGTGGCGAGCACGAGGAACGGGTCATCCAGACGGAATGTCTCCTCGCCTATAGTTACCTGCCGTTCCTGCATCGCCTCAAGCAACGCCGACTGCACTTTTGCCGGAGCACGGTTAATCTCGTCCGCCAGCACGAAGTTTGCGAAAATAGGACCTCGCTTGATGCTGAACTCCTCGCGCTTCTGCGAGTATATCTGTGTGCCGATTACGTCGGCGGGCAGCAGGTCGGGGGTGAACTGGATGCGCGAGAAGCGCGCTTTGATAAGTTCCGACATCGTTTTGATGGCGAGCGTCTTCGCCAGACCCGGAACACCTTCCAACAGGATATGCCCGTCGCTCAACAGACCGATGAGAAGGCTCTCTATCAGGTGCTTCTGACCCACAATGACTTGGTTCATGCCCATACTCAAGGCATCTACAAACGAACTTTCGCGCTCTATGCGCTCCTGCAACTCGCGGATATCTACAGTTGTTTCCATAAAATTTATAGGTATATTGTTATGTGTTTTCCGAAATACATTATAGCAAACTCCGTGCCAAACTTATGGTGAGATAGGACAAACGTATAAAAAATAGCATATAGGTCCGATTGTTTAAGTGACGTATTAATTATTATACTACCTTTGCACGCGATTTCGGCAATACGCCAATTGACTTCGAACCAAAGATAGTATACGATGAAACAAATAATTTGTCTGATAATCATAATTTTATGCGCGTTTTCCCAGATTCAGGGCAAGGCACAGACCCGCTGGCGCGTCGGTGCTTCCGGGGGAGCGGATTACAACTGGTACAGTATTGACACTCAATATCAGACCGATTTTCGATACGATGGCGCGTGGGGATGGAGTGCTTCCGTCTTCGGACAGTATGACTTCTTCGACTGGATCGGACTGCGCGCGGAACTGGAGGCAACGGAACGCAATTACCGTTTCCGCCGCACTGGTATCTATTCATGCACCAACTACGTGACGCATAATACCTATGTGCAACTGCCGGTTATGACGCAGTTCTCGTTCGGAGGACGGCATGTGCGCGGGTTTCTGAATGCCGGTGTCTATGCCGGTTACTGGGCTGCGGGACAGTACAAGGGAACGCTTAACGACCTTATTGTCGGCGATATCACTCAGGTGGATGAGCCATATATTTTCCAGAAAAAGAAAGACCAGCGCGCTGACTTCGGTCTGGCGGGCGGACTGGGCATCGAATACCGCTTTCTGAAACATTGGGCGGTACACATTGAAGGACGATGCTACTACAGCTACATCAGTACGGTGAAGCAGTATATGAAAGTGAAAGACTATCGCTATAACACCACACTCGATATCCTGACTGGATTCGCCTATATGTTTTAAGTTGAGGATTTTGAAATGAAAGATGAAAGTATGAAACGCATTTATCTCTACTTGCTGGCGGCAACGGTCTTGTGCGCCGTATCCTGCCGCCCGAAGGGGGACGAACTGTTGTCTTACGGGCAGAATGATTACCAGGCTTTTTACGATGCAGGACATAGTTTTGCAGGCGAGTTCAAGGCTTTCTGGACAGCGATGAACGAGAACTACGGTATATGGGATTACGAGGAGTCGTTCGGAACGGACTGGGACGAAGTTTATGCATCCTTTCTGCCAAAATTTGAAGAATTGGACAAACGTGAGGGGAAGGTTACCGATCAGGAGTTCCTGACACTGTATGAACAGATAACCGACACCCTGCACGACGGACACATTGTTCTGATGATCAAGAACCTGCATACCGGCAAGTATGCAGTCCTACAGCCGAACCGAAAACGTATCCAACGGGAACGTTACAGCGAATATCAGGATGTGCAGGCCAATGTGACTGATTTGCACACCTACCGCACTTCTGCGGCACGTACATACAAGGTGAAGGAATACGATGGTACGGGGTCGGATCTCATTGTTTATGAACAGATGGAAACCATGTTAAGCAGTGTCATCAAAGCGGCGGATGCGTATTTGGATATGGTGGATGCGGCGGGAGGTCCCGATGCGTCCAATGATGAGGTGTATAAGGCGGTTTTGAGGCTGGAAGTCGATGCGCAGCGTTTGCTGGCAACCGTCCGCTCTACCGGACATGAGGCCTATGCATCGCGCAAAACTTCCCTGGTCAATTCGTACAACGCCATTTGCAGGGAATACAGTTTGGCTGGCAGGCAAATCGGCGTTACCATCAAGCCCATTGAAGGGGATTTTTTGGATGACGGTCTGAAGGAGTTGCACTACGCGCTTTTTGACGGTAATATAGCCTATCTGCGCATCGGTGGGTTCGGATTGACGATGCACTTGAATCCCGAATACCAGTCACATAATACGGAAACGCTGTATTACGATTATCAGCAGGCTGTCAACAGGGTATGGCATCGCTGGTTCGATGCCATACAGACCTTGCACCTGTCGGGTGAATTGGGCGGAGTCATCATTGATGTGCGCAACAACGGCGGCGGTGCGGTGAACGACTATCAGTATGTGCTGGGGGCGTTGTTGCCGTCCGGAGGATGGTCTTCGCATACATTGCGTATGAAGAACGGTATCGGTCGTCTGGATTACGGTCCGTTGTCTCCTTTCACTTTTCCTACTTACGAAGGCACGCACGAGGTGGTCAGCGACCGTCCGGTGGTGGTGCTCGCCAACTGCCGGTCGGCCAGTATGTCCGAGCAGACCACTTGGGGCGTGATGAGCCTGCCAAACGGCTGTTTCATAGGTACCCGGACGAGTGGCGGTTTGAGCGCACTCAATACAAATCCGGAAAACTACAGCAACAATTATTCAGGGGCATTCGGCGTGCAGGGCGTCACACCTATATACGGGTACATCCCCAAATACATCTGTCTCTACGGAGAGGAGCGGAGGATAATGGAAGGCGTGGGCTTTTCGCCGGATATTGAGGTGCCTCTTGATGTGAACCTCTGGCAGATGGCCGGACGTGACAACCAGTTGGAGGAGGCGGTGGATTATATCCGGTTCAAATAACCGCGCCTTACGGAAGGAAGATTCCCGGGGAAGTGACACTGCCCGACTGCGCGTTCTGAATGGTATCCCCTTCTATGAGCAGGACAATGGGCAGACTGCCGGTGATGTCCGACATTTGGTCATTGGGTATGGTCAGAATGTCGATTTCGGGTTTGTACAGGCGGTAGAACCGCTCACGCGCCTCATCGTTCTCAACGGCTATCCCCACCACCTTGTCCACCACGTGAAGCTGCTCGTACTGCTGCACATTGGCAAACGAGTTCTGGCAGTGCGGACAAGTGAAGGAGAACAGATAGACCACGTAACTGGAGTCTGCGGAAAACGGATAGATGGCATTCAGTTTCTCCATCGTCTGCTGCCTGCTATCGGTATGAACGCTTGGCAGATCGGGTAACTCGAATGACCGGCGCATGGCCAGTCCGGTAATAAAGCATGCAGCCGCCACTGTTACCATCGCTGCCACACCTTTTGGCAGCACGTACCGCTCTTTTTGCGCCTGTTTGTCTATGATGGCGGGGATGGAAACGGCTATGAACACAGCATTGCGCACAAAAGTCATCCATGGCTTGCCGGTGTGCAGCTTGGAAAGAAAGCCGAAACACCCGCAGTCCTCAATGCCTTTGGCTGCCAGTCCGTATGCGAAGATACAACTGACCAGTACCAGAAAGATGTCGCCTGCCACAGCGGCATGGCGGGGACGGAAGCGGGTCAGCAGAGCCACTCCCAGCAGGCATTCCATGCAGATGATAATCGGTGCACCAACGCTGAACCAAGCCGGTCCGTACTGTAGCAGCAATTCGGCGAACGATTCCGCGTCCCATGCTTTGGCGAAAGCCGAAACCAGAAACATCAGCCCTAATACCGTGGTGCTTATGCGGGAAAGATACTTCATAGCGAAAAAAAACGGGTCGCCCTATAGAAAAATAGGGTAACCTGTAGAAGAAATCAGATTACTGTTGTATGTAGATTCATTGCTAATTCAGAATAATGATGTGCTTTCCTGAGTACAAGTCCAGGATTGAGAATAGGCTGTCCGGTTGAGTTCATTCTGGAGATCACCACACGAGTCGTACACTTTGCCATCTGCTTCCATCGCGGATGAATAGCCTCTACTTCTATCTGTACAATTGCATACTCTTGTCTTTTTCAGGCACGATGAGAGGGTACAAGAAATGACGATGATAAATACGAAGAATAAAACGTTTTTCATTTATGTTCAAGTTGATATTTATTGATAGTGTGGATAGTGTAGCGCAAAAGTACATCATATTTTCTGTCAGCAAAAATTTTTTGCAGTATTTTCTTCTTGTTTCGCGCTTATTCATATTTCCGCTATACTTTTGCGGGCGGAAAAAGTCATTCAGAAACAATCAAACCGTCACATATCCATGAAACAAGGTTTTGACAACGACAAGTACCTGCACATGCAGTCAGAGCATATCCGCGAGCGGATAGCGCAGTTCGGCAACAAACTCTATCTGGAACTCGGAGGCAAACTCTTTGACGACTATCACGCCTCGCGTGTCCTGCCGGGTTTTCAACCGGACAGCAAACTGCGGATGCTCACTCTCCTACAGGACAGCATTGAGATAGAGATTGTCATCTCCGCCCGCGACATAGAGAAGAACAAGATCCGTCAGGATCTCGGCATCCCATACGATGAGGATGTGTTGCGTCTGCGCACGGAGTTTCGGAACAGGGGATTTCTTGTGGGCGGAGTCATCATCACCCACTACAACGGACAGGTTTCCGCCGACTTGTATAGGCAGCGTCTCGAGCGTCTCGGCATAGCCACCTACGTGCATTACACCATTGAGGGCTATCCTCATAACGTCGCGCTCATTGACTCGGAGGACGGCTTCGGCAGGAACGACTATGTACCGACCACCCGTCCGTTGGTTATCATCACCGCCCCCGGTCCCGGTTCGGGCAAGATGGCTGTCTGTCTCTCGCAACTCTACAACGAACACCGGCGCGGCATCGAGGCGGGATATGCCAAGTACGAGACGTTCCCCATCTGGAATCTCCCGCTCAAGCACCCCGTCAATCTCGCCTACGAAGCCGCCACCGCCGACATACAGGACGTGAACATGATTGACCCCTTCCACTTGGAGGCATACGGCAAGGCGGCGGTCAATTACAACCGCGATATAGAGATTTTCCCCGTTCTCAAACGCCTCTTCGAGGGCATCTACGGCAAGAGTCCCTACCAGTCGCCCACCGATATGGGGGTGAATATGGCGGGTTATTGCATCAGTGATGACGAGGTGTGTTCGGAGGCCGCCAGACAGGAGATTATCCGCCGCTATTTCACCGCTCTCAACCAGCTGGCGGACGGGCGGGGGTCTGAAACGGAGGTGAACAAAATAAAGCAACTCTTCGGTCAGGCGGGTCTGACATTAGACAACCGTCCCGTGGTCAAAGCCGCGCGGGACAGACTGCAGGAGACGGGCGCGACCTGCGCCGCCATACAACTGCAGGACGGTACAATCATTACGGCTCATTCGGGCGACCTGCTCGGTGCCATGTCGGCACTTCTGCTCAACGCCGTCAAGCATCTTGCGGGTATGGAGCATTCGGTCAAACTCATAGCCCAGCAACTCATCACGCCTATCCAGAACACCAAACTGACCTATCTTCGAGGGAATAATCCAAGGTTGCACACCGACGAGGTACTCATAGCTCTGTCCGTTCTGTCACTCAATGACAGGAACTGCCGCTGCGCGCTCGGGTGTCTGCCGCAACTGGACGGCTGCGAGGCGCACTGCACCGTGATGGTCAGCGAAGTGGATCGCAAAATCTTCCGCAAACTCGGCATCCACCTGACTTGCGATCCAAACAAGAAATAATCATCCTTCAAGCAGCTGTCTGGCGTTTTCGAGTGCCGCCGGTGTGGGGAAGCTGCCACTAAGCATGGAGGCGATTTCTCCGATGCGTTCGTCCGCGTCCAGATGGCGGATGAGAGTCTCTGTCCGGCGGTCGGTGTCCTGCTTATAGACCTTGTACTGCGTGTCGCCCATAGCGGCAATCTGCGGAAGGTGCGTGATGGCGATAATCTGCCGTGAACGTGACATCTGCCGCATTATCCCGCCCATTTGCGATGCAACCGCGCCGCTGACACCTGTGTCTATCTCATCAAAAATGACAGTAGGGAGTCCTGTGGTGGATGCTATGAGGGCTTTGATGCAGAGCATCAGACGGCTCATTTCGCCGCCGCTCGCCACCTCGCTCACGCGGCGGAGCGACTGGTTGAGGTTGGCTGCGAAGAGGAACTGCACGTCATCCCTTCCTTCAGGCGCATAGTCATCTGCAGGGCTGACAGCCACATCCACTTTCGCATGGCGGATGCCGAGCCGCGTGAGGTTGTCCGTCAGCGCGCTGACGATGGACGGCACGACCGCTTTGCGGCAGCGCGTCAGTTCATCCGCAGATGCTGCGAGCAACTGTTCCTGTGCGGTCAGTTCTTTCTGAAGGGCGGCGATCTCCTCGTCGTAGGAGTCGATATGCTGGCATTGTTTTACAAGCGTGTCGCGAATGGCAATCAGTTCGTCCGCCGTCCGCACGTTGTGTTTGCGTTTGAGTGTGTCGAGTACGCTGATGCGTTCCTCCACTTCCTGCAGTCTGGCGGGATTCGCCTCCGTGCGGTCGGCAATGCGCTGCGTCTCACCGGCTATGTCGTCCAGTTCGATACGAACGCTCTCCAACCGTTCGTTCAGTTCGGATGATACGGCGTTGAGTTGTATGTTGTGAAGCAGACTGATTACGCCGCCTTCTTCAGTAAGCGTTTGGATTGCCGCTTGCAGGCAGGTCTGTATCTCTTCTGCGTGGTTCAGCCTGTACGCCTCCTCTGTCAGTTCGTTCTCCTCTCCTTCCCTCAGACCTGCATCCGTCAACTGGTCGAGTTGGAAACGCAGGTAATCGGTGTCGGAACGCGCTTTTTCCGCTTCCTCCCGCAGGGTAGAAAGTTTGTTCTGCAGTTCCCTGTATCGGTCGTAAATGTCGGCGTAGGCGAGCAGAGGCTGACGGTCTCCCGCGAATGCGACAGCATCCACTATGCCCCGTTGGAAGGAGTCGTTTCCTAACAGCAGGTTCTCGTGCTGCGAATGGATGTCGATAAGACGCAAGGAAAGTTGTTTTAGTTCGGATTGGGACACCACTTCATCGTTGACGAAAGATCGTGAACGGCCGTTTCGGTTCAGTTCGCGGCGGACAAGCAGTTCCTCGCCATTGTCGGTGAACGTGGCTTCGATGATGCAGCGTTGTTCGCCCTCGGTGATGGTTTTGGTGTCGGCTTTGCCGCCCATCACAAGTGACAGCGCGCCCAGTATGATGCTCTTGCCTGCACCCGTCTCGCCTGTCAAAACGGAGAACCCTCCGGCAAAACCGATGTCAAGACGGCTGATAAGAGCATAGTTCTGTATGTGCAAACGGGTCAGCATGGGAAAATCCGTCCGGGGTCAGGTCTTGTCATTTCTCCTCTTTCACCTTTTCGTATTGTGTGATGCGTGTGGGATCGACGGACTCCATGAGGGTGAGAAAACGGCTCTTCTCGCTGTCCGTCGCTTTGGAGAACAGATTGGTCAGTTCATCGTTCTTGGCATCCATAAAGGAACTCACCACAAAAGAACTCGGGCGTGCCTGCTTGGCTTCCTTGAGTACGGACAGTCCCTCGCTGATGGTGGCTCTTCCGTTGGTGGCGTTGGCGGACATGATATCCAGTCCAAGTCGGTGGTACTGGTAGAAATAAATGCGGTAGTCCCGGAAAGCCTCGTCCATCAGGTTGTTAATCAGTGAGTGCCTGTTGTTGGAACTGCCGAATGCCTTCCATCCCGCCAGCTCGCTGTCTGTTACGGATGCCGTCTGGGCGTTTCCCGCTATCTGTTCGCAGAGTTGGAAGCACGGGGTTCCGCCCAGTTTGGAGTAACTGTCAAGGTCATAGCCGATGATAAGGTAGCAGTAGTAGGTAACGATGGCAGCCAGATTGCTTGTGAACTGTGTGGGCTGGTAATCCATCCTGTCGTACTCCTGATAGGTGAAGGCGCAATCGTTGTCCTTGATGTTGAGCAGTGTGGTCGCGTAGGAGGTGCCGTACACGGGACGCCGGCTCTGAACCTGTAGCGATGCGTCCACCAGCCCGTCAGTTGATACCGAATTGATGATGAACATCATTGTGCACTCGATTCGCTCCTGCTCGGCAAAGACCATATCCGTCCAGCGGGTGGTGTTTACAAAGTCGCTGACGGTCTGCTGGAGGGTCTTGAACATCTCCTTGTTGGAGCCGTCCACCTGATCGGCGTTCACAGAAACCGTACACCTTAACTCCTGCGCGCCCGTTCCTGCCGGAAAAAGGAGCAGCAGGCACAGAACCGTGTATAATCCTATCGGTAATCTCATAATGGTCATTTCTTTTTTTGCTCTGTCGGTTCTTCTTTTTCCGGCAAATTGTATTCTGTCAGTGCCTTTCCGTCGAAAAGTATCTCAATGCGGCTTTCAGCGATATGGATCTCCTTCTCTCCTTTTTTTGCTTTCTTGCGTGTGGACGGGAGGCTGACGAGCCGGTTGTGGCGCACGATATGCACAGGTTCGCCGCTCAGGTCATCAGGATCTACCGGACCGGCGAACTGCGAGAAGCGGAGCATGATGTCGTTCACTGTTTCGCCGGTACTGTCGTTGAGGGTGTATTCGATGGTTTGTGTGTGCGGGGTGGAGTAGGTGACACCCAGAAAGAGCGCGGTCAGTTCCTCTTCCTGACGGTTGAGTTCCTTGAGGGTCAGTTCCATAGCTTTCCCGTCGGCGGGCGCGTGTTCGCTTTCGCCGCTCAGGATGGCCATACGCGCATCGCGGATGCGGTAAATCTGCTTGGCGACAATCTCGGCTTTCTTCGCCGTGCCGGATGCCAGCAGAGCATCCTCACTCAAGGCGGGGAGGAGGACAGACAACTTTCTTTTCCTGCCGTTTTGCTGCGTTAATCCGTTGTCATCCCGCTTTCTGAACTTATGGCGTTTTTTCTGTACAGCAGTGTCCTTCTCCAGTACTTCCACGGAACGTAGCGAGTAGGTGGTCTCACTTTCTGTCAGGGCTTGTTTGGTACCGAGGTAGCGTTCGCTGTACTGGTACAGTTCGCCGCGGACAGTCTCCGTCTCATCGTAGCATATTTTGAATGTAAGGGTTTGCGCCTGGACGGAGACAATACCGACCGTAATAATCAGCGCGATTGGAACAAATGATGTTTTCATTTCAATAATGTTGGATAATTTGAACAGTGCATTCTGCATTTGCCCGCAAAAGTATGGCAAAGATTCGATATACAAAAGCCGGTTCGTGAAATGACACGGCAAAAGCTTTAAAATTTATAGTTGGCGGATACATTCTGTATCCGTTTTGAACTGTTTGTCATCGAAAATGCTATATAGAGTTTGCAAGTCGGAAAAAAGGTTGTAATTTTGCTGCGTTTTTCATCAGGGAAAGCGGTATGAGAATACAAGTCATTCTGACAGGCGGCACCATCACGATGGTCCGCAATGAGGCGACCGGGGCGTTGCGTCCCGCCGACACCGAGACGTTCAGGGCGTTCGTACCCGAGTTGTTCACATCCCCCATACAAATAGACATGCTTCCGTTTGAGCCGCTGATTGACTCGTCGGATGTCAATGCCGCGCTGTGGGCGAAGATAGCCCGCACCATTGAGGCGAACTACGCGCTGTACGACGGCTTCGTGGTGCTTCACGGCACGGACACTATGGCTTACACCGCGAGCGCGCTGTCGTTCATGCTGCGCGGGCTGGCCAAGCCTGTCATCTTCACGGGCAGCCAGCTGCCCATCGGCGTTCTGCGCTCGGACGCGAAGGAGAACCTGATGACCGCCGTGGAGATTGCCTCGGAGCGGGACGAGCAGGGACGGTGCCGCGTGCCGGAGGTGTGCATCTATTTCGGATCCGCCCTGCTGCGCGCCAACCGCACCACCAAGAAGAACGCAGAGCATTTCTCCGCCTTCGAGAGCAGCAACTACCCCTCCCTTGCCAAAGCGGGCGTGCATATATTCTACCGCACGCAACTGATTCATCGTGAGCCGGAAGACACGCGCCTGCAAGTGGTTACAGCCTGCGACGACCGCGTGGCTGTTCTCCGTCTGTTCCCCGGCATCCGTCAGGATGTGGTTCATTCCATCCTGTCCACTCCGTCGCTGCGGGGCGTTGTCCTGCAGACCTACGGTTCGGGCAACGCGCCGTCAGCCGAATGGCTGTACAACGAACTGGTGGGAGCGACATCGCGCGGCGTGGTGGTTGTGAACAAGACCCAGTGCAGCACCGGCAGCGTTGAAATGGGACGCTACGAGGCGAGCATCAACCTGCTCAAGGCGGGCGTGCTGTCCGGCTACGACATCACCACCGAGGCACTACTGACCAAGATGATGGTGCTGTTCGGCGAATATCCCGATGATACGGAGAAGGTCAAAGAGCTGATGCAGCAGCCTCTGGCAGGCGAGATGACCATAGAGATGTGATTAACCAACAACCTAAAATAATTACGAATATGAGAAATCAGGAACCCAAAGCGTTGTGGGAGAACTTTTACAGCCTCACACAGATTCCCCGCCCGTCGGGAAAGAAAGAAGCCATCAGTCAGTTCCTTGCCGACTACGGCAGGAAACTCGGTCTGGAGACCGTAACGGACGAGATTGGCAATGTCATCATCCGCAAACCCGCCAGTCCGGGC
>DBVX01000088.1:69304-81040 GCA_002308815.1 Bacteroidales bacterium UBA1253
ATGGACATGGTGCCGCAGAAGAACGGCGACAAGGTGTTCGACTTTGAGAAAGACCCCATCCGCGCCTACGTGGAGGACAACGGCGAATGGGTGACGGCTGACGGCACGACCCTCGGCGCGGACAACGGCATCGGCGTGGCGACCGCTATGGCGATACTGGCTGACAAGTCGGTGGTTCATCCCCCGCTGGAGGCTTTCTTCACCGTGGACGAGGAAACGGGTATGTACGGCGCGCAGGCTCTGGAAGGCGGCGTGCTGAAAGGCAGTACCCTGTTGAACCTTGACTCTGAGACGGAGGGCGAGCTCTATATCGGCTGCGCGGGCGGTGTGGACACCACGGCGCGTTTCGACTTCACGCCCGTAGCCACCGAGGAGGGCGACATCGCGCTGAAAGTGAGCATCAAGGGGCTGAAGGGCGGTCATTCGGGCTGCGACATCCATCTGCAGCGCGCCAACGCCAACAAACTGCTGTTCCGCTTCCTCAAAGACGCAGTAGCGAACTACGAGGCCCGTCTGGCAAGTGTTGAAGGCGGTTCGCTCCGCAACGCCATCCCACGTGAGGCGGAAGCTGTCATCACTATTCCTGCAGAGGACAAGGAGGATGTTATGCAACTCGTCCGTGACTACGAGGATCTGTTCATCACCGAGTACAACGGAGTGGAGGACAACCTGCAGTTCACCGCCGAGGAGGTCGCCTGCCCCAAGGAGGAGATGCCGGAGGACGTGCAGGACTTCCTCATTCACGCCATCACTATTTGCCCGCACGGTGTGTACCGTATGATTCCCGAGATGCCGGATGTGGTGGAGACGAGCAACAATCTGAGTACCATCGCGATGGAAGGCAACAGCGTGAAGGTTCTCTGCCTGACCCGCTCGTCGGTTGAGTCGCGCAAGGAGGAGTTGAGGCAGATGATTGACTCGACTTTCCGCATTGCAGGAGCCGAAGTGGAGTTCACCGGCGCGTATCCGGGCTGGAAGCCCAACGTGAAGAGCCGCATCCTGCACGTGATGAAGGACATCTACGAGAGGGAGTTCAAGCAGGAACCGAAAGTGATTACCATCCACGCGGGACTGGAGTGCGGCATCATCGGCAGNNAGGAACTACCCGGGTATGGATATGATTTCATTCGGTCCCACCATCGAGCATCCTCACTCGCCCGACGAGCGCGTAAACATCAAGACCGTGCAGAAATTCTACAGCTACGTGCTCGCCGTGCTGCGCGCCTTATAATCAGAATAATCACCTAACGTTAATATCTAAATTTTTTTGACAAAATGAGAAAGATTGGTTTATTTATAGTTGCTTTCCTGTTGCTCTGCATGGGAGGAAGCGTGTCCGCGCAAAACAAGACCGGTTCGGACTTCACCGCTGTAGGGGCGGAGGGGTATGTGCTTACCCACACCACCAACTACTCCATCGCAACAGAATCCCATTACGGTTGCTGGGTGAAAGTGACGAAGATGCCCTCTTCGGGTGCCCCCGGTACGCTAACCATCAAAGGGGTGTGGAGTGACTATTCCAGTTGGGCGGAAAACGCCTATATATCCTGCTATGTGAAGGACGCTTCGAACCGCGAGTTCATCGTCACGAAGATTGAACCGAACGCCTTCGCCTCTTACAACGTCCAAAGCCGCACGAAACTCATTGCTCTGGTCTATTACTCACAGGACATCTATGCGAACTATGTACAGACCGCTAAATTTGAGATTGGCGACGGGGCTTTCAGCGGCTGCGAGGTTCTGGAGGATTTCTGTGCTTATCCTTTCAGCACTCCCGCCGAATCCTTTCTGGAATGCTACCGTGTGGGAAAAGAAGCGTTCAAGAACTGCACCAAACTGAACAATCTGCGGTTGCGTGTGACAACCGGCGGCTCCATCGGGGCGGAGGCATTCGCCAACTGCTCCGGCCTGTCGAGCATCCGTATCAGCGGTTCGATAGACAAGACCGCCTTCGAGGGCTGTACGGGTATCAACTCCATCCTATGGTACGGAGGATACAAAGGCACCTTGAACTCGTCAAGCGACTCGCCCATGTATCCTATGCGCGGGAATGTGACAAGCGTCACCATCTACGGTGCCGTTCCCGCTCACTTCTTCGAGGATTTCACGGCCCTGAAGGAAGTGAAGTCGCCCGCCAAGTTCTTTGAAAGTATGAAGAACACCAATATCTACCAGATGGGCATCGGCGATTGTGGTTTTGGCTACTGCAAGAACCTTGAGTCCATTCAGGTGGCGGGTGAAATCCACAAGAACGCCTTCTCAACTTGCAAGAGTTTGAAAAGAATCACTTACCGTGGCGGCTGGCTGACCGACAGCCAGGTTCCCGAATCCTATTCCGATGCCTTCTTCTATGACGTAAGGGCAAACATCGAGAGTTTCACCATCGAGGAGAATTCCGCAAGCAACAAACAGCCCAACACCTTCATCCCGTCGTATCTGTGTTACGGTATGAGCAAACTGACCTCGGTTACCATTCCCGACTACGTGCTGGCTATCGGCGAGGGGGCATTCCAGGACTGCTCCGGTCTGAAAACAGTATCCATCAGCAAGAGTTCGTCCAAACTCAACATCATCGGCAATGCGGCTTTCTTCGGCTGCTCCGCTCTGACAAGCATCACGCTCCCCGTATCGCTCGTCAATCTGTACGATGAGGCGTTCGATTGGTGCGAGAGCATGACCACATGCCCATTGACGGCGGACAACACCAACCTCCGCTATATCGGACGCGATGTGTTCCGCAACACTGCCCTGACCTCGCTGTATATCCCAAAGAGCGTGACACGCATCGGCGGCATGCTGACAGGCGGATCGAAAGTCAAGATTGCAAAAATCACGTTTATGCCTACCGGTCTTGACAGAAGCAATATCGGCGGCAGCTGGGCGGAACTGTTCTTCGGTACTGCGGATATGTACAAGAAGGAGCGCAAAGCAGTGACGGAGTTCAGACTCAACTCCGAGCGATACTACATCCCTGACTCGCTGTTCTACAACTATGAGGGGCTGGTGCAGGTGGTTGACGAGACCGGCTCTGCACAGCTCAACAACGTGACCGAAGTGGGCAAAGCGTCATTTATGAACTGCAAGGCGATGTGGGGCGAGGGCTACCAGACGCAGTTGACCAATGTAAGAACCGTTGGTGAATCTGCATTCGAGGGTTCGGGCTTCAAGGGAAGCATCGACTTCAAGGAACTCGCCACCATCGGCAAGCGCTCCTTTGCCAACACCCAGCTGATGTACCTGCACGATATGGGTACACTGCCCAAACTGACAGCCATCAGCGAGGAGGCTTTCGCGTCCAATGCCAAACTGGCATCCGCCACGTTCAATGCTGTGAAAACCATAGGTGAGCGCGCCTTCGCCAACAACAGCAAACTGGAGACTATCTCCATCACAAATGTTGTTCCCACCATCCAGTCCAACTCGTTCGAGAACTGCAACGTGAAGACCATCAACACCAACTGCAAGGTCATTGATGCTCTTAAGGCGAACGCGGACTGGAATGCTGTCTGCTCCAACATCGTCAATAAGGAGAACAGCTACTCTTATCCGGCTTATATGGAGGATTTCTGGTGCCAAAACGCCACTCTGGAGATTGTGGAGGAACTGAACTGCGAAGGCGTGTTCAAGGTTAAAGCCATTCCTGATGAAGGGTATGATTTCATGTACTGGAACGACGGTGTCACCGACAACCCCCGTACCGTTGACCTCAACGTATTTGACGGCGACTGGCTGTATGCCATAGCCGCATCGGCGGATGAGTTCCACCGGACAAACTTCACCACAACCCCCGAAGGTGCCGGTTATCTGGAAATCACCAACCAGTTCGGACACAAGCGCAACAACCAGAAGTTCCTGAACGGCGAGACAGCACAGCTGACCCCGAAAGAAGGCAACGGATGGTACAAGTTCGACAAATGGGTGTATGAGAGCGTTGACGGCGGCGAAGCCCCCAGTCCGTGCGATATGGAATACAACCCGAACAAGTTGTGCGTCTATATCAGTTATATGCAGGATGCCGGAGGCGGCGATATGGGCGGCTATGAGGACCCCGAAACAGGCGAATGGATTATGGGCGAGCCTGTCGAGCCGGAAATCCATGCGATGTTCGATGAGAACCTGAAAGCGTCCTTCGTACTCAAGGCGATGCCCGTCACCGTGGAGTATTGCACCGACGGCAACGGTACGGTGGATATCAGCGGCAACCCGACCCTCGGACAGTCCGTCACCATCACTGCCACCCCGAAAGAGGGCTATCAGTTCGCCCGCTGGGAAGACGGCAATACGGATGCGTCGCGCACGTTTGTCATCACCCCCGAACTGCTGACCGAGTCCAGACCGTCTATGATGGATCCTGAGTCCGGCGAGTTCACCTACGAGGAGTTCCCTGTGGATATGGGCGGCGGATCGATAGAGCCGTACCACGACGAGTCAACCTATTTCTTCCGTCTTTGCGCACAGTTCAAATCCGTTACTTATACTGTACGCTTTGTTGACTGGAACGGAACAGTAATCAAGACAGAGGAAGTTGAGTACGGCAAGAGTGCCACCGCACCGGAAACACCCGCTCGCGAAGGATTTGAATTCACGGGATGGGATACCGAATTCGGTTACGTGACCGGCGATCTCACCGTCACCGCGCAATACAAGGAGGAAGATTCTCAGGCCGGTATTCTTGACATACTGCGCGATGATGAGAACGCACCTTGCAGGAAGGTTGTCCGCGAAGGTACCGTCATTATTGATTGCGGGGAAGCCACATTCGACATGACCGGACGCGAAGTGAGATAACCTGAATATGGTATTATTGAACGAAAGAAGTGCCTATGGTGCTTCTTTCGTTCAATAATAATACACACACACAAGGATGCGATGAAAAAGAACGTTTCAGTTGCGGAATCTGTCTGGTCGGCGGTTATCCTGATTACCGTCAGCTGCCTGTTTTTCGTGGCATGTGGCAGAAATTCAACGCAGTTGGCGGAAAAAGGCAGTCTTTGGACGGATGGTCAGTACGGTTTTGAGGTCGTGGAAAGTACGCCGGATTCGCTGCTGATGGAATGCCGATCGGAGTACGGAAGAGGAATGGACATTGTTATGGCGTGCGGTGAGGATGGCGGATGGCGTATTGACGGCGCAGGAGGGTTCGGTTTCCACGGAAGCCCTGTCAGGAAGGTTGTGCTGTCGGGGAAGGAACTGCTGATCGCCAGTTATCCGAAGGATGCGGATGACTACCTGTATGATGAGGGAGTGGAATTGAGAGCGGGGAAGCCGATGCAGGTGTTGGAGCGGTTTGACGGTGATATGACCTCATACGAACTGATGGCTGTCCGCCGCTTTCTGACAGGTGTCTATACCGATATGGAAGACACATCGCTCGTATGGACTTTCCTTCCTGACGGTACAGTCAGTACGGGGGAGGGCAAAACCCCTATGCCCTATCAGGTGGAGAGCGGATACCGAGGACTGACGAATGTGGTTCGTCTGCCGGACGGAGGACGGTGGGAATTCGTGTTGGACGGACAATGCCTGTATCTGTCCGCCGTCCGATGGAACGGGGAGTACAGTTTCTGGGAGGCGGACACGGTGGTGGCGCGCAGAATGGATTATGAGCCTGATCTGAACTGGCTGCGTGAACAGCTTTTTTGCAGTCCTATACAGGGGTTCCTGCATATCGGATGGATGGAGGAACTGGAAAAGCGGGCCAAGCAGAGCGATGATGACTTTGTGCGGCTGAACGCGGCAGTGATTGCCACCTCACGGAATGAGGGAAGCCTTTGAGTCTCTGCTTCGCTGGTAGCAACAAGTAAATAACGGGAAAGTGAGTCCTTGTGGGACTCACTTTCCCGTTATTCAGATTACCCTGACGTTCCCAGTCCGTATCGGATGGTCAGGATACGATTGGGCAGGTCAGTCCATTTTCGGAAGTTTTTCCAGCGAGCGCGCCAGATCCTCGTCGGTGGGGATATAGTCGGTCATGGTGCCGTCGTTGTACTCCTCGTATGCCTTCAGGTCGAAGTAGCCGGTGCCGGTCAGACCGAAGAGGATGGTCTTCTCCTCACCCGTCTGTTTGCAGCGCATCGCCTCGTCTAAAGCCACGCGGATGGCGTGGCTGCTCTCCGGTGCGGGCAGGATGCCTTCGATGCGGGCGAAGTACTCGGCTGCCTCGAACACACTGGTCTGCTCCACGCTGCGTGCCTCCATCAGACCCTGGTGGTAGAGTTCGGAGAGAATGGGACTCATTCCGTGGTAGCGCAGACCGCCTGCGTGATTGGGCGACGGGATGAAGTCCGAACCGAGGGTGTACATCTTCGCCAGCGGGCATATCATACCCGTGTCGCAGAAGTCGTAGGCGTATTTGCCGCGCGTGAAACTCGGACACGATGCCGGTTCGATGGCGATGATTTGATAGTCCGCCTCGCCCCGCAGTTTCTCGCCCATAAAGGGAGCGATGAGTCCGCCGAGGTTGGAGCCGCCGCCAGCGCAGCCGATGATGATGTCAGGACGGATGCCGTACTTGTCCATAGCCGTTTTCGCCTCCAGTCCGATGACGCTCTGGTGGAGCAGCACCTGGTTGAGCACGCTGCCAAGTACGTAGCGGTAGCCCTCGTGGGTCACGGCATATTCTACCGCTTCCGAGATGGCGCAGCCGAGGCTGCCCGTGGTGTCGGGGTGGGCGGCAAGAATACGGCGGCCTACTTCCGTTGTGTCTGACGGTGAGGGTGTTACGGAAGCTCCGTAGGTGCGCATCACCTCACGGCGGAAGGGTTTCTGGTGGTACGAGCCCTTCACCATATAGACTTTCAGATCCATACCGAGATAGGCGCATGCCATTGAGAGGGCGGTCCCCCACTGACCGGCACCCGTTTCGGTGGTCAGTCCGGTCAGTCCCTGTTTCTTGGCGTAGTATGCCTGCGCGATGGCGGAGTTGAGCTTNNTGGGAGCCGCTGGTGTTGTTGCCCTCGAACTTGTAGTAGATATGCGCGGGGGTCTGCATCTTGCGCTCCAGTTCGTAGGCGCGCACAAGCGGCGACGGACGGTACATTTTGTAGAACGACCGTATCTCATCGGGGATGGCGATGTAGGCGGTGTCGTTGTCCAGTTCCTGCTTCACCAGTTCGGTGCAGAACACGCCCTCCAACTCGGCGGCGGTCATCGGCTGATGGGTGCCCGGATTGAGCAGCGGGGCGGGTTTCTGTTTCATGTCGGCGCGCACGTTGTAGTAGTGGGTCGGCATCTCTTTCTCTTCAAGATAAATCTTGTAGGGGACAGTTTTGTTTTCCATAGTTGTGGATTGGTTTAAGTTAGTATAGGTTAATTCGGGTTGGTTCGGTAATTTGTTGGCTTTTTTGTCCGATGCTTTCAGCGTAAAAAATATCAGCCGCAGGAGGGTTTCCTACGGCTGATGTTCATCTTGTCCTGACACAAACGTTTTCAATAACGCGACGGCTTACAGACTCTGACGAACGGCACGCGACCCTCCTTTTTCGTTGAGAGTGCGCCACCACCAGAAGTTTGCCATTTGTGCGTTCATTGTCTGTCGGGTTTGTCAGAAATTCGCGGCAAAAGTACTGGCATTTGCGCCATCAGCCAAAAAATCCGGATATTTTATTAAAAAAAATCGATAAACTGTTGATTCTCAAAATATCTTTATTGCGCTTTTGTCGCCACAATCGGCACATTTGACCTTAACCCTCCGCGAACGCATCCTGCAAAATCGCAATCTGATGACAAATACGGCATTTTTTTTGTTTTTCGAGGCGTTTGCTGTAACTTTGCGCGCTATTTATCGGGTTATGCGAACAGGCGGACTGATTTTCCTTTTATGTCTTTCAGGTATGGCGACGGCTGTACCCGCCCGCAGCATTGTCCGTACGGATACCACGGAGCAGTCGGTTGCTCCTGACACATTATCAAGTATCCTTCTTGCAGATAGCCTCCAATCCATTACCGGACAGGATACGTTATCAATAACGGATGCGGAAGAGACCGAAGCGGAAAGCAAGTCCGGCAGCAAACTTAAAGCCCCTGTCCATTATACAGCGAGCGACTCGGTGGTGCTGACGGGTAACGGTATCGCCACCCTACACGGAAACGGCAAAGTGAACTACGAGGAAATGGAACTGACCTCCGCCTATATACGCTTCCGTACGGACAGCAATCTCGTCTATGCGGCTGGTGTGATGGACACTACGGAAAACGAAGTGGTTGGCAAGCCCGTCTTCAAGGACAAGAAGGACAGTTACGAGAGCGATGAGATAACCTACAATATGCAGACGGGAAAGGGTTTCATCCGCAATGTGGTAACGCAGCAGGGAGAGGGATATATCGTGGCTGACAAGACCAAGCGCACGAACAGCGAGACAATGATGATGGCGGGCGGCAAATACACTACCTGCAACCAGCACGAGCATCCCCATTTCTACCTTAAGATGACCAAGGCAAAAGTCAAGCCGGGGGACTACATAGCCACCGGTCCGGCGTATATGGTGGTGGGAGAAGTGCCTGTACCCCTTGCCATTCCGTTCGGGTATTTCCCTTTCACCAACAGTTATTCAAGCGGTCTGATCATGCCTACATTCGGCGATGACTACTCGCGGGGGCTTTACCTGCGGGGCATTGGATATTACTTTGCCATTAGCGATTATATGGATCTGGAAGTAACCGGCGACTTCTACACCAAAGGCACGTGGGCTGTTTATGCCGCTTCCCACTATACGAAAAGATACCGCTACAGGGGGGACATCCGTTTCAATTACCGCTCGGACAAGACCGGCGAGAAGGGACTTCCCGACTATACCGTCAGCACGAACATGCAGTTGGCTTGGAGCCACCAGCAGGATGCCAAAGCCAATCCCTACAACAACTTCTCGGCAAGCGTCAATTTCTCCACCAGCGGCTATAACCGCAGCAATATCAATTCCTATTACAACGGCGTTCTGAACTCGGAGAATGTAAAGTCAAGCAGTGTGAACTACACACAACGCTTCCCCGAAAGCCCGTGGACCATCTCAATGAGCGCGCTGCTCAGCCAGCAGACAAAGGACTCGACACTGACCGCCACGCTGCCCGACTTGAGTATTACAATGAGTTCGGTCTATCCGTTCAAGCGCAAGAAAAGGGTGGGAAAGGAACGCTGGTACGAGAAAATCAAATTGTCCTATTCCGGCAATACGAAAATATCGGTTTCACACATCAAGGAGGAGCGATTCTTCCATTCTGATTTCTTCCGCGACTGGCAGACGGGATTCCGTCACAGCATCCCCATCAGCGCATCATGGACAGTTCTGAAGTACCTGAATATCACACCTTCAGTCAGTCTGACCGACAGGATGTACTTCTCACGCATCAACCAGAGTTGGAATGAAGAGACCCAATCACTGCAGCGCGACACTACCAACGGATTCTACAACGTGTTCGACTTCAATGCCTCTCTGAGTTTCTCCACCAAGCTGTACGGCTTCTATATGCCATCCCGCAAACTGTTCGGAGACAAGGTGGATCGTTTCCGGCACGTGTTCACGCCCACGATCAGTCTCAATTACCATCCCGACTTCGGCAAGGATTTATGGGGGTACTACGGAACATACAACCAGACGCTGTACTCGGATTCGACAGATGCCGTGACGGGTCTGCGTGTCCCGCGCGTGGACGAGTTTGGGCAGCCGATGTACCTCACACAGACCTACTCACGCTACTCCAACGGGATGTACGGAAACGCGTCGAAAGGTATGCAGGGCAACATTCATTTCTCGCTGCAGAACAACATAGAAGTGAAGATACGCAACGACAAGGACACGACCGGAAAGACCCCTTACAAGGTCTATAGCGTGATTGACAACATCGGCATTTCAGGCGGATACAACTTCGCCGCCGACTCAATGAATTGGGAGAACTTCAACGTGCAGCTACGGCTGAAGATACCTGTGGTGGATTACACCATCAGCCTTAGCGGTCAGTTCGACCCGTATATGTACCAACTCAACGCCGCAGGACAGCCCGTCCGCACCAACAAACAGTACTGGAACAACGGCAAATTCCCTCATTTTTTGGGTACAAACTTCAGTTTCAGTTACACGCTGACCGGCGAGAAGATTCGCAAGTGGTTTGAACCGAAAGACCAACAAAGCGACGATTCGCCTGACGAAGAGGGCATTGATCCCGTTACTACCAACGAAGACGGCACTATCAGCCACGGCAAGAACACATCGGAAACACCAAGCGAGGTAGAAGACGGATATGTGAAAACCGAAATACCATGGTCGTTGTCAATCAATTATGGTATCTATTACACATCAGTCGGAGGTTTCGACTATGAGAAAATGTACCCCAAGATGGGTATCAGGCAGACAATGGGACTATCCGCCACCATCGGTCTGGGCAAAGGCTGGAAAGCAACAGCCTCCACCAACTACGACTTTACGGCGAAGAAACTATCCTACACCAACTTCACGGTCAGCCGCGACCTCCACTGCTGGAACATGTCCGCCAGTTTCGTACCCTTCGGACCCTACAAGAGCTACACGTTCCACATCGGTGTGAACGCGTCCATGCTCAAGGATCTGAAGTACGACAAGAGTTCGAGCGACAACACCAACCGCCGCGTCACGTGGTGGTAAAGCGAATCAAATAAAAGACACACAATATGGATTACAATTTTCAGACCATTGAGAAGAAATGGCAACAAGCGTGGGACGAGAAGAATGCGTACACGGTGACGAATGAGTCGGAGAAGGAGCCTTACTACGTGCTGGACATGTTCCCCTATCCGAGCGGTGCGGGTCTGCACGTGGGGCATCCGTTGGGTTATATAGCCTCCGACATCGTGGCGCGCTACAAACGGCTGCAGGGTTTCAACGTACTCCATCCTATGGGCTTCGATGCCTACGGACTGCCGGCCGAGCAGTACGCCATCCAGACCGGACAGCACCCCGAGATAACCACGGAGAAGAACATCGCACGCTACATCGAGCAGTTGCGCAAGATAGGTTTCTGCTACGACTGGAGCCGGTCGGTGCGCACTTGCGACCCCGATTTCTACCGCTGGACGCAATGGGCTTTCATTCAGATGTTCAACTCATACTATGACACGGACCGTCAGCAGGCACGCCCCGTCAGCGAACTTGTCGCACGCTTCGAAAAGGAGGATGCCGTATGGAATACATTGAGCGAGAAGGACAAACAGGAGCGGCTGATGCGGTATCGCATAGCCTACTTGGCGGACACGAAGGTGAACTGGTGTCCAGCCCTCGGTACGGTGCTCGCCAACGATGAGGTGAGCGAGGGTCTGTCCGTTCGCGGCGGTTATCCCGTGGAGCAGCGCGTCATGCGGCAGTGGTGCCTGCGTGTCAGTGCCTACGCGCAGCGGCTGCTGGACGGACTGGACCGCATAGACTGGACCGAGAGCCTCAAGGAGACACAGCGCAACTGGATAGGCCGCTCGGAGGGCGCGGAGATGCGTTTCGCTGTCAAGGGGCAGGACGAGCCGTTCACCATCTTCACCACCCGTGCCGACACCGTGTTCGGTGTGACGTTTATGGTGCTGGCTCCCGAATCGGAGTACGTGCAACGGGTCATCACCGACGAGCAGCGCACGGAGGTGGAAGCCTACTTGCAACGCTGCAAAAACCGCACGGAACGTGAGCGTATAGCCGACCGCACCGTCAGCGGAGTCTTCACCGGCTCGTATGCCGTCAATCCGCTCACCCATAGCGAAATACCCATCTACATCAGCGACTATGT
>DBVX01000066.1 GCA_002308815.1 Bacteroidales bacterium UBA1253
CGTTCCACCTATTTCAACCATATCTTTACTACGGGATATGAGGCGGGTTATTATAGTTACACGTGGTCGGCTGTTCTGGATGCGGACGCTTTCGCGGCGTTTGAGGAGACGGGTGACATACTCAATCCGGAAACTGCACGCCGCTTCCGCCATCTGTTGGAGCAGGGCGGAACACGCGATGCGCAGGAACTCTATCAGGAGTTCCGTGGCAAGCCCGCTGACCCGCAGTATCTGCTGCGTCGGCTGGGATTTATTGAATAAGACAATACACGCTAATTGGAGTATTCGGTATAGTCTGGTGGGAATACATCTTGACGTGGCGTCTGCCGCTTGGTCTTGTGTTTGTGGGACTGGCGGCATTGCCGGTACGGGAGACTTATCGAAGCCTCCGTATCTCTGCCACGCAGTTTGGGCGCGATTATACGGAGCAGGTGTTCCTCTGCACGCTTTCCGTTTCAGTGGCAGGCTGCATATATCCCTATCTGGTCTTTCTGCTGCCGTTGGTGCCGTACCTTTTCCACCGCCGTCATATTCTTGATACGAAGGGAGTTTGGGCGTTTCTTATTGCTGTTTCGGTGATCGCACTGTATTTCTTCATCGTCGTCCGTATTGGATGGACTGACAACCCGTTTACCGTTTACTTTTAACCGCCTTTGATTGGTCCGCAGATATGATAATCGACAATCCGAAAATCGACCTTCCTGTTCTTCACCTTGTAGGCGAAACGGCTGACGAGTTGGGGTTGGAATGCTACGTCATTGGCGGCTGGGTGCGCGACCTCTTCCTGCACCGGGACAGTAAGGATATTGACATTGTGACAGTAGGCAGCGGAATACGGCTGGCACAGGCTGTGGCGGAAAGGATGGGCAAAGCGCATTTGAGTGTTTTCCGCACCTATGGTACGGCGCAGGTGAAGAAGGGCGATGTCGAACTGGAGTTTGTGGGTGCCCGAAAGGAGAGTTATCACCGTGACAGTCGCAACCCCATTGTGGAGGACGGAACACTGGAGGACGACCAGAACCGGCGCGATTTCACGATGAACGCGCTCGCTATTTGTCTGAACAAGGATCGCTACGGCGAACTGCTTGACCCCTTCGGCGGTCTGCAGGATATGGACGAATGTACCATACGCACGCCGCTCGACCCTGACATAACCTTTTCCGATGACCCGCTGCGTATGCTGCGCGCCGTCCGTTTCGCTTCCCAATTGGGCTTTTATCTCCACGAGGAAACGTTCGATGCTGTCTGCCGCAATTGCGAGCGCATACGCATCATCACCAAGGAGAGAATTGCCGATGAACTCAACAAGATTATGCTGTCACGGCGGCCGTCCGTAGGGTGGAAACTGATTGACAGGACGGGTCTTCTTCCTATATTTTTCCCGGAATTGAATGCCCTCAAAGGCGTGGAAACAAAAGAGGGAAGGGGACACAAAGACATCTTCCTGCATACGCTGCAGGTGGTCGATAATGTGGCACAGGAAAGCGATAATCTGTGGCTACGCTGGGCGGCTCTGCTGCACGATATAGGCAAGCCGAAAACCAAGACATGGGATGATAAGGCGGGTTGGACGTTCTTCAACCACAACTATGTGGGTGCCAAGATGGTGCCGCGTATCTTCCGCTCGATGAAACTGCCGCAGAACGAGAAGATGGATTATGTGGCGAAAATGGTCAATCTCCACATGCGGCCTATCAACCTCATTGAGGACGAGGTGACCGATTCGGCGGTGCGCCGCCTGCTCTTTGAGGCGGGGGACGACATAGACGATCTGATGGTTCTATGCAACGCCGACATCACCTCACGCAATCAGGAGAAAGTGGAACGCTTCCATAGGAATTACGAACTCGTCAGACGCAAGATGGTGGAACTGGAGGAAAGGGACCGTATCCGCAATTTCCAGCCTCCTGTTCGCGGGGACGAGATTATGGAAATCCTGCACCTGCCGCCTTGCAGCCAAGTGGGAGAAATCAAGACAGCTATCAAAGATGCAATCCTCGATGGTATCATTCCCAACGAATACGAACCCGCCAAAGCCTTTATGCTGGAGAAGGCGAAAGAGATGGGGCTGTGGAACGGATAACACGCTTGTCCTTTATTAGAAAACACGAATAACACGGAAAAATAAAATCAACAGATACAATGTTACAGATTTACAACACTCTTACTCGTCAGAAAGAGTATTTCCGCCCGCTGCACGAAGGTCGTGTAGGGATATATGTATGCGGTCCGACTGTCTATGGCGATGCCCATCTTGGTCACGCCCGTCCCGCTATCACGTTTGACTTGTTGTTCCGTTACCTTAAGCACCTCGGCTACAAAGTGCGCTACGTGCGCAATATAACCGATGTGGGACATCTGGAGCATGATGCCGACGAAGGGGAGGACAAGATAGCCAAGAAAGCGCGTTTGGAGCAGTTGGAGCCGATGGAGGTTGCGCAGTACTACACCAACCGTTATCACCACGATATGGAGGCGCTTAACGTACTTCCGCCGTCCATTGAGCCGCACGCCAGCGGACACATAATGGAGCAGATTGAGTTCGTGCAGAAGATTCTTGACAAGGGTTACGCCTATGTCAGCAACGGCAGTGTCTATATGGACGTGGAGAAATACGCGCAGGACTTCCATTATGGCAAACTCAGTGGCCGTAATCTGCAGGACATACAGACCGACACACGCGAACTGGACGGACAGGACGAGAAAAAGCACAGTTACGACTTCGCCTTGTGGAAGAAGGCCTCTCCCGAACATATTATGCGCTGGCACAGTCCTTGGTCCGATGGCTTCCCGGGATGGCACATGGAATGCTCTGCAATGGGCTGCAAGTATCTGGGCGAGGAGTTTGATATCCACGGCGGAGGAATGGATCTCGTATTCCCTCATCACGAGGCGGAAATAGCGCAAAGTTGCGCCGCTTTGGGACACGATACCGTTCGCTACTGGATGCACAATAATATGATTACCATAGCCGGCAAGAAGATGGGCAAAAGTTATGGGAATTTCATTACGTTGGAGCAGTTTTTCTCAGGTGAACACAATCTTTTGTCCAAGCCATTCTCTCCGATGACCATCCGCTTCTTCATTCTGATGGCACATTATCGTTCCACGGTGGACTTTTCAAGCGAAGCGCTCGAGGCGGCAGAGAAAGGTCTGACAAGGTTGCAGGAGACATACACACGCTTGATGAATCTCAAGGCAGGAGAGAAGACCACTATCGAACTGCCTGATCTCAACCAGCTGTGTACTGATGCAATGGATGATGACCTGAACAGCCCGATAGTCATTTCCTATCTCTTCGATTCGGCACGCGCTATCAATACCATACACGACGGAAATGCCACTGTTTCGCAAGCCGATTTGGACACTTTGCAAAGCGCATGGAAGACCTTCGCGGTGGACATCCTTGGGCTGCGTCTGGAAGATACGGCTGCAGGTGCGGACAATACGAAGATGAACGCCTACAAAGGCGCGGTGGATATGCTTCTCACTATGCGCTTGCAAGCCAAGCAGGAGAAGGATTGGGCGAAAAGCGACTATATACGCGACCAACTTGCAGCCCTCGGTTTCAGTATCAAGGATAAGAAAGACGGCTTCGAGTGGTCACTCTGACGCGGAATGGCGTGGCATAATGACATAGGCAGATGGGGTGAGGACGTTGCTGCCAACCTGCTCGTGCAGAAAGGGTATAAGATAGAGGCGCGCAACTGGAAGGAAGGAAAACTTGAGGTGGACATTATCGCTGCGGACAGCCAGAATATTGTGTTTGTGGAAGTTAAGACACGGGCGACAATGTTCGCGGGCAAACTGCCGGAAGAGTATGTGGACAGTGAGAAGGAGACCAATATATGCCGTGCCGCTCATGCGTACATCAAGCAAAACCGTATTACGAAGGCCGTACGTTTTGATATTGTCAGTCTTTTGGTGGATGGCTCAACGCACGAAATATCCCGCTTGGAACATATCGAAGACGCTTTCTATCCGCCTTTGCGGACAGTGACTGCGGGTTCTTATTCTGGACAGCATCGTTGGCAGACCAAAGGCAAACGGCGCGGACTGTAAATACTACAAATAGATAAGCACAAACGAGAGAATACGTATATGCAATCGCTTCCGACGGATTATGATATCATAGTGGTGGGTGCCGGTCACGCAGGTTGTGAGGCGGCTTCCGCTGCGGCACGCTTGGGAAGCCGGACACTGCTCATCACGCCTGATATGAACAAGATAGCGCAGATGAGTTGTAACCCTGCTGTTGGGGGAATAGCAAAGGGTCAGATAGTCAGGGAAATAGATGCTATGGGGGGTATGATGGGTATCGTTACTGACCGCACAGCTATTCAGTTCCGTATGCTAAATCAGAGCAAAGGTGCAGCTATGTGGAGCCCGCGCAGTCAGAGTGACCGCAAGCGCTATATTGAGGATTGGGTGAATATTCTCTCTTCTACGCCCAACCTGTCTATTTGGCAGGATACTGTAAATGGATTGGTGATTGAGGACACATTATCTTCTAATGGTGCTTCTCAACAGTTTGTTATAAAGGGCGTTACGACTCAATTAGGTATCACTTTCACGGCGCGGGCAGTAGTTCTTACCGTGGGTACATTCCTAAATGGATTGCTTCATTTTGGAGGGCAGAAGATATCGGGTGGGCGCATCAGCGAACCCGCCTCATTGGGTATTACCGAGCAACTCATGCAGTTGGGATTTCGTGCAAACCGTATGAAAACAGGTACCCCTGCCCGAATAGATAAGAGAAGTATAGATTTCTCTGTTCTCACCGAGCAAAAAGGTGATGACACCTTCCATCATTTCTCGTATTTGCCTTCCGTTCATCGTCGCTTGAAGCAGGAGAGTTGTTGGATAACCTATACTAACGAGCGGACACACGAGCTTCTTCGCGACCATTTGGAAGAGTCGCCGATGTACAACGGACAGATACAAAGTATCGGTCCTCGCTACTGCCCCAGTATCGAAACGAAGATTGTAACGTTTGCTGACAAGAACGCTCACCAGCTTTTCCTTGAACCGGAAGGTGTGGACAGCAACGAGTACTATGTGAACGGTTTCTCCTCCAGTATGCCGTGGGATGTCCAATGGCGGGCGTTGCGTACCGTACCGGGATTGGAAAACGTAATTCTGTATAGACCTGGCTACGCGATAGAGTACGATTTTTTTGACCCTACCCAGCTTTTTCATTCGTTGGAAACTAAGATTGTCGGAAGCCTGTTTTTTGCGGGCCAGATCAATGGCACCACCGGCTATGAAGAAGCTGCGGGACAGGGATTGATGGCAGGTGTCAATGCTCATAGGAAAATCTCTGGTGAGCAGCCGTTAGTTCTGGGCCGGGACGAGAGTTATATTGGTGTGCTTATTGATGACTTGGTTACAAAGGGAGTGGACGAACCGTACCGTATGTTTACATCCCGCGCCGAGTACCGCATTCTTCTACGTCAGGATAATGCTGATATGCGACTGACAGAAATGAGTCATTCTATAGGTCTAGCTTCCGCTGCGCGCTACAGACTGTACAGCGTCAAGCGGGATATGATAGAAAGCATCATCCGTCATTTTCGGCAAACAACTATCCTGCCACATATGGTGAATGACTATCTCTGTCGGATAGGTTCTTCTCCTCTTTCCCGTCCTGTCCACTGCAGCGAATTGGTTTCCCGCCCGGGAGTAATTCTGACAGAACTAATAGATCTGGATACTGAACTTCAGTCTGTCTTTGATTCTGCCTTTTCGATGATAGAGGGTCTGTATTCCGATGAAGAAAAGTCGGTATTCCGCCATGAATTGACTGAAGCTGTCGAGATAGAAATCAAATATGATGGTTATATCCGCCGCGAGAGGCAGATGGCAGACAAACTGCATCGTCTGGAGGCGGTGCGGCTTCCAGATGATTTCGACTATATGTCTGTTCAGTCGCTTTCTACGGAGGCGCGCCAGAAACTATCCTCTATCCGCCCTGCCACTATTGCCGAAGCAAGCCGCATCCCCGGAGTGGGGCCTAACGATATCAGTGTCCTTCTTCTGCTGATGGGGCGGTAACAGACAAATGTTCCACGTGAAACATAAAAACACACATACTATGACACAAGAGCAATTCAAGCAACTTATCCGCAACGTGCCCGACTTTCCCAAGCAGGGCATACAGTTCAAGGACATCACCACCGCATTGAAAGACCCCGCCTGTCTGCGTTGGATACGCGACGAGGTGGCTGACTTGTACCGCGACAAGGGCATCACGCAGGTGGTCGGATTGGAGAGCCGGGGCTTTATTATCGGTCCGGCTGTGGCGATGGAACTTGGAGCGGGCTTCGTACTCGCCCGCAAGCCCGGCAAACTGCCTGCCGACGTAATCAGTGCTACCTACAACAAGGAGTACGGCACCGACACCATCCAGCTTCACCGGGATGCGCTGAAAGAAAACGACATTGTGTTGATTCACGATGACCTGTTGGCAACAGGCGGTTCCGTGCAGGGCGCGATACAACTTGTCAAGAAAGCGGGTGTGAAAAAAATCTATGTGAATTTCCTCATTGAGTTGGACGGACTGGACGGCCGCAAGGCTATTGACAAAGACATAGAGGTGACAAGTCTGATAAGGCTCTGAACGGGTGGTTCCGGTAAGCGAACATATAAGGCAACTGCTTCGGCAGATACCCGAAGAGCCCGGTGTCTATCAGTACTTTGACAAGGAAGGTACGGTCATCTATGTGGGGAAGGCGAAGAACCTCCGTCGGCGCGTATCGAGTTATTTCCAGAAGGAGCATGAGTGGCTCAAAACAAGGCAACTGGTACGGCATATAGCCGACATACGCTATGTGGTGGTGCCGTCGGAGCAGGATGCCTTCCTGCTGGAGAACAATCTGATTAAGCAGTATCAGCCCCACTACAACATCCTCCTGAAGGACGGCAAATCTTACCCGAGCATCTGTATTACGAAGGAGCCGTTTCCTCGCGTTTTTAAGACCCGCAAGATACTGAAAAATGCCGGTGAATACTACGGTCCTTACAGTTACGGAAACACGGTTGATCTTGTGTTGGAACTCATCCACCGCCTTTGCCCCATCCGCACATGCCAGATGCCTCTCATACAGAAAGGCGTGGAGGATGGAAAGTACAAGGTCTGCCTCAAATACCATCTGCATACCTGCTGCGGAATATGTGAGCGGAAAGTGAGCAAGGAGCGGTATGACGAGTACATTGAGATGGCGCGAAAGATCATTCGCGGTGACGCACGGTTGCTTGCACGTCGGTTGCAGCAGCGTATGAGCGAATTGTCAGCATCGATGCGGTATGAGGAAGCAGGAGAGGTGAAGTCACAATTGGAGATGTTGGATAAGTTCTGTAGCAAAACGGTGATTACCAACACTGTGTCAGGCGATTTGGACGTGTTCGGCTATACCGAGGAGGGGCAGAACATCTATGTGTCTGTGCTGCATGTGCATAACGGTTCGATTGTGCAGGGACAGACTGTCTCGTTCCGCCGCCAGTTGCAGGAGAGTAAGGAGGAGATGCTGGCTATGGCAATGCACCGTCTGCGGGAGATGTTAGGCTGCTCAACGCGCGAAGTGATAGTTCCTTTTATTCCTGATTTATTCGATGAAAATCTTCATGTACACATCGCGGTTTCCGGTGACCGCAAGCGGCTGCTTGACCTTGCGATGAAGAATGTGGCGCAGTACAAGGACGACTGTCTCCGACAGGCGGACAAACTTAACCCTGACCAAAGGTGTATGCGGCTTCTGGGGCAGTTACAGTCGCTCTTGAAGTTGCCAACTTTGCCTGTTGTCATCGACAGTTTTGACAACTCAAATATTCAAGGATCGGATGCTGTGGCGGGTTGTGTGGTGTTCCGTAAGGCTCGACCCGCAAAGGGTGAGTACAAGCGCTTCAAAATTCGTTCTGTCAGCGGACAGGATGACTACGCAGATATGCGTGAGATTGTGCGGCGGCGATATACGGATTTGTTGGATGAAAACAAGCCTTTACCTGACTTGATTATCGCTGATGGCGGCGAAGGACAGATGAACGCGATCCGTGAGGTTTTGGAGAAACAATTGAATCTGAACATTCCTGTGGCAGGGTTGAAAAAGGATGACAAGCATCGAACCAATGTGCTGCTCTATGGAACACCTGTTCATGAGTATGGGATGAAAGTTTCGGACGAGTTGTTCCGTCTGTTGGTTCAGATACAGGACGAGGTGCACCGTTTTGCCATATCGTACCACAAACAGAAGCGAAGCAAGTCACAAATACATAGCGAATTTGATGATATTAAAGGAGTTGGAGAGGTTTCCAAGCATAAGTTGCTGCGCCATTTCCATTCTGTGGCTCGCGCTAAATCGGCAAGTTCAGACGAGTTGCGACAAGTACTTGGAAATAGTTTAGGTACAAAGGTTTACGAGTATTTTCAAGGTGTTTTATCCCTTTGAGAATCCGATATTTTTCTTTACGATGAGCAGATATACGTTAAAATCAGATTCTACAGACGGTTTTTTACTGTTTGATGAGGCAGGTAAATCTGTTTCTCCTCTGGATTGGCTTCGTTTGTTTTATCCGCGCCGCGTGTTGGCTTTGTATGGTGCTATGGGTGCTGGGAAGACAACGTTCGTCAAGTGGCTGTGCGAAGGGCTGGGTGTGCAGGATGCGGTGAACAGTCCCACGTTCGCCATCGTCAATGTGTACGATGTGCCTTGCCGCAACCTTTATAACAATGCGGATGACGCAACGGAGGAGTTGTACCATTTCGACTGTTACCGTCTCAACAGTTTGCGGGAGGCTTTGGATTTGGGGATGCCCGATTATCTGGATTCGGGGCGTTACTGCCTTATCGAGTGGCCCGATGTGGTGGAGCCGTTGCTGCCAGAAGATGCGGTCAGTGTCCGTTTCACGGTGTCGGCTGATGGCTGCCGTGTCTTGGAGGTGGAGTGAAATCGAGGTACGGGCGCAGTCTGCCGGCTTCCTCTTGGGTGAGAACGGCGGGACAGAGGTCGTCCATTCCCGATAAGCGTATTCTGCGCCGCCGTGTTTCGTAGATGGCTTTGGCTTGGGTGAAGCGGATGTAAGGATGGCGGTTCAGTTGTTCTACGGAGGCCGTCTGCACGTTGATTCTGTGTATGAGTGCCGTGTCTGCTGTCAGGTGCGGCGTCACGGAGTCCCACAAAACGTAGTCCAGTTGCTTTATTTCGCGCAGTTGGTCCGGATGGTAATAGCCGCCTAATTGGTCGCGGTAGCGGATAATCTGCCGTGCCGTGTAGCCGCCGATGCCGCGTATGTACTGCAGGTCGTTGGTGTCGGCGGTGTTCAGTTCGATGACGGTGTCTTTCTTCTCATGGATCTGGCCTGTTTTCAGCAGACTGTCCCGCCGCGCTTGCCGTGCGCGTTCGATGCTGTCGTGGCGGGCCTCGTATATGTGGTGTATGCTGTCCCGCCGCAGGCTGTCGCGCAATATGCGTTCCTGCCGTTCGATGAAGAAAGGCATGGTGTCGATGGCGATGTACGGCAGCAGTGCCTTGAACGCGCTGTCGGTCAGTCCGTACAGTCGTCGGAAATCGTCCGCGAGGCGGAACCGTCCGCCTTTTTCCCGGTAACGGATAAGGTTGTGTATCTGCCACGGCCGGAGTCCCAGCTGTGCGAGTGTCAGGCTGTCAGCGGTATTGGGGTCAAAGGGTCTGAGGATAACGGTATCCCTCTCTGTCTGAAGACTTTGCAGCGTGTCTTCCACAGGTCTGTTTTCTGCCGACGGCGACGGCAGGAAATGGATGAAGAGCCGCAGTGTCAATACAAAAGCAAGGAACAGGAGCAGTCCTATCCCTTGCTTGCGGGTGAATATAGGCTCTTTGGTTGCCATCCGTTTATCTGACAAACTCGGTGAACACTGTCCGTTCGGGGTTCACGAATATGTCGCGCAGTATCTGTTCGGTCTTGCCGTTGGCGATGATGACGCGGGTGCCGTTTTGGGCGGTGAGCGTTGCGGTATGGTATTTGGACTGCATGCCGCCTCTTCCCGCGCTGCTCTTGGAGGTCTGTATGTAGGCGGACATGTCGTCGGTTGCCCGTACTGTCCGTATCACTTTGCTCTTCGGGTCGGCGGGGTTGCCGTCGTACAGGCCGTCTATGTTGCTCAGGATGACCAGCGTCTCCGCTCCCATCATCTTTGCTGTCAGACCCGAAAGTTCGTCGTTGTCGGTGAACATCAG
>DBVX01000055.1:0-3259 GCA_002308815.1 Bacteroidales bacterium UBA1253
AAAAGGGCTGACTCCGCAAAGGAATCAGCCCCGTTTTTTTACACTCAAAAAAGTTTTATCGGACAGTAATATTTAAAATCCTAAAAAGTGCGCAAAGTTACTATAACAGATGATTATTGCAATCATTATATCTCAAAAAAAATGCATACCACACCTAACCACCTTGATAATGTTCGGATAAATGGTCAGACACGGTGCGGGGATCGAATCATTTGGAGAATCTCCTCCCGCTGTTTCTCGTCGTCAAGAGGGGTGATACATTCCGCCATAAAGGCTTCGGTGAGCATCTGCTCCGCCTGCGGGCGGTCTATCCCGCGCTGCCGCATATAGAAGAGGGCATCCTCGTCAAGTTGTCCGGTGGATGTGCCGTGCGAGGCTTTCACGTCGTCTGCGTAAATCTCCAGAACGGGCCGGACGCGCATCTGCGCGTTGTCGCTGAGCAGCAGGTTGCGGTTGCCCTGCTGCGCGTCCACCTGCTGGGCGTTGGGGGCGAGAATGACCTGCCCCGCGTATGAGCCTATAGCATTGTCCTTGAGGACGAAACGGCTAACCAAACGGGATATGCCGCCTCCGACACGGTGATTGACCGTCGCTTCAACGGAACACCGGCTGTCGCCTCCTGCATAGGCCAGGGAATAGATTTCGGTCGTGCAACCCGTACCGTTCTGATTGCAGACCACGTGGATACGCGATGAGGACGAGCCGTGCGGGTCTATGGTGTAGAAGAACAGGCGCAGAACGGAACCCTCCTGCTGGTCGAATACGAGGTCAAGGTCGTTCTCACCGATATAAACCTGCCGGTATGTGCCCGTTACAACCATTCGTAGCCCCTTTCCTCCAGTTCGCGCGCCAGTTCCTTGCCGCCTGTTCGGACGATGCGTCCGTTGGCGAGGACGTGTACGTAATCGGGTACGATGTAATCCAGCAGCCGCTGGTAATGGGTGATGAGCAGGCAGGCGTTGTCCTTCGTATGGCAGGCGTTGACACCGTTCGCCACCACGCGCAGCGCGTCAATGTCCAGACCGGAGTCTATCTCGTCAAGGATAGCCAGCGCGGGCCGGAGCATTGCCATCTGGAAAATCTCGTTCTTCTTCTTCTCGCCGCCGGAAAAACCCTCATTGACGGAGCGGTTGTTGAGTTTGTCCGCCATCTCAAGCAGCTGTTTCTTCTCGCGCATCTCCTTGAGGAACTGTGTGGCAGTCAGCGGCTCGCTGCCCTCGTGCTTGCGTTTCTCGTTGACGGCGGCGCGCAGGAAATTGACCATACTCACGCCCGGAATCTCCACGGGGTACTGGAACGACAGGAACAGACCCTCCCGCGCCCTCTCCTCGGCGGGCATGGCGAGCAGGTCTTTGCCGCGGAACAACACCGTGCCCCGAGTCACCTCGTAGGACGGATGTCCCGCCAGAACGGCTCCGAGCGTGGATTTGCCCGCTCCGTTGGGTCCCATGATGGCGTGTATCTCGCCCAAGCGGATAGTCAGGTTAACGCCTTGCAGTATCTCCTTGCCTTCTATGGAGGCGTATAAGTCACGTATCTCAAGCATAGTCTATTCAATCACTTTCATCACCACCTCACCCACGGCCTGCAGCGTGGCGGTGGATATGTTCTGCATATTGTCCTGCTGCGTGTGCCACCAGAACGGGAAGCCTGTGTCCGAAGAGCGGTTATAGTGGATGATGTCCACGCACGGGATGCCGGCACGGGTGTTGATGTAGTAGTGGTCGTCCACGATGGGGTACTCCTTTTGATTGGCAAAGCGTTGCCCATAGCCCAACTGACCGGCGGCACGCCAAATCTTCTCCACGTAGTCGCGCGCGTACTGCATCGAGTAGTGTTCCTTCGGGAAGACGGCATCGGGGGCGCCCACCATATCAAGGACGATACCGAACTGGTACGTTTCCCTGCGTATGGAAAGCAAATCCGTCCAGAACTGCGAACCGAGGCACCACGTATTCTCTTTCTGCGGACCGGTATAGAAGGACGGTGTCCCATAGTCCTCGCAGTCAAAGAAGATGATGTCAATGCCCCGCACATTGGCGGCTGTGTCCTGTTGCCGCAGCCCGAGTTGCCGTGCCACCTCGAGCAGCACGCCCACGCCGCTGGCACCGTCGTTGGCTCCGTCAATGGACAGGAAGCGGTTGTCGTAGTCGCTCTCCTCGTCGCTCCACGGACGTGTGTCGTAGTGCGCGGCGAGCAGGATACGGTTGGCAAGGCTGCGGCTTCCGAAATGCGCGATGATATTGCGCACGGGCAGTTCCTCGCCCGCGTAGTTGGTCATTGTGCCGCGCTGCTGCTCCACGCTGCCGCCCATCCGCTCCAGCGTCTGAATCAGATAAGCGGCACACTCGTCGTGCGCCGTCGTACCCGGTACGCGCGGCCCCATCTGAACCTGCCGCTCGATGTATGAATAGGCACTGTCCGCACTGAACGCCGGACGTGCTATCGGTTGCGCGTTTTTGGAGGCACATCCAAACAGCAGACCGGCTACCACAAGCAGAATGAGAGGTATGAATAGGAATCTCATAGGTAAAGCGGAAATTCAGCCCGCGTGTAGTTACTTGATGTTCAGTTCACTGACCGAACGGTGCTGCTGGATAGCCAGAATGGTCTGCGCAATCGGGTCGGCCACGCTGACAATCTTCACTTTCGGGCAACGCGCCGTGTCAAACGGAATGGTGTCCGTGAAGATGAGTTCCTCCAGTTCGCTGTCCATAATGCGCTGGCATGCGGGGCCGGACATGATGCCGTGCGCCACGGCGGCGCGGACGGTGCGGGCACCGTTCTCTTTCATCACTTCTGCGGCTTTGCAGAGTGTGCCTGCGGTGTCGGACATATCGTCCACGATGACCACATCCTTATCCTTCACGTCACCCAGCACGCGCATCTCGCTCACTTTGTTGAAGTCGGGACGGTGCTTGTAGCAGATGACCATTGGCACCTCCTTGTCGGTCAGCACGTGCATCTTCTTGCAGAAGGTTGCGGCGCGCTTGGTGCCGCCCACGTCGGGGCTCGCGACGATAAGGTCTTTCAGGTGAAGCGACTCGATATAGGAAGCCAGTGTGTTGGCACCGTACAGATGGTCCACAGGAATGTCAAAGAAGCCCTGAATCTGGTCGGCGTGCAGGTCAACGGTGATGACACGGTCCGCTCCGGCGGTCTGAATCATGTTCGCCACCAGTTTGGCGCCGATGCTCACGCGGGGCTTGTCCTTGCGGTCCTGCCGCGCCCAACCGAAGTAGGGGATGACGGCAATCAC
>DBVX01000055.1:3278-3609 GCA_002308815.1 Bacteroidales bacterium UBA1253
ATAAGGAGCAGTTCCATCAGATTGTCCGATGAAGGTGAAGTCGTCTGCACCAGATAGACCGACTGCCCGCGGACCGACTCGTCGAAACTCGGAGCGAACTCGCCGTCGGAGAATCGGTCGATACGAATCTTGCCCAACTGGCAGTGAAGCAGATCACACACACGCTGCGCGATAGCCTCTCCCTTGCTACCCGCAAACACTTTGAAAGGACTGGTTTCCATAGGAAAATAGTTAAAAGATTGGTTGCACATCAAAACTGCGTGCAAAAGTACAGCAAGACCGTCAATCACGCAAACAAATGTGAATCATTTTTTACACCCATTGTATACGG
>DBVX01000087.1:0-161 GCA_002308815.1 Bacteroidales bacterium UBA1253
TCGCGGATCTCCTCGCCGGCTGCGACAATGATATTGCCGTCCGGATCCTGTATGTCATGTACGCTCACGCGCCCAAATATACGCTGGGACAGGGTGGCGACCACGTTGTCATTCTGCTTGATGGCGTGCGCTGTCAGACCACGCAGTGTGCCGCAATCCTC
>DBVX01000087.1:266-2817 GCA_002308815.1 Bacteroidales bacterium UBA1253
GAGATGAAGTACTCCAGCACGCTCAATCCCTCCTTGAAGTTAGACAGAATAGGGTTCTCAATCGTCTGACGTCCCTCGGCGGCACCGGCTTTCTGAGGTTTCGCCATCAGTCCGCGCATACCAGCCAGCTGTTTGATCTGCTGTTTCGATCCGCGGGCACCGGAGTCCATCATCATATAGACGGAGTTGAAGCCCTGATCCGCCTCCTCCATGTGCTTCATCAGCACGTCTGTCACGGCGGCATCCACTTTGTTCCAAGCACCCACGACGTTGTTGTAACGCTCGTCATCTGCCATCTCACCGAAATTATACATCTCAGTGATCTGCTCCACCTCCGAATTTCCCTTTGCGATGAGTTCGGATTTTTCCTCTGGAATCAGAATATCGTTCAAATTGAAACTCAGACCGCCTTTGAATGCCATCTTGTAACCGAGATCCTTGATGTCATCGAGGAACTTCGCTGTGCGTGCCACACCACAGGTCTTGATAACCTTGGAGATAATGCTCTTCACGGCACTTTTCTTCAGGGTGACATTCTGATAGCCTACCTCCTCCGGCACATACTGGTTGACCATCACGCGTCCGGGAGTCGTTTCCACCAATGCGCCGTTGATACGCACCTTGACAATCGCGTGAATATCCACCTTCCCTTCGTTCAACGCCACAAAGCACTCTTCCGGACTGTAGAAAAGTTGTCCCTCGCCCTTCTCGTTCTTGCGGGGCTTGGTGATATAGTAAAGACCCAGAATCATATCCTGCGAAGGAACGGTAATAGGATTGCCGTTAGCGGGATCCAATATGTTGTGCGACCCCAGCATCAGCAACTGCGCCTCCAGTATCGCCTCTATACTCAAAGGCAAATGGACAGCCATCTGGTCACCGTCAAAGTCGGCGTTGAAACCGGCACAGGCCAACGGATGCAACTGAATAGCCTTACCCTCTATCATTCGCGGCTGGAAAGCCAGAATGCCGTGACGGTGCAGCGTCGGGGCGCGGTTCAGCAGCACAGGATGACCCTGCATCACGTACTCAAGAATATCCCAGATGACGGGATCTTTGCGGTCGATGATTTTCTTGGCTGACTTGACAGTCTTTACCAGTCCGCGTTCAATCAATTTGCGGATGATGAACGGTTTGTAGAGTTCGGCCGCCATATCCTTGGGCAGACCGCACTCGTGCATCTTCAGTTCAGGACCTACCACGATGACGGAACGTGCCGAATAGTCCACGCGCTTACCGAGCAGGTTCTGGCGGAAACGTCCCTGTTTGCCTTTGAGCGAATCACTCAATGATTTCAAAGGACGGTTGGCATCCGACTTGATGGCGGTTGTCTTGCGCGAATTGTCGAACAGGCTGTCCACCGCCTCCTGCAGCATACGCTTCTCGTTGCGCAGGATGACATCCGGAGCCTTAATCTCAATCAGGCGTTTCAGACGGTTGTTGCGGATGATGACACGACGGTAGAGGTCGTTCAGGTCGGATGTTGCGAAACGTCCGCCGTCCAACGGGATAAGGGGACGCAATTCCGGCGGGGTGACAGGAATAACCTGCAGAATCATCCATTCAGGACGGTTTCTGTTTTTTGATGCGCGGAAAGATTCCACAATCTGCAGACGTTTCAAGGCCTCTTGCTTGCGCTGCTGCGAACCGTCTTTGGCGGCCGTGTCGCGCAGCGAATAACTGAGTTCGTCAAGATCGATGCGGCAAAGCATATCGTAGATGGCTTCGGCACCCATTTTGGCGATGAACTTCTGTGGGTCGGTATCCTCCAACTGGTCGTTCCCCTCGGGAAGACGGGTAAGTATCTCCTCCAGATCCTCCTCTTCCAGGAGCAGTTTGTCCTCCACCACACCATCACTGTATTTCTGACCGGCTAACACACCCGCTTGAATGACAACGAATTTTTCGTAGTAGATGATGGATTCCAGTTTTTTTGTGGGGATACCCAGCAGGGCGGCCATTTTGGACGGCAGCGAGCGCAGATACCAGATGTGAGCCACGGGTACGGCGAGACGGATATGTCCCATACGCTCGCGACGCACTTTCTTTTCTGTAACTTCCACGCCGCAACGCTCACATACTGTACCCTTGTAACGGATACGTTTGTANNNNGGACCGAAAATGCGCTCGCAGAACAGACCGTCGCGTTCTGGTTTGTAGGTACGGTAGTTGATGGTTTCCGGTTTGAGGATCTCGCCGGAAGAGAGGTTCATAATCTCGTCCGGTGAGGCCAGACCGATTGATATCTTGGTAAAGCCGCTTTTCTTGATGCTGTCTTGTTTGTTATTGTATGCCATAATCTTATTCTTTACGATTGAACAAAATGGTGCTTATCGGTTTATTCCATCGTAATGGACAACGCCAGTCCCTGCAGTTCGTGCAGCAGGACATTGAGCGATTCGGGCAGTCCGGGTGTGGGCATCGGCTCGCCTTTCACGATTGCCTCGTAAGTGCGCGCGCGTCCCGTCACATCATCAGACTTGACGGTCAGAATCTCCTGAAGCACGTGAGCGGCTCCGTGAGCTTCCAGTGCCCAGACCTCCATCTCACC
>DBVX01000093.1 GCA_002308815.1 Bacteroidales bacterium UBA1253
TTTCAACTTTCAATTTTCAACTTTACAGGGGTGCCCGCAAGGCTGAGAACAGACCCGATGAACGTAGACTGGTAATGCAGTCAACGGAATAATAAGGAGAGCCTTTTTCTCATTTGCAGTGACTGCAAGCGGACAACACCTCTGTTTATAAGAGCAAGTCTTTGGACAATCCGCAATCAACCAACTAAAAAACATACTGCTATGAGAAAAAACTCTTTTCTTTTGTCCCTTCTCCTATGCGCACCGTTGATGGCGCAGGAGAATGTATCTTACTCTTCGCAGCAGGCAGACTCGGCTTTGTTGCAACAACTAACTCTTCAGGAATTGGATGTAACTGCTGCCAAACGGGTCTTTGCTAATCAGTCGGCAGAAAAAACAAGAACCGATTTGCAGCAAATCAACATCGGGCAGAACCTTCCGTATCTGATTGCGTCCACGCCGGGACTGGTGGCGACAAGCGACGATGGATTGGGTATAGGCTACACGTATTTTCATTTGCGTGGTACAGACCATACACGTATCAATATGACCGTCAATGGCATTCCTTTGAATGACCCTGAGAGCCAGACCGTCTTTTGGGTCAATCTGACGGATATGGGGGCGAGTGTGGACCGCCTGATGGCGCAGCGCGGTGTGGGAACCAGCAAGAACGGCAGCAGTGCCTTCGGAGCGAGTGTCAATATGCAGACCCTTTATGACTTGCGCCAGTTGGACGAACGGCCTGTCCGCGCTTCTTTGCAGTTCACGGGCGGCATGTACAACACGTTCCGTGAGTCGGCTTCGCTCTATGCCCGTATCGGACAATGGCACCTCGGAGGACGGTTCTCCAAGGTGAACAGCGACGGCTATATTGAGCGTGCGGCATCCGACCTGCTCAGTTACCAGGGCGAAGCGGGATGGCAGTCCCGTCAGCGTGAGGACGGGCAGTTGACCCAAGTGGACCTGCTCGCTTTTGGTGGCAAGGAGCGTACTTATATGGCTTGGTACGGAGTGGATGCCGAAACGATGGCATCCAACCGCCGTTACAATCCCGCCGGTCTGCTACCGTATGAGCAAGCACCTGGCGACACGGCATACGCCGCCTATCCCAATCAGACCGACAATTATACGCAGCACCACGTTCAGCTGCTCGTGCGTCACCGCTTCTCGTACCGTTGGTCATTGCGTGCTGCGGCTCACTATACCTACGGGCGCGGTTACTACCAAATGGCTGATTACGGCTCCTATTCGCCTGCTACGGGATGGCAAGGCATTACGCAGGACGGACTGACCAATCACCTTGGCGGTGCACAAGTGAATGCACAATACACTGGCGATATATGGACTACGCAGTTCGGTCTGGCAGCACAGCATTACCGGTGTGACCATTGGGGAACATTGGACGAAGCGGATACGTATCTGGGTCAGGGAATAAAGACCGATGCCAACCTCTTTGCCCGCTTCAACGAGTTCCTGCTTCAGCGGGGCACTGAACGTCTGTCGCTGTACGAGGACTTGCAGTACCGTTTGGTCGATTATCGTATGTCGGGTGCCAACGAATACACTTACGCACCATTGGAAATGAAACGTATGTACCATTTCTTCAATCCCAAGGCAGGCTTGGAGTATTTCAACCAAGGACACCAGCTGACAGCCTCTTTTGCTATGGCTAACCGCGAACCGACACGCTCTAATTTCCTCGAGGCGGATGACAATGCAGCGGCTATGCCGGAAGCCGAGCGCCTCTTTGATTATGAACTGGGGTACAACTATACCTTCAAGCCTTCGGCTGCCCAATCAGGCGTAGCGGGAATGGTAGGTGTGAACCTCTATCTAATGCAGTACGACAATCAGTTGGTAGCTACGGGAGGCATCAGCCGACTCAGTTATCCGACACTCACAAACGTGAAGAATTCCTACCGCACCGGCGTGGAGTTGCAGTATGCCTTTGATTTCACGCGGTGGTTCCGTTGGGAAGGTAATCTCGTTTGGTCACGCAACAAATGGGAACTGACCGACCATACGTGGAACACCATCTCTTTCTCGCCTGACTGGACGGCATATAACGCGTTGGATTTTCACATTGCCGGTTTCCGTGGACGACTTGACAATCAGGTGGTCAGCAGCCAGTACTTGGATAATTCGGAGCGTAAGGCGGCAAGCCTCAAAGCCTATACGGTCACCAATATGACTTTGGCTTATACGCTCCCGTTGCAACGTTTCCGCACCCGCGCCAACGGTATGCCTGAGGTGGAAATAAAATGCATGCTGAACAACTTGTTCAACACGCGCTATTGCAGCAACGGAGGCGTGAGCGGCGACTATGTATGGTATTTCCCGCAGGCGGGTATCAACGCCCATGCGGGATTCGTCATCCGCTGGTAACAAGGACGGCTGCATTCAGGGGGGAATGGCACGGAACGCAGTTTTTCGTGCCATTTATTTTTGCGGGGTGGAAAATATGCCGTACTTTTGCGGTGTTTTATGGAACGATAAGACCGTTTGTGCGATTTTTCAGTTACTAATCAACTAATAATAATCTCATTTATCATGCAAAAGCAAAATGTAGTTATTCGATTCTGCGGAGACTCGGGTGACGGTATGCAGTTGACGGGAAACATGTTCTCGTCATTGAGTGCCATCCTCGGCGAGGAGATTTCGACACTGCCGGACTTTCCTGCCGAGATTCGCGCGCCTCAGGGCACGCTGGGCGGAGTTAGCGGCTTCCAGGTATGTCTCGGTAACGGTGTTTACACCCCCGGTGACAAGGCGGACGTGATTGTGGCTATGAACGCCGCAGCATTGAAAGTGTGCACATTGGGCAGCAAGTTCAATCAGGCTGACGCAAGCTATGTCGAGGCGGACTCGATGTACAAGAAGGATGCCGTCATCGTCGTGGACACTGACTCGTTCACCAAGGCGGATCTGGACAAGGCTCTCTACAAGACCGACAACCCCTTCACCGAACTGGGTATTCCCGAGAGCGTGCAGATTGTCCCCGTGGCACTGACGCAGCTCACCAAGGAGTCGCTCAAGGACAGCGGCATGGACAACAAAGCCATTCTCAAGTCGCGCAATATGTTCGCGTTGGGCGTTGTCTGCTGGCTCTTCAACCGTCCCATCGACAAGGCTATCCATTTCCTTGAAGGCAAGTTCGCCAAGAAACCCGCGCTGATTGCCCCGAACGTGAAAGTGCTGACCGACGGATATAACTACGGTAACAACACGGCTCTGAATATCAATACTATTAATGTGGAGAAGGCGGAAGACCTCGCCCACGGCACCTACACCTCCATCGCCGGCAACAAAGCCACGGCATGGGGACTGATAGCCGCCGCCAAGAAGAGCGGCAAGCAGCTCTTCCTCGGCTCTTATCCCATCACCCCAGCCACCGACATCATGCAGGAACTGGCTGCCCGCAAGGATATGGGTGTGGTGGTCGTTCAGGCGGAAGACGAGATAGCCGGTGTCTGCACCGCAGTGGGTGCGTCCTTCGCGGGCGACCTTGCCTGCACATCGACCTCCGGTCCCGGTCTGAGTCTGAAGTCAGAAGCCGTGGGTCTGGCTGTTATGGCTGAACTGCCGCTGGTGGTTATCGACGTGCAGCGCGGCGGCCCCTCCACGGGTCTGCCCACCAAGACCGAACAGACTGACCTGCTGCAGGCGGTCTATGGACGTAACGGCGAATGCCCCGCTGTGGTGATTGCCGCCAGCACATCCGCCAACTGCTTCCAGTACGCTTACGAGGCGTGCCGCATTGCGCTGGAGAACATGACCCCTGTCATCCTGATGACCGACACGTATCTTGCCAACGGTACGGGGCTGTGGCGTCTGCCCAAACTTGCCGAACTGCCGGAGATTCACCCGCAGGGCGTACCCGAGGAACTGAAAGGCAAGTACAACCCCGCGCTGCGCGATGAGAACAACGTCCGCTACTGGGCGTTCCCCGGAATGGAAGGCTACGAACACCGCAACATCGGTCTGGAGCGTGACAGCCGCAAAGGCTCCATCTCCACCAATCCCGAGAACCACGAACTGATGGTCAAGGCCCGTCAGGCGAAAGTGGATCAGGTGGCTAACCGCATCCCCGAACTGCGCGTGCAGGGCAACGCCGGAAGCGACACGCTGCTGGTAGGCTGGGGTTCCACAGAAGGACACCTCCACGCAGCCGCCAACGAACTGAACTGCGCGCTCGCCCACTTCAACTACATCAACCCGCTGCCAAAGAACACCGAAGAGGTGCTCCGCCGCTACAAGAAAGTGATTGTTTGTGAGTTGAACAACGGACAGTTCGCTTCGCTCCTCCGCATGAAAATCAGCGGTGTGGACTTCAAGCAGTACAATGAGATAATGGGTCAGCCCTTCGCGGTTGAACGTATAGTTGAATCTGTTAAAAAACTCTGATTATGGAAGCAAGTCAATTCAAAAGCGACCAATACGTACGTTTCTGCCCGGGTTG
>DBVX01000073.1 GCA_002308815.1 Bacteroidales bacterium UBA1253
GATAGCGGAGAGTTTCTTCGATATACCGTAATATCGGGAACGGTTGACAGAGCAGACAGGCTCTTCTCCTTGCGGGAGGGTCTGTCTGCTCTGTTATGGAGTATGGGGGAATTCTCAGGACTTATTTGACGATTTTTAAGATGAAACAAAAAAAATGCAGCAATTCACAGTGGAAAAATATACTTTCCTTAAGATTTGGTTTACTTACTTTGTAAAAATGCGTGTCAGGTTTGAAGGTTTGTTTAACTCAACCTATTTTTGCCACGTCCGAAATATGGGGTTTATGCATATCAGATATGTCCCCGCTTGTTTCAAATAGATTATAAAATAATGAAAATTAAACAAAACGGATTATGAAACGTTTTAACAATCATAGTTTGCACACAAGTGTTCAAAACTTAATCGGAGGATTTTCTTGGGGAGTTTACAGCAAGTTGCGTCCTGCTCTTTTAGTAGTTGCTCTGTCGTTTGTAAGTATGCAAGTCCGTGCCGGCTGGACAGGTAGCGGTCAAGGTACTTTGCAAGGCGGTGTGTGGTATGTGTTATACGAAACAGGTGAGACCACTTTGGGTATTTATGCGGAAAAAACGAAATCATTGTCAGGTCCCGGTGCACAACTGACTTTTGAAGCAAAAAAACAAAAATTGGGTACAGGAAATTTAACCGTAACAGATAATACGGGTCACCAATACTACAAATCTAACCCTGGTAACTCATATTCTTCTCAAGGTCCATATTCTATATCCTCGAGAGATGCAGTAACGAGTATAACCTTTAAGGGTGGGGTTACGTTGAATAAATACGTTCAAAACATTAAGGTTACGATGGCGCAATACATTGAAAACCCCTCGGTAACCTCATTGGCGTTCGGAAGCAGCAAAGTGGATGATGCCAACACAACCAAGACCTTTACAATCGCTTGGTGCAACGTACCGGCAATGACTTACGAAGTAACGGGCGCGGGCAGCGACAAAGTAAGCGTCAGTATCAGCAATAATGCCGAAGCCGGAAAATACAACACTGCAACGGTAACCGTAACGTACAACCACGGGACTGCAAGTACGCTGAATGCTACACTTACAATAAAAGACACCTACGGTTCGTATTCCAAGAATATATCGCTCACAGGTTCCACGTCCAAGTACGACCAAACCATCACGTGGAGCAACAAGGACGATATAACAGAAAACCTGATGGTTGGTGCTACACCTTCTATCTCTGCAAGCACCACAAGCGGACTGACTCTCAACTATAGCTCTTCCAATTCCTCTGTCTTGAGCGTGGACGCGAACGGCAAGATGAAAGCTCTTGCGGTAGGAACAGCCACAATTACACTTTCTCAATCAGGCAACTACAAGTATAACGCCGCTGCGAATGTAACCAAAACTTTCACAATAAAGACAAAGGATACACCCATCTTCACTCCCGATGGCTTCACAACCGCTGTCAAACCCCTCAAAGTGGGGGACAAAGTAACGCTGGATGTCGAGTATGTCAGCAACGGCCTGACGGGAGATTTCTATCCCACCTATGACTCTCACTACTTCAACGTGACACGCAGCGGCAACACCGTCACCATCGAGGCAACCAATGCAGGTTTGGGCAAGACCGTACAGTTCACCCAGCGGGAGAACAGCACCATCTTCGCTTCTTCTGTTACCTATACATTCGACATTACCAAGATTGACAATACTTTGCAGGCGGGTGCATCCTATTCTATATACGTGGATGAGAATGCATCCTCAATAATCAGCCAGAAGAACAGCGATGGTGAGATAACCGCCACATCCACTGATGCAACCCTCGCCTATTACGATGTCGCCAACGACCGCATCGTGGCGCAGAACACCGGCAACCAGTCGTTCAACACCAAGAACGTGACCCTCACCATCAGCCAGGCTGCCACGTATAAATATACAGCATCGTCGCATACCGTCACCGTCACGGTGAAGAAGCACGTACCCGTATTCACATGGCAAAGCGGCGATGTCTATCACGATAACACTTACACCGACTACCTCAAGAGTACTGGAACCAACACGTTCTCTGTCTCTTCCTCTTCCGATGAGGATGTGGCGTATCTGACCAACGGCTCGACCAGCACCAAACTCACTCTGCAGACTCGCTACAAGTATGCTTCCACCACGCTGACCGTTACGCAATCAGAAAACTATTACTGGGCGGAGCATACGGAAACAAAGACGATTACTCCCGTTTTTGCCTCCAACCACGTGCCGTTCACTTTCACGCAGGCGATGTACAACACCGGCTCAATCAAAGTGAACAGTTCTGGTGACAACGCTTGGGACAATGGTATCCGGTTGGGAAGTACTTCGGCAGCTATGAATTGGAATGACAAGTTTGTGGACATCCGTTTTGATGGCATACCCGCCAAACTGTCGTTCACTTTCACAAACAGTTCCCTTATAGCGTCAGGTGTGGACCAGCGGGTGATGCAAAGTGCCAACGGCTCCGACTGGGATGAGATATGGAAAGATGAGAAGAACCGTTCCGACGGTGTTTCCCAGACGCTTGACCTCAAACCAGATACACGCTATATCCGTTTCTTCTATACAGGCAACTACGCAGGTTATTTCCGCAACATACAGGTGACGCAGCGCAAGGAGTTGCAGACTGTCCGCTCCGCTTCCGACTGGACGAAGATAACCACCATAGATTTCGGCGACAACGAGATAACCGTTCCTGCCGCTGATCAGACATACTGCCTGTTCTATGCCTCCGCAGGGCATAACGTGACGCTGACAGTGAGCGACCCCGCTTTCACCGTAGTGCCAGCATCGCTCACCAACATAGGCGGCGACCAATACGGCACGACACCTGTCAAAGTGTCGTACAGCACCGCCGCGCAGCACAACAACCAGAACGCCACGCTGACCATCTCGGACGAGAACGGCACAGGCTCCACCGTCACACTCAAAGGCAGAACGAACAAGAAAACACCCACTGTCACTTGGTCTTCTGACGCTACCATCTTCTATCCGGGCGATGTGCTGACCGCCTCCTCCGCCGAAGGAACAACCGTTACAGTTTCCGCTGCCGGCTATGAGGACTATGTGGCTTGCGAAGGAAACACGGTAACCATGCTGCAGGCTTACGACGGCGATGTGGTTCTGACCGCCACCGTGGCGGAGAACGCCACGTTCGCTGCGGCTTCTGACACCAGAACCATCCGCATCACCAGCAAGACCAAACAGACTATCACGTGGGAGCAAGCGTTTAACCGCCTGAAGACCACTGACGCTGCGAAGTCTGTCACTCTCAATGCGACGGCATCTTCAGGACTGCCCGTTACCTATACGTTGTCAGGCGATAAGACGGGTCTGACCCTCACGCAGAGCGGCACGACATGGACGCTGACCTATTCCGCCATTTCTTGCTCCAACACCACCATCATCGCCTCACAGGCGGGTAATGGCGAATATGCCGAGGCGACTCCCGTCTCACTGCCCGTCAAGGTCATTGACCCCACAGCACAATGCGGCACAAGCGAAACGGTCATCATCGAACCCATAACGCTCAAGAACACAAATGCAAAATACGGCATTGACATACCGCTCTCCATGACCATCCAAGTCAAGCGGACGAAAACAGGGTTGTTAGATTTTTATCTAAACGGATTCAAAGTGGAAGTGCTGAACGCTGGAGGCAATGTGCTCAATCAGTGGGAGTACAGTCCGAATGACATCAATAACTCCAAAACCATCTCTCTCTCCGATCTTCCTGTCAACGCCACGGCTGTCAGACTGTCCACGGATGCGAGCAACGGCTATGACGTGCAGTCGCTCACCTATACCCAGCGGCAGTACTGCACGACCGACAAGAATTCGCTCTCGTTCACGGGTTCAGCCAATGCCGAAACACCCGCGCAGACCTTCACCGTTTCCTATTGCAACTACATGCTCGAAGCCGAGTCCGACAATCCCAAGTTCCGCCTGACCAACACCTCTTTCGGCGACTGCGGCGGATACGGCACGGCGACCGTTTCCGTTGTCTATGCCCCGGGTGACTTCTCCGGCGAGGAGAGCGGAACGATTCAGATTAAGGACAATACGGGTGCGGTTCGCGCTACCGTGAATGTGACGGGTGTGAGTGCCAAAGTCGGGCAGTCCATAACATCCCACAACGTCACCACATCTTACCTGACTACCGACCAAGTGACGCTCACTGCCGAAACGAGCAGCGGACTGGGCAATTTCACCTATTCCGCCTCACCCGCCGGTGTGGCGGTCTTCAACGGCAATGTGATGACCTTCCTCAAGTCGTGCGACAATCTGTCCGTCACCATCTCCGAACCCGGAAGCAACGGTTACAACCCCTGCTCCACCACCATCGAGGGCATCATGGTGTCGAAAGTGACCCCCGATTTGGTAACGCCTTCCGCTTCTGATCTGCACTACCTTGACAACCTCTCTTCTTCTGTAATGAGCAACGGTTCGGCATCCGCTACGTACCATAACGAACCCAATACCAACGTACCCGGTACATTTGCATGGACCAATCAACAGCACGTCATCAGCGATGAGCAAGGGACACACAGTTATCTCGCAATCTTCACGCCCGACAATACGGATATTTACAATACGGCAACCTGCTATGTTCAGATTCTTATCCACCGTGCGACAACGCCCGATATCGTACTCAATGATGCCGCTATCATTCTTTCCGATATAGCCAACAGCCGTATCACCACCTTGTCGCTGACTGACCTTATCTCAACTCTGCCGCAGCACAACCCGATGACTCGGGAGAGTTTCACCTTCTCTGTCAAGGCGGTGGATTACTCAGGTTACCTTTATTCATCGGCTACGACCGAAACCGGAATCATTGACAACGGCGCGCACACATTCCATGCGACGGAGGCGGGTGTCTATACGCTGACCGCCACCTCGCCGCAGACCGACTACTATGAGTCCCGTTCGGTGGATTTCAATATCACGGTCAACAAGCGGCCCAACTTCATCACCGTTCACAACACTGCTTCGTCCGCTGTTGGTGATGTGGCATATACCACTTCCATATATACTGATGCTTCGGAGAGTGGCATGACGATCAGTGCTACCAACACCGATGAATTGAGTGCGCCTATTACTGTCACGCAGACGACGGGGACGGCTATTGTCGCCTTCGACCGTGAACAGGCAACCGTTACTTCCAATTCCATGCTCGGCGAGGCACGCTGGATCGTGGAGCAACCCGAAAACGCCTACTACCTTGCCACCAGCACGTACTTCGTGGTCAATGTGGTCAGCAAACCTGCCGCCACATGTGATCTTTTCTATGACGCGGAGGAATATGATGTCATCAACGGCATAACTGACTTCCAAGGTCAGGTGGGGCATACCTATTCAATCAACGACGGTCAGTATGCCGAAGCCGTATATCTGACCGCCAAGAAGGATTTCGCGGGTATCAGCCAGTTCTATATCCAGTATTCCACCGACAACGGCAACACCTACACCGACCTGAGCGGGCAACTTGACCTGACTACCGAATACCAGACCTTCGGTCCCTACAATTTCCCGGAAGGCATTATTGTGACCAACGTGCGTACGCTTACCAAAACAGGAGGTACGCTCAACAAGTACTTCAAAGACATGCGTGTCACCCGCCGGGTAAGTCTGACCGCCGAACCGGTTCATATCTCCACCACTGCGGCATCCCTGCCCGTCTATGTAGGCCAGCAGGGCGTGGGTACGCTCCTCGTGGACTGGAGTTGCTCCGATGGCGGCGATATACATCTGGTGTCCGACAACAGCAAGTTCACTTTCTCCCAAGAGACAATTGAGAACACCGAATGTGCCAATGCGGTAACGCCTGTCACAGTCTATTACACCTCCAACCGGGCAGGTACGGACAACGCCACCGTCACCATCTACAACGAGAGCCAGAACATACAGGTCGCTGTGTCAGGCACTACGCTACGCACACCGCAGACCATCGAATGGATAGTCAACGGTGAGACCGTGCAACCCAATGAACAGGGCTATATCCCTGTACATATAGGCGATGCCATCACGGCGCGCACCAATCGCGGACACCTCGTTTATTTCCAATCCACCACCGACGCTTCCATCCTCTCCATCAGTGACAACGAGCGTTCGCTCATCCCCAATGCCGTCGGTTCGGCCATCGTGCAGGCACACGGACTCAATACCGACGAGGAAAGCGAGTACACGACTGTCGATCAGTCAATGCGCTTTGTCGTAACGCAGGACATCATCCAGACCATCGTATGGGATCAGTCGTTCCTTTCCCTCGTCTATGGAGTGGACGAGACTGTCGAACTGACGGGCTACGCCACCTATACGGATAGTAAGGGAAAGACCTGTACACGCGCTGTTGTCTATTCGGTGGCTAACGCATCCGTGGCTTCCGTGGAGGGCAACACGCTCACTGTCCACAGCTCCGGACAGACCACTGTCATGGCTCTTGCATCGGGTGGGGAAATAGATGGCGAGTTCTTCCTTGAAGCCTCCAAGACACTCAAGATTGTTGTCCGTGACCCCAATGCGCTCTGCGACACATATATCTATACCCAGACTGAAACCGAAAAACGTGACCTCGGCTGGAACTGGACTACGGAGGATAAGACAGCGACCGTTGTCTATGACCTGCAGTCATACGGAGAGCCGCGCAGTTGCAGCTTCGACTATTGGGGAACATCGCAGAAAGACCTTGTGGGTGTGTCCTACTTCGCTCCGGGCTACGTCAAGGTGGAGGAGTACTACGACGGCATCTGGCATACGGTGGCGGACAAGGTGGGACAGACCAGGCAGGACGACCGTCAGGAATCTGGCGAACTGCCCCTGTCCGACAAGGCTGTCAAGGTGCAAGTTACTGTTTACGGTCCCATCAAGAGCACGCTGGTGAACAAATGGCCCACCGGTTATTTCTATGTGGACAATATGAAGGTTACGCTGGCTCGATACCTGCGTCCCGGCGTGGATACAGTCCGTCTTGGCGAGCAGCTCATCTTCGCGCCTTTCACAAACGCCGAGCCGATTAACATCCGCTATAGCAACATTCACGGTCCGATATCTGTTTCATCCGACAATCCCAAGTTCGTTGTTTCGCAGCGTACCATTCCGGGCGAATGCGGAAATCACGGCTCATATCCCATCCACGTCACCTACACGCCCGTCACCGAACTGATTCCCGATACGGCGCATATACGCATCTCGGACGGACACATGGACACCACCGTTGTTGTCACGGGTATGGGACGCGCTATTCCGACATACACCTTCACCGGCAACGCAGGTACGGACGACAAGGGGACAGCCGCCAACTGGGACGAGGAAGGCATTCCGTCCGTGCGTGACTGGCGGGTGGTTGTCGAAAAGGATATGCGGCTCACGGAAGGACAAAGCCTCGAATCGAACATCTTTGTTGTCAATGCGGGTGCCACTGTTACGGTCGGCGACGGTGCCACACTCACTATAGGCGGAGGTTTCCCGTCCGATGCTCCGCAGGGCAATATAGTGGTGGAAGCGGGCGGAACGCTCAACTTTACCGATGTGAAGACTTACGGCAAGGCGCATATCAACGACTTGACCCTCTGCTCTGCCATTGGCAACAAGGACGGTTCGGGCAAGTCGGGACAGATTCACAATATCGAACAACTCGATTTGCGCGGCGATGCCTACTTTGAGGTTGCACTTGATGCCTCCGGTGCTTGCTCCCAAGGCTGGTACGATCTCACCGTTCCTTTCCTTGCTGATACCAAGTCGGTAACCCGTCGCGTCAGTTGGAATCAGCCGATAAAGCAGATTGTGGAAGGTGTCAACTATTACTTTATGGACTACAGCGAGACCCGCAGCCTCAACGGTTGGGGATGGCACCGTTACGGAGGACGACTTCAGCCGGGTAAGATTTATACCATCACCATTGACGATGTGGACAACGTATATCGCTTCAAGAAAGCCAAAGGCACTCCGATGACCGACCACGTTAAGATGGCTATGGACTGCTCCGAAGGCGATGAACAGATGCGTGGCTGGAATGGTATAGGTAACGGCACATTCACATATTCCAATATCTCCGCTGACACAGATGATGATGCCCGTCAAATCCGGTATATACAGATTTACGATCACGCGACCAACACATACAACCCCGTGGAGATTTCAGATTTCACGTTCGTGGTCGGTTCCGCCTTCCTCGTACAGACACCCGTGGCGCAGGATATGCTGTTTGCCGAACCTGCAGTCAACGGCACATTGCAGGCGCCCGGGCGCGGCCGCGACGAGAATGCCGATGCCGATGCATTCACGCTGCTTCTGACTGATGAGAGTGGCTCTGCGACAGCCGACAGGCTCTTTGTCAAAGTGTCCGATACAGCCACTGACTCATATCAGATTGGTCATGACCTCACCAAACTCGGTACAATCAGCGAAGCCGGTACAGCGCAGATGTGGGCGGAAGCTTACGGCACCAGACTGTGCGCCGTTGAGTCGCCGTTACAGGGCAACACCACCCGCATCCCGCTCGGTTTCCACGCACCGGCGCAGGGCACGTACCTGCTGGATGTAACCAAAGCACCCGCCGATGCCACGCTCTACCTTACCTTTGACGGCAATCCTGTCTGGAGTCTCTCCTCATCACCCTATACGCTCCGGCTCAACAAAGGAGAGAACAACCGCTACGGACTGATGGTCATTCAGAATACGCGCCCCGTACCGACTGGATTTGACCAGACAGAGAGTGACGAAAATGTACAGAAATTCGTACACGAAGGTGTCCTTTATCTGAACAAAAACGGTGTCATTTATGACGCTACCGGTAAAAAAGTGAAAAATATAAATGAATAATTTGGTCATATCGTAAATCTTTAAGACCTTTGCCGCCGTTATGAAAAAAAGCTACACGATGCCGCAGGCGGGGATTATCGCCCTTCAGGCAGGGGAAAGGCTGATGTGGGAACTTGGGAACTCGCTGGATAAAGCCGATCATTCTGCTCCGGAAAGAAAGTCAGGTGTTTTCAGAAGCCTGCGCCTGCAATGGTAAAAGACGATGTTTAATGAACGGTCAAACTTAGATCGAACAATTATATTGATATCGGAAAAATGAAAAGGACTCTTGTGTTGGTTGTAATGGTGCTGATTACGCTCTGCGCGGGCGCGCAGTTGAAAATGTCCTCGCGTACAGGTAGTGAGGTCATTGACAGAACCGATTATTATGTAGTGGCTTACGAGGACAAATCCTATCAGATTTTCCTGCAGGACTATTTTGAGAGCCGCGAAATAGCCGTCAAACTCGGTAATGACAAGCATCAGGCTCTTGCAACCGTTCTTCAGATGATTTCTTGGATGAGAGAAGCAAAAAAAGGCGAGGTCAGCCGGATTTCAGATGAAGAAGGGAACTATAATTTTGTCAAGGGTGACCGCAAAACGCTGGTTGTTTCAAGGGGCGACAGTGAGTATTGTATGGCGGCTTATGAAGTACTCGTCCCTAATCTGGAGAAATACCGCAATTTTATTGTTGAGTCAACCGACCTGCCCCATACAGTAGGTCATATCACTACCTCTGATCTGAAGAGAATCAAGAAGAATCTTCTCAAATGATTGACTATATACGTGGTTCACTTTCAGAACTCAATCCGGCTCTGGCAGTGATAGATGCAGCAGGTGTGGGCTACGCGGTTAATATCGCGTTGCCCACCTACTCTTTCCTGCAGCCTCTCGAAAACAAAGAGACCAAACTCTTTATAACGGAGATTATCCGCGAGGACACACACGAATTATATGGTTTTCCTTCAAAGGGGGAAAGAGCCTTGTTTGACCTGCTGCTTACCGTAAGCGGAATTGGCGCGAACACGGCACGGATGATAATGTCCGCTTTCAGTGCTGTTGAGGCACGGCAAATTATCGCCACCGGTAACGCGCGGCAACTCAGTCAGGTAAAAGGACTCGGCCCGAAAACAGCACAGAGGGTCATCGTCGATCTCAAAGACAAGGTACTCAAGATTGACCTCGGACAGGATATTGTACCTGATACGATGGATACACGAAACGATGAGCCGGGTCTCAATCCCGTCAGACAAGAGGCCGTCAGCGCACTTACGATGCTCGGTTTCGCATCTGCACCCAGCAGCAAGGCGGTGGAGAAAATCCTGCAAGATACGCCATCAGCCACTGTCGAACAAGTTATCCGATTGGCTCTGAAAATGTTGTAAAATCCCTTGATCCCGCTACATTCTTTGGTAAAAAACGCTTACATATCCCTACTGCTTATTCTGCCGCTTGCCATTAGTGCGCAGGAACCGCAGCAGACTCCAGCGCAACTGCATACCGACTCCGTGCAGCGTGCGGATACTGTCGGAAGCATCGTCTCGTCATCGCTTCCAACTCCCGATGATGCGGTGCAGACATCCATTGAATATCAGCCGTTGCAGGATGTGTACCTGTTGCGCAACAAGATTGGCGAATTGGTTATAGAATCACCTTTCCTGATGACCCCGGAAGAGTACAGGAAGTATCAGGAAAAGCAGTTCATCCGCAAATATTGGCAGCAGAAAATTGGAGAGGTTGAGCACAGCAACGAGAAGAAATTTGACCTCACCGATATGAAGTTCAATATCGGTCCGGCTGACAAGGTGTTCGGCCCCGGCGGGGTACAGCTCAAACTACAGGGAAGCGCGGAACTCATCTTCGGCTTCAACCACCAGTTCGTGGACAATCCGGCTCTGACAAAGAAAGCGAAGAACAATAATGTTTTCGATTTTGATGAGAAAATTCAGGTTAATGTGAACGGCAAAGTGGGGGACCGGCTTAATCTCAATTTCAGTTACAATACCGAAGCCACATTCTCTTTCGACCAGCAGAACATCAAACTTGCCTACAAGGGACAGGACGATGATATTATCCAATCCATCGAAGGCGGTAATGTGTCACTTGACCTCAATTCACAACTCATACAGGGTAGTCAGGCTCTGTTCGGTCTAAAGACCAACCTCAAGTTCGGACGACTAAAGGTTCAGGCGGTAATCAGCCAGCAGAACAGCGATGCGCAGCAGGTGTCTTCGGAAGGCGGAGCGCAGATGACCAAATACGAAGTGACAGCCGATCATTACGATGAAAACAAGCACTTCTTCCTTGGATATTACTTCCGTGACCGTTTTGAGTCGGCTATGTCCACACTGCCATACGCTTCCTCCGGCGTAACCATCAACCGTATTGAGGTATGGGTTACCAACCGTCGCGGCACTTACGATCAGGCACGCAATTTCACCGCTTTCATCGATCTCGGAGAAGGCAATCTGACACACCTCCTTGACCAGTCTCTCTATACCGCAGGCAACGATTTCTCCACACCTTCCAACCGCAATAATGCCCTCTATGACCAACTGATGGCTATGGGCGACAACATACGTTCCATCTCACAGATAACGGCCACACTTCAGGGCAACCCCAACTGGGTCAGCGGTGAGAATTTCGAGAAAGTGGAATCGGCCCGACTGCTCACTTCTGGCGAATACACTCTCAACCCCGCACTCGGTTTCATCTCCCTGCGCACCGCGCTCAATCAGGATGAGGTATTGGCCGTCGCATATGAATATACCTACGGCGGTCAGGTCTATCAGGTGGGTGAGTTCTCCACCGATGTGCCCTCTTCCTCCGCCTCAGGGAATGCGGCACCTGCGCTTATCCTCAAACTGCTCAAACCTTCCAACAACTCGCCCCATGTGTCCAATTCCACCCGTAAAGGGGAGCATTATGGTTCGTGGGATCTGATGATGAAGAACTTCTACTCGCTCGGTGCCAGTACGATGTCAAGCGACAAGTTCGAATTATATGTCTTTTACCGCAACGACTCCATCGGAACGGAACTGCAATACCTTACGGAAGGACCCGTTAAGAACAAGCAGCTGCTGCGTGTCCTGAATGCCGACCGGTTGGACTCGAAGAACAACGCTTCGCCCGACGGGCGTTTCGATTATGTGGAGGGTTACACCGCTTTCAGCTCGACGGGACGCATCATGTTCCCCGTGCTTGAGCCTTTCGGCAGCCACCTCGCCGCTCAACTGGGCAGTGATCCCGTATTGGTAGACAAGTACTGTTTTCAGGAATTGTACGATTCGACCCGTGTTGATGCGCAGGAGATGACCGAAAAGAACAAGTTTGTCATATCTGGTAAGTACAAAGGAACCAACAGCAGCGAGATCCGCCTCAACGCGATGAACGTGCCTCGAGGCAGTGTGAAAGTGACAGCGGGCGGTGCGACGCTGACGGAGAATGTGGACTATACCGTTGACTATACGATGGGTGTTGTTACCATTCTCAACCAGTCCATTCTTGATGCCGGCACACCGGTCAATGTGCAGTTGGAGAACCAATCCACCTTCTCCATGCTGCGCAAAGGACTGTATGGAGCGAATTTGCAATACGAGTTCAGCAAGGATTTCAATGTGGGCGGTACGATTATGTATATGCACGAGGCACCGCTCACTACTAAAGTGAATGCCGGCAGTGAGCCGCTTAGCAATATGATATGGGGTCTGAATCTTAATTATCAGACCCAAATGAACTGGTTGTCCAACGCTATCGATGAGGTACCTTGGATGACTGCCACTGCCCCTAGCTCATTTCAGATTGGTGCGGAGTTTGCCCATCTTGTTCCCGGGCATACACAGGAGGTCGGCAAGGCGGGAACGGCCTATATGGACGACTTTGAGTCCACTACCACAGGCATCGACATCCATTATCCAACCAACTGGTTTCTTGCCTCCACTCCGTCTGATCCTGCGGACGGATCAACCGGCACCTACTACGAGGATGCCAGAAAGAGCAACGACTATGACTACAACCGGCATCGTGCGCATCTGAGTTGGTACACGGTGGATCCCATCTTCGGACATCCGCAGACCAATACGCCGATGCATGTCAAGAACGACCCTGAAGCCCTGTCAGACCATCGCACACGTATCGTCTATGAACAGGAGATATATCCCAACAAGGAGGTGCTGGCAAGCGAAGACACCCGTATGACGGTTCTCAATCTCAGTTATTATCCAGCCGAGCGCGGACAGTACAATATCTCTGCCGACCGGATTAACAACCGGGGCGAACTCATCGAACCGGAAAAGAACTGGGGGGGGGTGATGCGCCGTCTGGACAACACGGACTTCGAGACATCCAATATTGAATACATCCAGTTCTGGATGATGGATCCGCGTCTCACCAATGAGGATGGGTTCTCTGGCGGCGACCTCTATATCAACCTCGGTGACATAAGCGAGGACATCCTTCGTGACGGCAAGAAATCGTTCGAACACGGTCTTCCGCTAAGCGAGACCGACCGCGCGATGCTGGATTCCACAGCGTGGGGTTATGTGCCGCGCACTACCAGTACCACTGTGGCTTTCTCCAACGAGGCGAACGCCCGCGAACGTCAGGATGTGGGACTCAACGGATTGAATACTACACAGGAATTCGCCTTCGAGTATAACGGCAAGCATCCGTATAAAGACTTCAGAGATGCTGTTTATGATAAACTGGATGATGATGTAAGACAAGCTTGGCTGCAGGACGCGTTCTCTCCATTACGTGACCCTGCCGGTGACAATTTTCACTACTATCGCGGCAACGATTATGATCAGGCAGAAACTCCAATTCTTGAGCGCTACAAGTATGTGAACGGGACAGAAGGCAACTCGCCCGAAAGCGGTTCCGGAGACAACTATGGGACTGCATGGACGCTGTCGCCAGACATAGAGGATATCAATCGTGACAATACGCTGAACGAATCGGAGAAATACTTTGAGTATCACGTTTCGCTTGACCCGTCGCAGATGCAGGTTGGATTGCAGCATATATCCGAAAAACTGGAAACCAACGTCACGCTCAAGAACGGTCAGACTGTCAAGGTTACGTGGTATCAGTTCAAGATTCCCGTCAAGGGCAATGATGTCCGTGCCATCGGCAATATTCGTAACTACAAGTCCATCCGCTTTATGCGTATGTACCTGACCGGCTGCCGTCAGACCACACATCTGCGTTTTGCCACGCTTGAACTGGTTCGCGGCGAATGGCGGAACTATTCAAAGGGTCTGTATTACAACTCTGTCACGGGGCAATACAATACCACGCTGCCCGGTTCGAACGCATTGCTTGATGTGCAGGCTATCAACATAGAGGAGAACGGCGCGCGCTCACCAATCAACTATGTGCTGCCTCCCGGCATATCCCGTCAGACCGACCCGGGACAGGCACAGCTGATTGCCCAAAACGAACAGGCTCTGGTACTGAACGTCAATCACCTGCAGCATAATGACGCGCTGGCCGTCTACAAGAACGTGACCTTTGACCTGCGCAACTACAAACGCCTGCAGATGTTCGTTCATGCGGAAGCCATTGCCTCCGACCCCGACAACGAGAAGGTGCAGGACGGTGACTTGAGTTGCTTTATACGTCTTGGTTCAGACCTCAAGTACAATTACTACGAATACGAGATACCGCTTTCAATCACACAGCCCGGAGTCTATAACAACGACAACGATCATGACCGTGCCATCGTATGGCCCGATCAGAACGAGTTTGACTTTGCACTGTCTGTCTTCACAGATGCCAAAACGGCTCGGAACAAAGCGAAACGAGCAGGCGACAGGTCGGTGGCAAACAATATCCCGTATGTAATCTATGACACGGATAACAACCGTCCCGACAACAAGGTAACCGTTATGGGCAACCCGACACTCGGCGAGATAGAAACTATAATGATAGGTGTCCGTAACCGTAAGAACAATTTGTCAGGTGGTGTCAACGGAGAAGTGTGGGTGAACGAACTGCGTATGTCTGAATTCAACGAGGAAGGTGGTGTGGCGGCTGTCGCCAATGCCGCGCTCAAAGTGAGTGACATAGCCCAACTCAATGTGACGGGACGGATTGAAACAGCCGGATACGGCAGCATTGAAAGCAACGTGCAGACACGGAATATGGAAGATCGTTACAATGTGGCGGTCAGTGCCGCATTGGAAGCGGGAAGACTCGTTCCGCAGGAAGCCCACCTCCAGATTCCGCTCTATGTAAGTTACTCACACGAAAATCAGTCGCCGAAATACGATCCTATTGATTCGGATGTGAAACTTAAGGACAATCTTGAAACCTATACCACCAAAGCGGAGAAGGACTCTGTACGCCAAATGACCAATACGAGGCGCGAGAATGTCTCGTTCAGCGTAAGCAACATCAAGGTGGATATACACTCCAAGAAAAAGAATATGTTCTATGACCCTGCAAATTTCTCTCTGTCAGCAGCTTATAACCGACAAAGGGAGAGTTCGCCCGAGTTGGAGAAAAACCAGAACTCCTCACAAAAAGGGTCGTTTAACTATGCCTACTCCTTCAACCCCGAACCGTGGGAACCGTTCAAGAAGAACGAGAAGGTGAAGGATGTCAAACTCCTCTCCGAGCTGGATATATACTATCTGCCCCAGTCATGGTCGTTCAACACGAATATGCAGCGCAATTTCTCGTCCCTACGTATGCGCAACTTCAACGCTTACGATGGCACCGAAGCCGTTGCCTTGCCGCCCACGTTCTCCAAGGACTATATGTGGGATCGCAACTTTGATTTCAAGTATGACCTTACCAGAAACATCAAGTTCACATTCCATACGGCTATGAACGCTACCGTGGACGAAGGTTATTACACGCCGGAAATCATACGTGACTATGGGTTCACGCACGACTACTATGAGGCTTGGAAAGACACACTCCTTCGCAGTATGGGAACGTGGGGAACACCCTATACATACCAGCAGGTGTTCACCGCCTCCTGGAACGTGCCTTTCAACCGTATTCCGTACCTTGACTGCCTGACAGCCAACGCTTCGTACAACGGAACATACACATGGAACCGTACCGCTGGCTCAACTACCAATCAGAATCTCGGCAATACAGTCGCTTCCACACGTGCCATTCAGACAGACGGACAACTCAACCTCGAAACGCTATACGGCAAGAGCGACTATTGGAAACAGATGACCCAGCGGATGTCCGCACGCCCCGCGAGAAAATCCAACTTCCGGGAGAAGAAATACACGCAGACGCTCGCGCTTGAGAAAGGCAAACCTGCCACCATCAACCACAAACTTGGTTCCAAGTCACTCAAGGTTGAGGTGAAGGATGCGGACGGCAATGCCGTGCAGGCGGCTCTGAAAGCCATTGACAACAATTCGGCATCGCTGACTGTGCAGCAGGATATCGCTGCGGCTGCGGTTACCGTTACGACAAAGAATCCTTCAGACCGCACACCCGCGCAACTGGCGATGGATTTCGCGGCTTTCTTCGGCACAATGATCCGCCGTGTGCAGGTCACCTACCGTCAGACCAACTCAATGACTGTGCCGGGATTCAATCCGATGCCAGGATTTATGGGACAGCGGAATGTGGATAATATGTATGCTCCCGGATTTGATTTCGCCTTCGGTTTCTTCAGCGACGATTTCGTGCAAAAAGCCAAGACCAACGGCTGGCTGTCGCTGTCATCCGATGTGGTGCAGCCATCCGCTTCCGCCTTTACGCAGGACTTCGACTATAAGATCACGCTTGAGCCGTTCCCCGGATTCAAAATTCAGGTCAACGGGAAACGGTATGAGGCGCAGTCTGTCTCGATGCTCTACGGAAGAATCAATGAGACGAGCGACTATACGTTGCAGCAGAATGCGACAGGTTCGTTCAATATAACCCAGATAGCCATCTCCACCGCCTTTGACAAGGTTGGCGATGCCTCAACAATGTTTGCCTCCAAAACCTTCGACCGATTCCTTGAAAATCGTGCGATAATGGCGCAGCGGATAGGTAACCGCTATCAGGGCGTGCGTTATCCGTCCGGATCGACTTTCATTCCCGACTCGCTGGTGGGTAAAACGTACAGTGGAGACCGTATCAATCCGGCTTCTGCGGATGCCCTTGTGCCGGCTTTTCTTGCCACTTACACCGGCACCGACATTTCGCGCATTTCCTTCAATCCGTTCATCTCCATCCTGCGCACAATGCCTAACTGGAGTGTGTCATTCGACGGACTGGGACGACTGCCATGGATGCGCGACAATTTCCGCTCTGTTACCCTCACACACGCTTATACCTGCAAATACGCCATCGGATCCTATTCGACCTTCTCAACATGGGTCGGTGCCGGTGAGAACGACCGCACGCTGGGATTCACCCGCGATGTGACAACCCAACTGCCCACGCCTTCTGCCGCTTATGATATCTCTTCCGTCAGCCTGCAGGAAGCCTTCTCGCCGCTCATCGGACTGAATATGACGATGAAAAACTCGCTTTCTCTTAAGGCAGAGTACCGCAAGCAGCGTAATATCGCACTCAATATCAATTCTGTCCAACTCACCGAAGGTCACACCAATGAGTTTGTCATCGGTGCGGGTTATACTATCAAGGATTTCCATTTCACAAAAAAGAGTCGTGACGGCAAGCAGTTGAAAGTCAGCAATGACCTCAAACTTAACGTGGATGTAAGTTATAAGAACATTATGACACTCCTGCGTAAAGTGGAGGAGAACCTGACGCAGGCCTCTTCGGGAAACCGCGTCTTGGGAATCAAGTTCAGTGCCGACTACGTGATTTCCCAACGGGTCAGCATCAAACTCTTCTATGACCATGAGGGCAACACACCGCTCATCTCCAATTCGTATCCTATTACCACGGATAATGCCGGTTTATCCATCAAACTGATGCTCACAAGGTAATGCGGATAGCGTTTATCGGACCCGAATCATGCGGCAAGTCCACCCTCTCTAAATTGGTCGCAGAGCGTTTGAAGATGCCTTACATAGAGGAGTATGCGCGCACATACGTGGAACGCATCACCAAACCTTACACCTATCGCGATGTGTCGGCTATCGCCCACCGGCAGATACAGCAACTGCGTGCCTTCCCGCACGCGGTTTTTGATACGGAATTGATTATTACACAAGTCTGGATACGGCGGTGCTACGGTCGCTCGCCATGGTGGATAGAAAAAGCTATGAGGGACTACCCTGTGGATTACTATTTCCTTTGTGCGCCTGATCTGCCGTGGTTGCCTGACCCTGCCCGTGAGAATCCCGATTGCAGGGACGAACTCTTCCGCATCTATCTGTCACGTGTCCTGCGAACGGGTATTCCGTATGCTGTCATTCGCGGAACGGACTCTTCCGATCGACTGCAACAGGCACTCATGGCAATCTCCGGTTTACTGCCCTTTGCCGTTGAAGAGAACTGACAGGGTGGATAGCATGATTTTGATATCCAACAGAAGAGACATATTCTCCATGTAGGCTACATCGTAGTTCAGACGGCGGATCATCTTCTCCATCGTGTCCGTGTATCCCACGCGGATAGGCCCCCAACTGGTCAGTCCCGGACGTATCTTGTACAGCAGGCAGTAGTATGGAGCCTGTTGCTCGATTAGGCGGACAAAATAGGGACGTTCGGGACGCGGTCCGACAAACGACATATCGCCTCTCAACACGTTCCATATCTGCGGAAGCTCGTCCAACCGATACTTACGCATCCAATATCCTATAGGGGTCACGCGGATGTCGTCTTTGCGGCTCAATTGGGGCATACCCTCTTCTTCCGCATCCTCAATCATCGTGCGGAACTTGTAAATCCGAAAAGGCTGGCCGTGCAAACCGATGCGCTCTTGTGTATAGAACACCGGTCCCTTGGATGACCACCAAACCAAAACTGACAGCAGGGCATACAAAGGGCTGAATGCCACAAGGCATACTATCGAAGCCGATATGTCGAATGCTCGCTTAATGCATACCTCACTATCGCTCATGTTAAGATCGGTGATACACACCAATGCCTCATCGTCCAGAGTCCTGATTTGGGCTGCACCCGTCAGCAGGTCATATACACGAGGACGGATATAAATGGGTTTTCCGGTAGGGTAGGCATCGCGAATCTGCCTGTACAATTCTGCCTCATCTCCTGTAGGCGGGTCTATCACAATAATGTCTTCGTACCCGTTATATAACCTGCTGAAACGGCGTACTGCCCAACGGCAGGCGTAACTGATGCCGAACTGCAAAACGAACATCACCACCAATGATACCAGATACCGTTGGTAATCGGTCACATGGTCATCTATAATGATGATGAAGAATGCACCAAGTGAGATAATTGCAGCACTCACAAAAGTGGTCAGGAACCCCCTTGAACGTGAACGCTTGAACGGATGAAGGTAATAGCCGGAAAGATAATACACGGCAAGGCATCCCAACGGGTACAGCAGAAGAGGCTTATAGAAATCAAATGCGGGAATCAAAACACCCTCCACTGAAAACACCCTGCCTTCATATACTATCCACCGGAACAACAGAAACAGCAGCCACACCAATTCTGCTGACAGTATGTCAGACAGTATGAAACGGAATTGTTGTCTGCGGTAATTACTCATACCATTCTGATAGATTGCTCTTAACGGATGATATTGCCTGTAAGGTCGTAGCGGAATCGGGGGGTGAGGATATACACGCGTCCGTCTTCCATCAGCTTGCCGGATGCAGGGTGTCGTGTTGTCTCCTCAACGCCTGTTTCATTATAGGGTTTTGTCTTGTCAAGGAAAAGAAACGTCACAACGCCGTCATTCTCATTTATGTCGCGCAGTTCGAAGCGGTTGAATAATGTGACTGATTTGACATTTCCCGACCCGGGGAAAGGTACATCTTCGCGCGCACTACCCATTGTCGCGGTGGTGTAAGGTGTCTCGCCGGATGCCGTCAGAAGGGTGTAACCAACAGACTCTCCGTTATTCGGAGAATTGTTGTACCAGTCGTCTTTGTTGAAGATGATTCGCCATATCAGCATTCCGTGACCCGGTAAGTATCTGTCCCATCCTTTGTATTGCCTGTTTTCAATGTAGTAAACCGTATCAGCCGTTTCCGCGCCTTCAGAAGGAAGCATACCGTCACGCGTTACCATATACGCGCTCCTGCCGTCAGCTTCAAGTGTGATGGTTTCCCCGTGCTTGGGAAGGGAGGGGGTCAGCCAGCCAAGATAGTACTTGTCGTATGCAGAGTAATTGCAGGGTGTCTTTCCGTTATTGGTGTAGCAAGCGTAACCCATTATCGACCAAGACCCCGGCGAGTAATTGAGTATATCATAATAGGAAGATCCGGTCGGCGGATAGTAGTCCGACAATCCCAGCACATGCCCGAACTCGTGGCAGAACGTGCCAATCCCTGCCCTTGTCTCGTCAGGACGGAGACAGGCGGAACAGGCGTAATCATTGAGTTGCAGTCCGTCGTATTGGGGGAGCAGATAGTCGTCTTCCGATTTACAATAATACTCCTTCTGCGCGGTGTAGCCATAGTAGAGATTGCTCATCAGGTCCCAGTTATGAGGCCAGATGGCATTGGCTATGTGTTTGTCCGCTTCCGAAAAACCCGCGAATAGAATAAACACGAAATCAATAAACCCGTCATGGTTATGGTCATATTGAGTATAGTCCACACCCAACATGTCCGCTTTGGCAACGGCATCCATCACAAAATCACCGGTATTGACATCAAAACCTCCTGCATCGTTTGCTCCGTAGTACGCCATCTCATGGGGAAGCTCAACCGGTCCTACTACATCAAACACAGGCACATACTGTCCGTTTGACTGCGAACTGAAATATTCCCTTGCGCTGCCCGTGGCGTTCTGATAGGTGTAGTGCAGAGCGTTTGCCAGCGAGTCAAACCCCTTGCGGTCGTTTTCTTCGCGAAAGTGCACGTCCTTGAAATTGGCAAGAATAAGCAAGCCTCTTGGTGCAATGTTCTTGTCCCCTACTGACAGTTTGTCCGTCGGACTTTTCCTGATTGGTTTACAAGTTGCCGGTCGTTTGACACGGGGACGCATCGCCCTGTTGCTGTTGTCATCTATGGACGGGGCAGATGCGGCTTTCATGTTACGTGCCGCCTGTCTGGTTTGGTATTTCTCTATCTGCTTGTCATTCATACGGATAGTGTTTTCCAATGTACTGATATCGTTCATCAATATTGCCAACCGGTAAGTATCTGCCAATGCCAGTTTCTCGTTCCGTTGCAGGTAGTAAACCGGCTCGTTCTTTCCTAATAGGCGAACCTGCATCCGGCTCTCCGTGTGTGCCGCCACCTGTTCCAAAAGGCGCAGCGCATCGGCTTCTGGGATGGTCATTACCTCGTGCACACCCTCCGCCTCAAAGCGGTGGTTGGTACCCTCCGCCTCCACGTAACCTTCGTCAAAGGTCAGCCGGAGCGCGTGTTGGTCTATCGGCGCGGAGCCGTAATAGTAACTCTGCAGAGTCAGATGCCGGTCATCGGTTACGTAAGCTTGGAGGAAATTTCGCGATGTGTTTCTCTCCGTTTGCAGCAGTTCATGCACATAATGACCAGTTGTTTCGTATGCGGAGTCACGGTCATAGCGGAAATGACGAAGAAGAGGATCAACTTCTGGCAGCAAGACCTGTAGCAAAGAATCAGAATATGCCCGGGTACGCAAAGCTTGCACATACGCCAGACTGTCACGCTCATATTTCGCCTTTCGGCGGGCATCAGCCTCCGAACCTCCTCCACAGCTGGTTAATAGAGAGACTGTAAAGATGTACAGAACCAATGTTTTATAATATGATGCCAACTCTGTGTCAAATGTTAATAGTCTTCTCATACAAAGTTCATTTGTGATAATTTTTCTGACTCCTCTGCACCCACGAAAACTTCTTTTTCTAAAATCCACAATATGCCTTTTAATGATATAGTCAACGGTGCTGATGCGCCGCAAAAGTAGTAAAAATCCGCAAAAACAACTAACAGAGATTTTTCTTCTTTTTTGTTGTTGGCTGACGAGCCGACGGGATCTCTTGATCCCGCCAATGTTTTTAACATAATGTCAATTATAAGCCATATCACCGC
>DBVX01000047.1 GCA_002308815.1 Bacteroidales bacterium UBA1253
AGATGGTCGCGCACACGCTGGTCCACTCCCTTGTAATGCCCGCATAGAATGATGAGGTTCCGACAAAGCGAGAGCGTGTTGGCTGCCTGCTGGGTGAATCGTTCGCCATCAGGGGCGGTGAAAATCACCTCGTCGTAGTCGCGCTGCTGCTTGAGGGCGGTGATACAGCGGTCGATAGGCTCGACCTGCAGCACCATGCCCGCACCGAAACCGAAAGCGTAGTCGTCCACCTTGCGGTGCTTGTCCAAGGTGTAGTCGCGCAGGTTGTGGACGCAAATCTCCGCCAGCCCCTTCTGCCGCGCCCTGCCGACAATGGAGTGGTTCAGAGGGCTTTCCAGCAGTTCGGGGCAGCAGGTGATAATGTCTATTCGCAGTGGCATTTATTCGGCTGTTGCGGCTGTGGTGAAACAGAAGACGGTGGTCGATTGGTACTTCTCGCCCGGGCGCAGGATTGGCGACATCCAGTCGGGCTTGTTGGGCGAGTCGGGGAACTTCTGCGTCTCAAGGCAGACAGCATTGCGGTGAGCATAAACCTCCCCGCGCTTGCCCTTGACCGTTCTGTCGAGGAAGTTGCCCGTATAGACCTGCAATCCGGGTTCGGAGGTCATAACGGTCAGTTTGATGCCCGTTTCCGGCGATGTCAGCGTGGCGGCTTGGGTGAGTCCCTGCAGGTTCTGACGCAGCACGAAGTTGTGGTCGTAGCCGTGTCCGTTGTGCAGCTGCGCGTTGTCAGCCTCAATGTCCTTCCCTATCGGCTTGGTGGCGGTGAGGAAATCAAACGGCGAACCGGCGGGTATGTCCAGAATCTCGCCCGTGGTCATAAAGGTGTCGTCCACGGGGGTCATCTGTGCGGCGTTAATCCACAGCAGGTGGTTCATCGCTGTCATCGCACCGCTGCCCGTGAGGTTGAAGTACGAATGGTTGGTCATATTGATGACCGTGGGGGCGTCGGTGGTACCGAAATAGTCCATACGGAGTGAGTTGTCATCGCCGAGCGTATAGACCACGCCCGCTTCCACCCGTCCGGGGAAGCCGTTGTCGCCGTCATCCGATACGAGCGTCAGCCGGAGCGTGCGGATGTCCGTCTGTTCGGCATCAAACACGCGGTACTGCCAGCCGGTCGGCCCGCCGTGAAGGGTGTGTCCGAAGTTGTTGGTGGCGAGTTGGTAGTCCTGTCCGTCGATGGATATCTGCCCCTTGTTGATGCGGTTGGCATAGCGTCCGATGGTCGCGCCGAAGTCGGTCGGGATATTGGCGTAGTCCTCCACGTTGTCAAAGCCGAGTACCACGTCTTTGAGATTGCCTTCTTTATCAGGCACGAGCATAGAGACGATGCGTCCGCCGAAGTTGGTGATGCAAACCTCCATGCCGTTCTTGTTCTCCAGCACGAAGAGACGGGTGGTCTTTCCCTGACGGAGGCTTTGGAACCGCTGCGGGTCTAGTCCCGAGCGGGTGAGGACAGGCTGGCTGCCTGCCTCAATGACCGCCTGATTGGCGGCGCGTACTTGTTGTTCGTCCATTTTCATTATTTTGCGGTCATAAGTCATCAGTCCGTTCACTTCGCCTTCCACGTCGGTGGTCTGCGTATAAACAGCCGCCGAGAATCCTTTGGCTACCAAGTCTTTAAGCATCTTGCTGTAACGCACGTACTCAGCCGTAACCTCCTCGCTGCTGTTGAAGCGGATATAGCCCCAGTTGCGGCGGTTCCACCACAGATGGTCCTCCACGGGCCAGCCTATGCCGCCGTACTCGCCGAGCACATTGACGCGCTCCGTGTCGTAGAGGTACATGTCGGGCTGTGGGTAGTTGTGCAGGTCGGTGATGTCGCCCACGTGGCGGAAGTTGCCGCCGGACGACTGGTTGACCAGACGCGACGGGTCGTACTGCTGCGTGTAGGCGACCACGTCCTCGGTGTCAAACTGTCCCCATGCTTCGTTGAAGGGCACCCACATCACCACCGACGGGAAAGGCATACAGAGGTCCATAATCTCCTGCCATTCGCGGTAGTAGTTCGCAGCCGACTCCTCGGTGCGGTCGCGGTCGGTGCCGCCCATAAACTCGCGCGGCTCCCACTCGTTGCCCATGTCGCCCGAAGGCATGTCCTGCCATACGAGCATACCGAGACGGTCGCAATGGTAGTACCAGCGGGCGGGTTCGACCTTGACGTGCTTGCGTATCATATTGAAGCCGAGGTCTTTGGTCTTCTGTATGTCAAAGCGCAGAGCCTCGTCCGTCGGGGCGGTGTACAGCCCGTCAGGCCACCAGCCCTGGTCCAGAGGCCCGTACTGGAAGAGAGTGCGGTTGTTGAGCTGCATACGCCAGTGTCCCTGCTCGTCCTTGATGCGCGAGATCTTGCGCATGGCGGCGTAGGAAAGCACCTCGTCCATCTTCTTTCCGCCGCGTTTGAGCGTGACTTTCATGTCGTAAAGGAAGGGGCTGTCGGGCGACCACAGCTTGGCATTCTGCACGTGCAGGACTATATTCTGTCCCGCTACGCCGCAACCCGCAGCCACCTGTTTCCCGTCTTCGAGAAGGGTGACGTATGCCACGTCATGGCTGTCAGCCGAAGTCTGTACGGTCACGTTCAGGAGTGAGCGGTCGATGTCGGCGACAGGGGTGACGGCTGTTATATGGTTGTCGTTCACGGGTTCCATCCATACGGTCTGCCAGATGCCGGTGACGGAGGTGTACCAGATGGAGCGGGGACGGCTGACCTGCTTGCCGCGCGGTTGGTAGCCTTGGTCGGTGGAGTCATATACGCGGAGCGTGAGCACCTGTCTGCCGTGGCGGAGGAAAGGAGTGGCATCCACCGAGAAAGGCGTGTATCCTCCCTCGTGCACTCCTGCCAGCGCGCCGTTCACATAGACTTCCGCGCGCCAATCGACCGCGCCGAAATTAATCATCACACGGCGGCTGCGCCAGCTGCGGGGCACGGTGAACTCGCGGCGATACCACAGTTCCTGTTTGTCAGTGGGCACACGCCCTACGCCGGACAGAGCCGACTCGATGGCAAACGGCACAAGAATCCCGCCGTCCCACGAAGCGGGTTCGGGCAAGCCTTTCTCGGTCAGTGCGTACTGCCACAGACCGTTCAGGTTCTGCCATTCGCAGCGGCGGAGCTGCGGACGCGGATATTCGGGAAGCACTTTGTCGGGGGTTACTTGTTCCGCCCACGGAGTGCGGATACGGTCACCCGCTATTTGCCATTGGGAGTGTTTGCCGCTGTCGCAGGCGGTCAGCAGGGTGAGGACACAGAGTGTCATGAAATAGATACGTTTCATAATATGATAAATTTAGTCATTCGTTGTCTTCGTTGATTGTCCCGTCGCTGACGAAAAACGTCTTCATCGCCGCGAATGAGGTGTCCTGACGATGGATATGATGCCGGTCGGTGTCCGTCAGGAAAATCTGTGAGAAGGGTGTTTCCAGACAGACCTGTGCGGCGGGCAGGCAGATGCGCTCGCTCGTAACCATCTCCACCAATTGCCTGACCCGCTTGCTGTCCAGACGGTCGAAGATGTCATCCAAGAGCAGTAGCGGCGGCTGTTTGGTCCGGTCGGAAAGGAACAGAGCCTGCGCCAGACGGAGAGCCAGAAGACAGGTTTTGATCTGTCCCTGCGAGGCGACTTGTTTGACGGCATATTCGCCGATGGAGAAGAGCAGGTCGTCCTTGTGGCAGCCGACAGAGGTCCAGCCAAGGATGATGTCGCGCTGACGGGTCTGTTCCCATGCATCAGGAAGCTGACGGTCTGCCAGCTGGCTCTGATAGGTCAGACCTATCTCCTCGCTGCCGTTCGACAGGATGGCGTAGGTGTCCGTGAAGAAAGGCGCGAAGCGGCTGATGAACAGCCGTCTCGCCTCATAGATATGCAGGGCAAGCGGCTGCATCTGCTGCTCGTAGATGGCAAGCATCTCATCGGCAGCGGCTGTCGGATTGCCTTCCTTGTCCGCCAATTGCTTGAGCAGCGCGTTCCGCTGCTGCACCAGCTGGCTGTAGTTGTTGAGGGCGGGCAGGTAGGTGGGGTCATACTGCGCGATGGTGCCGTCCATAAACTTGCGGCGCACGTCCGATCCGTCCAGCACGATACCGATGTCCTGCGGCGAGATGAGCACCAGCGGCAGCAGGCCTATATGGTCGCTCAGCCGCTGGTAAGGTTTGTCCCCCCGACGGAACTGTTTCTTGCCACCCAGACGCAGACCGCAGGTGATTGTGATGGTCTCGCCTTCCTTCTCATACACGCCCTGCACCATCGCCATCTGCTCGCCGTGGCGGATACAGTCACGGTCCTGAAGTGAGAAAGCGGACTTGGCGAACGAGAGCAGGTAGATGGCGTCCAGCACGTTGGTCTTGCCCTGTCCGTTCAGCCCGACCAGCCCGTTCAGCCTGTCTGCGAAATGCAGATGGGCTTCGGGAATGTTCTTGTAGTTGAGCAGGTGCAGTTCCTTGAGTGTCATACGCTTATGCGAAGGTCTTCACGTCCTGTTCGGTTACGGGGTTGTCGGCAAGGATGATAAGCCGCTCGACCACATTGCGCAACTCACGCACATTGCCCTGCCAGTGATGTTGCTGCAAGGCGGATACAGCCTCGGGCGAGAAGGTCTTGCAGGCGCGCCCCTGCTCGTTGGAAATCAACTGATTGAAGTGCTCGACCAGCAGGGGTATGTCTTCTTTCCGCTCGTCCAGATCGGGGACGTGAACGGGAATGACATTGAGCCGGTGGTAGAGGTCCTCGCGGAAGGCGCCTTTGGCAATCTCGTCTTTGAGGTTCTTGTTGGTGGCTGCAAGGACGCGCACATTGATGCGGATGGTCTTGTCGCTCCCCACGCGTGTTATCTCGTTCTCCTGCAGGGCGCGCAGCACCTTGGTCTGCGCCGCAAGCGACATGTCGCCTATCTCGTCAAGGAAGAGCGTGCCTCCGTCCGCCTGCTCGAACTTGCCCGCGCGGTCTTTGACGGCGCCGGTGAACGAGCCTTTCATGTGTCCGAACAGTTCGCTTTCAATCAGTTCGGATGGGATAGCGGCGCAGTTGACTTCGACCAATGGCTGCTTGTTGCGCAGGCTTTGGGCGTGAATCATCCGTGCCACCACCTCTTTGCCTGTGCCGTTGCTGCCGGTGATGAGCACGCGCGCGTCGGTGGCTGCCACTTTGTCAATCACTTCGCGCACGTGCCGGATGGCCTCGCTCTCGCCTATCATCTCGTTCTGACGCGAGAGTTGGCGGCGCAGTTTGCGCACCTCTTCTGTTTGCGTGTTGACCTCCGACTGAAGGCGGCGGCGGTCCAGGGCGTTCTTGGTGGTGACAAGCAGGCGGTTCAGGTCGATGGGCTTCTCGAGGAAGTCAAACGCGCCTTTCTTCAGGGCTTCGACAGCTGTTTCCACGGTGGCGTGGCCGGAAATCATGATGAACGTGGTGTCGGGCAGTTGCTCCAGCACCTCTATCCCGTCCATGCCGGGCATCTTCACGTCGCAGTATATGAGGTCATACGGCTGTTTGAGGGCGGTTTCTACGCCGGTCTTGCCGTCTGCCGCCACGTCCACCGAATAGCCTTCAAACTCCAGTATCTCCTTGAGCGTGTTACGGATAGCACGTTCGTCGTCTATGACTAATATGCGTGCCATTCATGTATCAGAGCAGGGAGTTCAGTTTGCTTTGGATAGCCGCTTTGGGGTGCGCGCCCACCATACGGTCCACCAGTTCGCCGTTCTTGAATAGCAGCAGGGTGGGGATGGACATGATGCCGAACTTCTCGCACACTTCCGGGTTCTCGTCCACGTTGAGTTTGCCGATGGCGGCTTTGCCTGCCATCTCTTCGGCCAGTTCGTCCACTACGGGCGAGAGCATGCGGCAGGGGCCGCACCATGTCGCCCAGCAGTCAATCATTGCCACTTTGTTGTCTTGTACGAACGCGGCAAATGTGCCGTCAGTAATCGCTTGTGCCATAATTTTTCTGTTATTTATCAGTAAATAGGTTCGTTAACTTTTGTCTTACTTTCCGGTTATTTTTTACAGGGGGCAAAAGTAATAAACAAATTTATTTTCTTAAAAAATCTTTCAATGATATTGCCGTTCTTCCTGCATTTTCCGGAATTTTCGCGCTTATCCGGCCGTTCCCGCCCCACCGTGACAGAGCAGACAGACCCTCCCGCAAGGAGAAGAGCCTGTCTGCTCTGTCAACCGTTCCCGATATTACGGTATATCGAAGAAACTCTCCGCTA
>DBVX01000004.1:0-223 GCA_002308815.1 Bacteroidales bacterium UBA1253
GAAATAGTCGGTGTAGAGAATACCTATCAGACTGCCGTCGGCATCCGTCACCTTGAACACCTCCACCTCATCGTTATACACGGGCATATCCTTGAGAGGCTCAAAATTGAGTCCGTAGAGGTTGTGAGCCAGCTGGAACACACCCTTGCGGACATTGCCCAACTCGAAGTACTGCTTTATCTCCTCCTCATCCAAATCGTATTTCTCCTTGCGCAGTTTCTCG
>DBVX01000004.1:280-2536 GCA_002308815.1 Bacteroidales bacterium UBA1253
GAGCGGCTTCCAGACTCGGCTGCCATACAGATTGCAAGAAAGCATCCACCGTCTTCGCGTCGTGCGCCATGCAGTCGGAAAGGATATAGTCGGCGGGGCAGTCATATCCCATCAGTTGCGCTTTCTCCACACGCAGCTGCATTGTGCGGACGATAAGGGCTTTGTTGTCGTTCGCGTTGTCGTGGTTGCCGCGCGTGGTATAGGCATCGAGCAACTCCTTGCGCAGTTTGCGGTTCTCGCAGTACTGCAGCACAGGCGTAAAGGAAGTGCGCTTGGGCGTGAAGAGCCACGCATCGGGACGGCCGGCGGTTGTCGCCTCTTCCTTAGCGGCCGTCTTCGCGCTCTCCGGCAGACCTTTCAACTCGCTCTCATCGGTAACGAACAGTTGGTAAGCGTTGGTCTCCGCCACCACGTTCTGACCGAACTGCAGACTCAACAGTGAGAGCTCCTTGTTGATTTCCATCAGCCGCTCCTTCTTGTCAGCAGGCAGATTGGCACCACTGCGGGCAAAGTTCTTATACGTCTCGGTAAGAAGACGCATCTGCTCGGCATCCAGACCTAACGTCTCACGCTCGTCATAGACAGCCTTCACACGCGCAAAAAGGTGCTCGTTGAGCATAATACTATCGCTCAATGCGGAAAGCAGGGGGGAAACCTCGTTGGCTATCGAGTCCATAGTGTCGTTTCCGTCCGCATCAAGTATGTTGAAGAACACTCCCTCCACCTTTTCCAATAACGCTCCCGAACGGTCGAGCGCGACAATGGTGTTCTCGAAGGTAGGTTGCTCCTCGTTGTTGATAATGGCATTTATCTCTGCCTGCTGCCGCGCTATCGCCTCCTTGAAAGCGGGCATATAGTGCTCGGTTCTCACTTTGTCAAAGGCGGGTACACCGTAGGGCGTGTTCTGCTCCGTGAGCAGGGGATTGTCTTTCTGACAGGCTATCAGACTCATTGCCATAAGAGAATAAATCAGTTGTTTTTTCATATTTATATGGTGGTTTGGTTGTATCTGTCTTATTTACCGACCGCAAAGATACTGCGATTTTCCGTACAAATACTATATTTTTCTATCATTTGTCACCTTTCGCCCTGCACCGCATCGCGCATAGCATACGGCAGCCAGCGAGGACGGTTACTTCTCAATCCGGACCATAAGGGAAACACCGTTGATTTCTATCATCTCTCCATCCGCAAGTTCCGCCGTAACCAGTCTTGTAGCCAATACCTGTGAGGCAATGTAGTCGTGGAAATGCTGAACAGCCGAATCAATCTGCGGGTGCGAAGAGAGCGTCACACTGATACGGTCCGTCACCTCAAAGCCGGAAGACTTGCGCAGGTTCTGTATGCGGTTGATCAGTTCGCGGGCAATGCCCTCCTCAATCAGTTCCTGCGTCAGCTCGATGTCAAGAGCAATGGTGAGTTGTCCCTCGTTCATAACCAGCCAGCCGGGCATATCCTCGGTGGCAATCTCCACATCCTCACGCACCAGTGTATAACCATTCAGGACGAATGTTCCTTCCGCATCCATACGGGCAATGTCGTCCTGACTCATCTGCGCTATCGCAGCCGCCAAAGCCTTCATCTGTCCGCCTGCCTTCTTGCCCAAGACCTTGAAGTTCGGGCGTATCTTCTTGACGAGCCGGACGGTGCTGTTTTCAGCATCCACAATGTCCAGTTCCTTCACATTCACCTCCGTGCGAATCAGTTGGCTGACATGCAGCAGTGCCTCCTTCATCGCCTCATCGGCGGCGGGAATAACAGCTTTTTGCAGCGGCTGGCGAACGTTCTTCTCAGCGCGTTTGCGCAGCGAGAGAATCATAGAGGTAGCCTGCTGCGCGAGTGCCATCTGACGCTCCAGTGTCAGGTCAATCATCTTGTCGTCCGCCTTCGGCCAGACGCTCAGATGCACGCTGCTGCCGGTCAGATCGCGGTAGAGCCGGTCGGCGTAGAAAGGCGCGTTGGGAGCCATCAGTCGGGCGATGGTGGTCAGACAGGTATAGAGCGTGGCGTAGGCAGCCTGCTTGTCGGCATCCATACTGCCGCCCCAGAAACGCTTGCGGTTNNCGGTTGAGGCGCACATACCAGTTCGATAACTCATCCTGCACGAAATTGCTGATCGCCCGTCCCGCGCGGGTCGGCTCATAGACCTCATAACTCTCTGTCACTTCTTTCACCACCGAATTGAGGCGCGACAAGATCCAGCGGTCTATCTCGGTCAGCGCAAAGGAGTCTTGACCGGCGGGCTGCCAGCCATCG
>DBVX01000004.1:2551-4479 GCA_002308815.1 Bacteroidales bacterium UBA1253
TTATAGAGCGTGCCGAAGAACTTGCGGCGAATCTCGTCCACTCCTTCGGGGTCGAACTTCAGGTTCTCCCACGGGCTGGAGTTGGTCAGCATATACCAGCGCACCGCATCCGCACCATATTTTTCCAACGCCTCAAACGGATTGACGGCGTTGCCAAGGCGCTTCGACATCTTCGCGCCGTTTTTGTCCAGTACCAGTCCGTTGCTGATGACGTTGCGGAAGGCTACCGAACCCTCTATCATCGTGTGGATGGCGTGCAGCGTGAAGAACCAGCCGCGTGTCTGGTCCACACCCTCGGAGATGAAGTCCGCCGTGCGGGGCGCGTCCGTGTTCTCAAACGGGTAGTGGTTCTGTGCATAGGGCATCGCTCCGCTGTCGAACCACACGTCAATGAGGTCGAGTTCCCTCTTCATCGGCTTGCCGGACGGGCTGACCAGAATGATTTTGTCCACATACGGACGGTGCAGATCAATGACATCGGGCGCGTAGTTAGCGTCAGAATAGTCACCGGGCTTGTGATTGCTCCACGGGTTGGCGGTCATAAAGCCCGCTTTAATGGACTTGTCTATCTCCTCAAAGAGTTCCTTGACAGAGCCGATACACAGTTCTTCTTTGCCGTCTTCTGTGCGCCAGATGGGTAGGGGAGTACCCCAATAGCGTGAGCGGGAGAGGTTCCAATCGTTGAGGTTCTCCAGCCACTTGCCAAAACGTCCGGTGCCGGTGCTTTCGGGCTGCCAGTTGATAGTCCTGTTGAGGGCAATCATCTCCTCACGCGCCTTGGTGGAGCGGATGAACCATGAGTCAAGCGGGTAGTAGATGACGGGCTTGTCGGTGCGCCAGCAGTGCGGATAGGTGTGCACGTGCTTCTCCGTGCGGAAATTGCGTCCGTCCTGCTTCATCTCTATGCACAGGCGGATATCCAGATTCTCGGCTTTCTGCGCCGCCGCCTCGTCGTATTTTCCATCTACCGTGAACTGCGGGTCAAAAGCGTTCTTTACCCATTGTCCGGCATACTTGCCATACAGGTCTGCATTGACATGGGTACGAACAAACTCCTCGTCCAGGTCTTCAATGCGCCAGTACTTGCCGGTAAAGTCCACCATCGGGCGCATACCGTATTCTTTGGTCAGCATATACAGTCCCGGAACGCCTGCGGCTTCCGCCACGCGCTTGTCGTCCGCACCGAACGTGGGGGCAATATGCACGATACCCGTACCGTCCTCCGTGGTCACATAGTCGCCGGCTATCACGCGGAACGCACCCTCTCCGGGATTGACCCACGGGAACAATTGGTCGTACTCCATCCCTACCAGATCCTGTCCCTTGTACTCGGCAATGACGCGCACTTTGGCATCGTCACCCTCGCCAGTAGTCAGTTCCTTGCGATAGGCATCCACACGCGCCTTGGCAAGTATGACCGTGCAACCGTCCAACTGAACCTCCACATAATCAATCTTCGGGCCGACACACAAAGCCGTATTGCTCGGCAACGTCCATGGGGTGGTGGTCCAAGCAATAAAGTACCGGTTGCTATCTTTAATCCGGAACTTGGCTGTGCAGGTGGTGTCCTTCACATCGCGGTAGCATCCGGGCTGGTTCAACTCGTGGGAAGAAAGCCCCGTACCCGCAGCGGGACTGTAGGGCTGGATGGTGTAGCCTTTGTAGAGATAGCCTTTCTTGTACAGTTCCTTGAGCAGGTACCAAAGGGTCTCTATATACTTGTTGTCGTAGGTAATATACGGATGCTCCAGATCCACCCAGTAGCCCATACGGCGGGTCAGTTCTGTCCATTCCTTGGTGTACTTCATCACCTCGCGGCGGCAGGCGGCATTGTACTCGTCCACGCTGATTTTCCTGCCTATATCCTCCTTGGTGATGCCGAGCATTTTTTCCACGCCCAGTTCAACGGGCAGTCCGTGGGTGTCCCA
>DBVX01000004.1:4499-6615 GCA_002308815.1 Bacteroidales bacterium UBA1253
GAAGGTGTCCTTGATGGTACGTGCCAGCACATGGTGGATGCCCGGCATACCGTTGGCGGATGGAGGCCCCTCGAAAAATATGTAGTCGCCTTTCTTCTGGCTGTCAGCTTTCGACTCCTGACGTTCGGCTTGATGGAACAGATCTTCGTTGTCCCACTCCTTCAGAACCTCCTCACTCAGAGCAGGAAGATTCAACTGCTTGTACTCGGTAAACTTTTTCATCCGTTTTTGTGTTAGTTGCTGATTAAACGCGCAAAGGTAGGTTAAAATTTCAGTATTTTGCGGATAATTTTGATTAAAATGCTGTTTATATGTTATTTTTACTACTTTTGTGCGTTTTTACCTAATCTGTCAAGCCGTATGATTAACAAACCCGCCTGTATATCCGCACATATTTCCCGCACCCTGCTTGGGCTGGTGTTCCTTTTCTCGGGAAGTGTCAAAGCCATCGACCCGCTCGGAACGACCTACAAGATAGAGGATTACCTGAAAGCCTTCGGAGGATTCTTCACCGACTTTATACCGATGGCGCAGACAGCGGCTTTCGTGCTTATCGGTCTGGAGTTCGTACTGGGCGTGTGCCTTGTGCTGAATATCCGTCCGCAGTGGACATCGTGGCTCACGCTTGTTTTTTACGCAGTTATGACCCCGCTGACGCTGTATATCGCCATAAAGAACCCCGTCAGCGACTGCGGATGTTTCGGCGATGCAGTCATTCTCACCAACTGGCAGACATTCTGGAAAAACGTGGTTCTCTTAATCCTCGTCATACTTTGGCTGTTTACCAAAAAACACGCTCCCGGACGATGGGTATGGTTGGCGGAACTAGTCATCACCCTGCTGGCAGCCGGAGCGGTTACCTGCTTTATGCTATGGACGCTGCACCATCTGCCCGTTGCGGATTTCCGTCCGTTCAAGACAGGCAATTATCTTCCCGCGCTGATGGAGTACCCGGAAGACGCAGAAAGGGATGAGTATGAGGTGACGCTGGTCTATGAAAAGGACGGCAAGGAACAGACTTTCACGCTTGAGAACTACCCGAAAGGGGACTCCACGTGGACGTTCGTGAGCCAGCAGTCCAAACTTATCAAAAAAGGCTATGAGCCTCCTATTCACGATTTTGACATACTCAATGCGGAAGACGAGAACATTACCTATGACCTGCTTGAGTCGGAAGAGCCTGTCACGCTCATCGTGATGTACGACCTCAACAAAACGGAAAACGGCAGTCTGGACCGCATTGCCGCGTTACCGGTTCAGAACAGGTACTTTGTCACCGGCAGCGGAACAGACGGGATACTGGCATTCTGCCTGCTTCACCCTCAATTCGATGCGGAGGACTTCTGCACGTGCGACCCCGTGACGCTCAAGACGATTGTGCGCGCCAATCCGGGAATCGTGGTGATAAAGAACGGGATAGTACAGAAGAAACTCAACGCAAGAGACCTGCAATAGATTTCCCGTCCAGCAATCGGACAGACACCAGATAGACGGCTATCAGGACTGTACCGGCTGCCATCCGCAACCACGTATTCAGACCGTCTGAAACGTAATACGCGCCCAGAACAAGCAGGCAGAAAGCCGTCACAGCAGCGATGCGACGAAGGTCATACGGTATGGCCAGATGACGCTTTCCCACCACGTAGGACAGCACCATAATCACAAAGTAGCAGACCAGCGAGGATGCCGCCGATGCCATATATCCGTATCGAGGCACAAGAACAATCTGAAGCAAAAGCGTGACAACCAGACCGATAAGGGAGAACCACGCACCCCACTGCGTCCTGTCGGTCAGTTTGTACCAGAAAGAAAGGTTGAAATATATTCCTTGAAAAATATACGTCCACAACACAATCGGGACGACACGCAGTCCCTCCCAATAGGACGGCGCAATCAGGTATTTCAGCAGGTCAAGATACACCACCATCCCCAACAGGATAAGATACGAGAAATAGACGTAGTATTTCATCGCGTCAGCGTATGCCGTCAGCGAGTCTTTCTCCTTCTGCTTGGCGAACACAAACGGCTCGTAAGCATAGCGGAACGCCTGCGTGAACATCATCATCACCATCGCCACCTTGAAGCACGCACCGTAGATACCCAGTTGCGCGTTGGC
>DBVX01000004.1:6626-7210 GCA_002308815.1 Bacteroidales bacterium UBA1253
ATACGGTCAAGCGTCTGGTTCATAATACCGCATACGCCTAATACCAGCAGCGGCAATGAATACTTGAGCATCCGTTTCAGCAAATCCCAAGAAAAATCACGCTCTGTCTTTCCTCCCTCCAAGACGGTAGGCAGCAGACAAAGCGTCTGAATGCCCGTTGCCAGTATGTTCGCCACAAACACGTACCCCACTCCGTAATCCGGATCATACCAGCTGTCTATCAACATACTCCCCTGCAAGCGCGGACAAAGCACCAGAAAGAAAATATTCAGCACTATATTCAAAAAGACGAACAGCAGTTTGAGGGCAGCGAAACGGATGGGACGCTTCTTATAGCGGAGATAGGCGAACGGTATGCACGCGAAAGCATCCATCGCCACCACAATTGCCAGCAATCCCACAAACTCCTCATGGTCTGCATACCCCAGCCAACCAGCTATCGGCGTGCGGAAAAACCAGCATATCAGCGCGAACAGCAGCGAGGACGTACCAATACTCACCATCGTTGTGCGGTAAACAGTTACAGGATTGGTTCCCTGCTCGTTGGCGAAACGGAAAAAGCCCGTTTCCATACCGTAGGTGAG
>DBVX01000004.1:7219-7585 GCA_002308815.1 Bacteroidales bacterium UBA1253
GCGTAGAGGTTGGTGACAATACCGTAATCCGCCTGCTGCGCCAATACATACGTATAGAGCGGCACCAGCAGCCAGTTCAAAAACTTGCCTATAATGGACGAAAGACCGTAGATGGCTGTCTCTTTCGCCAGCAGACGCATTGCTCCTGATTTACCTTTCATCGGGTTTGAATTCTCCGTATTCCTCGAATGTATAGTTCAGAAAATCATTCATCGGTTTGGCGGCCTTCGCTATATCCAAAGCCAACGCTACAAAATCCTTGTCACACACCTGCTCATCCGTGAGCGGCGTGGAAAAAGTAAAAGCCTTACGCTTGAGCCAGTCGATATGCTCAAAATCCGGCGGAAAACCCTGCGGGGCTTTCTT
>DBVX01000004.1:7652-34741 GCA_002308815.1 Bacteroidales bacterium UBA1253
CCCCTGCCGCAGAGCCTTCAGCAAATCCTTGGTCGGACACCATATACCGCCTGCGAACAGACAATGACCGGGCTGGATATGGATATAATAACCGCCTCGTATGGATTTCTTTCCTCCTGTACCGGGCTTGCCGGGAGCCGCAGCGGCCGCAAACGTGCCGAACCAGTCCTTGTACGGACGCTTGTCGTGCGAAAAACGCACATCACGGTAGATTCTCCATATACAGTCTTTCGGCTGCAAAACCGCCAGAGAGGAATCCATCTCCGACAGAACATACAGATACTCCTCGGTGAACCGCACAAACTGCTTCCGGCAAGCCTCATACCTTTCACGGTTGGCCTCAAACCACTCACGGTTGTTATTCACCGCCAGTTCGGATAAAAACTCCAGTATGTCTCTCATTCGGTTGTTACCAATTTTCGAAGACATTCGTTCAGACTCTCTGACCAGTGTGGAATCTGAATGTCAAATATCTGTTTTACTTTCAGTTTATCCAATACGCTGTAATGCGGACGGGGTGTCTTATATGCATATTCGGTTGAAAGAATAGGCAACACACGGGCATTATACCTGTTTTCACCGAGGATTTCATTCGCCTGACGCAATATTTCAACGGTAAAATCGTACCACGAACAGACACCCTCATCGGTGAAATGATACGTACCGGCTTTCCATTCATCGGCATCCAATGCAGAATAAACGGCTTGCGCCAGATCACCAGCATACGTGGGCGAACCAATCTGATCATATACCACGCGCAACTCGTCCCGCTCCTCGCCGAACCGCAGCATCGTCTTCACAAAATTCTTCCCCCACGGCGAGTACAGCCAGGCTGTGCGGAACACGATTGCATCCGGGCATATCCGGCGCAGCCTTTCCTCACCCTCCAGTTTGGTACGACCGTAAGCTGTCCTCGGCGCAGGAGTATCGTCCTCACGGTAGGGCAGCCATCCCTCGCCGGAAAAGATGTAGTCCGTCGATATATGGATAATCCGCCTGCCGGTCCGCGCCAGGTTCTCCACGGCGTCCGCATTCACTTTCCGCGCTGCGACTTCGTTTTCCTCCGCGCCGTCCACATTGGTGTAAGCGGCACAATTGACTATCACATCCGCCTGACTCTCATCCACAAAACGTTGCACCGCCTTCCTGTCAGTCAAATCCAATTCTTCAATATCCGCGAACACATACCTGTGCTTCGGATGAAGACCGCTCAACCGGCGCATCTCCGTACCCAACTGACCCTTGCTGCCTGTTACCAATACATTCATACTCCCAAATAAATCAGAATTCTATCCTTGTATCCCTCAAAAGCGGATACTGCCTGTCCTTATCGCTCAATATGCGGTCAGCCACAGGCACACGCCAGTCAATCGCCAGATCGCTGTCACTTAACAGGATGCCACCCTCCGACTCCTTATGGAACAGCCGGTCACACTTGTAGGTGAACAATGCTTTCTCGCTCATGACGGAGAACCCGTGTGCAAAACCGCGCGGAATGTACAACTGACGATGGTTCTCATCGTTGATTTCCACGCTGTACCATTGTCCGTAGGTAGGTGATCCTTTGCGCAGATCAACCGCCACATCCAGCACGCATCCCACGGCGCAACTCACCAGTTTTGCCTGCGACCAATCGCCTTTCTGGAAATGCAGGCCGCGAACTACGCCATACGAACTCATCGACATATTGTCCTGCACAAAATCAGACAGTATGCCCGCCGCTTTGTAGCGCGCCTCATTGTAAGTTTCGCAGAAAAAACCGCGCGAGTCGCGGAATACATCCGGTTCAATGACCAAAAGACCCTCAATAGGTGTTTCTATAATATTCATAGTCGTTTAATGTGTTTCTATTTGTGCGGAAAGCGATTTCAGTAATTGTGCTACATGCTCGTCTGACTGTAGTTTGTTGAGATACCAAAGCAAATCTTCCTCCTTCTCAAATCCGCTAATAATCAAAGCACTGTATCCTGACTTGTAATTCAGTACGGACTGCAGGTCAAAATCACGGATAAGGAACTGGCTGAAGTTATAGACCGCCACCTCGTACAGCAGGCTGTTCAGTTTCGTTTCGTCCTTTGCTATGATAATGACAATGTTATTCTCTGCTCCGACGGACTGAACGGAATCATTTTCAACAGCTGTCTGTGCCTGCTCTTCCGCTCGCGCCTCCTCAAGAGAAGAAGGCGAACCGCCCTGCTGCGCTTCCTGACCCTCACCCATCATAGCGAGCATGGATTTCGCCATGGCACTCAATTCGTGTTCTGGATAACGCTCCACCAGTTCCTGAAGGCATCCGGCGAAAGGCTTCTGACCTTCTGTGCGTGCCACACCAACCGCATTGAGGAACAGGAAACGCGGCATCAGATATGACTGCGGAAAACGCGTCTGCGCATATTCCTTGTTGGTCTTGACCACATCATACAGACCATCGCGGTACGCCGAGTATGTCTCCATATACACCGAATCCTGCTCTTTCGCCATTCGCCGCAGCGACTCAAGATACGCCGGATCAGACACGATACGCGCCTGCTCACTCTTCGGATAACGGCTCACCAACAGCTGCTTGCAGCGCTCCGCCTCCTTGTCGTCATCCATCTTGACAGCGGACAGGTACTGCCTGTACAACAACTCTATATTTTCCTCGTCATTCGGGAAACGCCTCTCATAATCCTCCATAGACGTACGGCTGAGCGACAAGTCCTCCAACCTGTCCCTGTAAATGCCTGTCAGCGTATATAGAGCATCAGCAATCTGTTCGTTCGATGCGGCTATATCCTCTTCCGTGCTTGGAATCTGACGAAGATAGTATTCAGGATTATACACATCCGATACAGATGATTTGGATGCAGAAGAACCGGCTATTGAATCAACAGAAACAGAATCGGTATCACCACCTTCAGCGACCTCAATGGAAGCGGGGGATACCGACTTGCTCATACGGCGCCAGTTGTCCTCCAGCATGCGGTTTCCCCACTGCTGACGGAACATACGTTTGCCTTTCTGAAGAAGATCGGCGTTGTAGAAATACCAGCTGTTGTCCCTGTTGCCACCTATCATCATATCCGTATTGACAGACAACGGATCATTTTCCATCTCCTGCGCGCGAGCCTCCTCCGCCTGACGGATACTGTCCGCCCGCTCACGTTCCTTCAAGGCAACTATCACCTGTTCCACCGCTTTCAACTGCTCCTCCGGACTGAGGGTGGAAAGATACTGCAGGGAATCCTGAAGGTGAATGGTCTGAACCTGCTGCACAAGGTCTGAAAGCACTTCCTGACGCTTCGATACCCGTTCGTATGCCTCGTGGTTGTGTCCTATCAGTTGCGAGGCCTCCTCATAACAGGGGGCAGCCTGCTCGTATGCCATCCGCTCATAATACAGGTCACCCGCCTTCACCAGTATCAACGCCTTGTCCGAACCGTTCGCCTTGCTGCCTTTTATTCCCTCCTCATAACAGCGCAAAGCCTGAACCGTGTCCTTGTTGGTAAGGTATATGTTTCCCATCGTCCCGTAGATGACATCCAGATTGTCCTTGTATTTTTCTTTCTTCGCCATTCTGCGCAACTTTTTCATAGTGCGAAGCGTGTCCCCTTGAAGTTCATAGTACCGCAAATGCGCTTGAAAATTCATCTCGTGGTCCGGCTGCATGTCTATCACGCGCTTGTAAGCAAATTTGGCAGCATTGTTCTGTCCGGCTTTCTGGTACAACTGCCCCAACACAAACTCGAAACGCGGTTTATAGACGCTGCGCTTCTCTCCGCGCTCCGCCACTTTGACAAACGGTATAGCCTCCTTGTAACGCTTGGCTTTGATATGGATATCTGCACTCACAGCGGAATAAAACGGCTGGTGCTGAAGTTTCATATTGTCAGGTTTGACCTTGCTGAGCATATCCTCGGCATCATATATCCAACCCATTTCCGCATATGCACGTGCCACCCACAACTGGCATTGCGCCACCACATCCGGGTCATTCGCATACAAACGGCTCACGTAATTGAAAGTGCCTATGCTGCCCAGAAAATCACCCTTGTGGAACTCCGCCTGCGCCAGCAACATCCAGGCACGATGCATCTCGGGGTTGAACTCCTTGCTTTTCAACCATATTTTATATGCCGGATCATTGCTTCGTCTCGGATCGGCAACCGGCTTGGCATGGATGGAATGAAGCTTGATGCACTTGCGGCATTTCTCAATACATTTCTCCATCTCGCTTGATGCGGCCTGTTGGGAAGCCTGATTGCTGATAGGATAGAGCGGTATAACCTCCGAATAATCATCCTTGTTCGCCTTGTTGATGGCTTGAAGACCCTCGTTATAGGCTATCCGACCGTTGAAATACACGTTATGCACCACCCGCATACCGTGATAGCCTCGGGTCGCGCCTGTGTTTTTCGTAGTAGAACATCCTGTCAACAGACAAATACTGAAAAACAAGCAAAAATAAAGAAATGACTTTCTCATCACAAACCTTTTATATGGGACGGAGCGGCGACAAACTCTTTCAGATAGAAAGGTTCGAAATACGCCACATCCGCATTTTTTCCCTCATTCATATACTTGGCAGCCAATCTGCCAATAAAGCGCGCGTCCGCCTGAATACCACCTATATAATGCATATTGGCTGCATTCAATATGTTCGTGCATTTTTCCGCACCGTTGCCGAAATAGTAGATATCCTTGTCAGGCAGCCATCCGTCATCCGTCACAACCTGCGCGCATACATCGGATATTTCATTCAACGTACTGTCGTACAAAGCGGTATATACTTCCATCCGCCTTGCGTCAATCATCGGACAGAGTAGCGCGCCTGCGGGTATAGTTTCGGTCTGCAGCACACGCTCGCATAGGATTTCTAAGGTGGGCACCGCCACCAATGGCACGCCTAAACCGTATGCTAATCCTTTCGCAGTACTCACGCCGATGCGCAGACCCGTGTAACTCCCCGGACCGCCGCTTACCGCCACAGCGTCAATCGTGTAACCCCTGTCGCGGCACTCCTTTGTCAGCTCGTCTATGTAACGGGGCAGCAGCTGCGAGTGGTTCGACCCGCTTTCCGACAGACGGTACAACGTCACACCGCCGTCCTTGTACACGGCAGCGGAACATACGTCCGTACTCGTCTCTATGCAAAGTATTGTCCCGTCCATAACCTCTTATTGCGGCATCGGCACACCGTTCATTTGTCTCATCCTGCGGCAATGCGCACGAAAAGCGCGCAAAGGTAACAAATTTATCATATACGCACAAAAATACTTTTACATATCGCAAATTATGTCCCAACGAACATGTCAAAATCTATCACAACGAACATCTCAATTTATCACAGCACATATAAAAATCTAATAGCGCACATATCAAAAAATATACTACCGAACACCTATCTTTTCCAAAGGTCGCCCATAGGTCACCCATAGGTCACCCAAAGGTCGCCCATAGGTGGAGCAAATGTCCCCCATAGGTCATCCAAAGGTCAAAACACCTCCACCAATACTCCCATCATACCCCCATCGAACTCCATCCTTCCTCGGTTATTTCTTTGTCCATTGCGTCTGAATCTTATTCTGACATCGGCTTTGCCGAAAAAGGTTCTGCTCTCGCGGCTATCCCCGCGAGCAAGTCTTCGCCCATTTCGTCCGAATTGAATTCAGACATCGGCTCACCAGTCGGCACAGCTCTTTCTTCCATTCCGCCGGATATCTTCCGGCTTCCCTCCCGCGAAAAACAGAAAAACATTTGCATACACCAACAAAATGCCGCAACTTTGCAGACCCAAAACCAAAAGCATCTAACATGGACATCCGCAAGAACAACAAGCACCAGCGTTCCCGTTGCAGGGCGTTGGACAAGTGTTTCCGCAACCGCACCATCCGCTTTTACATCGAAGACCTCATTGAGGCTTGTGAGAAGGCGTTGGAGGACGAGTACGGTGAACCGATAAGCGTCAGCCGGCGGACGGTCATCAACGATATGAACTATATGGAAAGCAATGCCGGGTACCAAGCTGACATTGAACGGATTGCAGACGGCAAGCGCAAGTATTACCGCTATGCCGACCCGGATTTCTCCATCGAACAGACACCGCTCACCGATGACGAGATGCAAAAACTGCAGGAGACGGTTCTGATGCTTTCGCGTTTCCGCTCGCAGTTCCCGTGGATGGAGGACTTGCTGCTTGAGTTGCAGACGCGGTTCCGCCTGGACGGTCATACGGAGAGCGTCATCGGCTTTGACAGCAATATCGACATCCGGGGCTTGGAGTGGATTGAGCCGTTGTTCCGCTATATACTCAACCGGCAGGCAGTGGAAATGACCTATCAGCCTTTCGACAAGTCCGAATGTCAGTGGACGCTGCACCCCTATTATATCAGACAGTATAACAACCGTTGGTTCCTGTTCGCACGGAACGACACGGACGGCAGGATTGTCAATACCGCTTTGGACAGGATCATATCCGTCTCGCCGTCAGGCAGAAGGTACATCCCGAACACGGATATTGACTTTTCGGAGTATTTTGATGATGTGATAGGTGTTACTATTCCTTCGGACACACCGGCGGAACATATTCTTCTCAAGTTCTCGTCCCATCGTTTGCCGTATGTTCTTTCCAAGCCGTTGCATCTTTCCCAGAAAATCAAAGACCGCGAGCAAGGTATTGTTGAGATAACCGTTATTCCCAATCGCGAATTGGAAGCCCGGCTTCTTTCGTTTGGCAGCGATGTGGAGGTGCTTGCTCCTGCATCTCTCCGCAATCAGCTACAGACCAAAATTCAAAAAATGCACGCCTTGTATTTCGACTGCAAATAGGTTGCACAACAGCTCTATTCCTTTGCAACATCAAACGGATTTACATATATGCAGGAACAGACTTTATGATAGCCATAAGACAATACCATTATTGTCAATAAAGAAATACCAAACGTGTCAATAAATATATGCCAAATTTGTCAATTTGTTTGCACAATTGTTTTATTATTAGTAATTTTGCGCCGAAAAATAAAACGACATTTTTATATCAGTCCAAACGACATTGAACTATGGTAGTAAAAGACTATAAACCCCGTGTTTGCGATGCCGAACTACAAGAACAATTGGAGGCTTCGGGCGCAGTGTTAATAGAAGGTGCAAAGTGGTGCGGCAAGACCTATACGGCACGCAACGCTGCTGCAAGCGCCTTGTTTATGCAAGACCGAGACCAATCAAAACGGTACAAACAAATAGCGGCGAATACGCCTTCTTTGTTGCTTGAAGGGGCGACTCCGCGATTGATTGACGAATGGGAGGAAGCCCCCGTATTGTGGGATGCAGTGCGTTTTGCTGTTGATATGCGCGGTGAGGTCGGACAATTCATTCTGACCGGCTCGGCAGTACCAAAAGATGACAAAACAGCGGATGAAGACGAGAAAAGGATGCACTCGGGGGTCGGCAGAATCGCACTCTTGCGAATGCGCACGATGTCGCTGTGGGAGTCCTGCGAATCAAACGGTATGGTAAGTCTCCGCGCGTTATTTGACAGTCAGCCGCAAGTCGCTGCACAATCTGACTTGACGATAGAGCGGCTTGCATACGCCATCTGCCGTGGCGGATGGCCGGCAAGTGTCAGACTCAAAGAACGGGCGGCACTGAAAACCGCTCGCAACTATGTGGAGGAGGTGATAAATTTTGATGTCCATCGCGTGGATGGCGTGGAAAAGAATCCGCTTCGTGTGCGGAAACTGCTGGAGTCCTATGCACGCAACATATCCACCATGGCTTCTAATGAGACCATCATGGCTGATATCCGTGCCACTGACCAAACTATTGCGGCAAACACCTTTGCCACTTACATGACCGCTCTCAGGCGTATCTTTATTATAGACGATGTGCCTGCATGGTCTCCTGCCTTGCGCTCAAAAACCACAATACGGACAGCACCCAAACGGCACTTTGTGGATCCGAGCATAGCGGCTGCACTGATGCGCATAAGTCCTTTGGGATTGCAAAAAGACTTTAACACTTTCGGGTTCTTGTTTGAAGACCTTTGCGCCCGTGACCTGCGGGTGTATGCACAGGCAAATGACGGTGATGTATATCATTATCATGACAAGAAAGATCTGGAGTGCGACCTTGTCGTGGCGCTGCGTGACGGTCGTTGGGCTGCTGTGGAGGTAAAAACGGGAATACACGAAGAGAATGAGGCTGCTAAACATCTGCTTGCCTTGGCGAATGACATTGATGAACAAAAAATGACCAAACCGTCTTTCCTGATGATTCTTACCGGCGGGCAGTATGCATACCGCCGTGCAGATGGTGTATACGTTATTCCTGTCGGCTGCCTCAAACCATAATTGTTTTTGTTGTGCAAATAGGTTGCACAATAACGCCGTACTTTTGCACCGGATTTGAAAAAACAGATATTGATCTATGGAAATTTTATTGTCATTCGTATTGGGTCTTGTATTGGCCGGAGTAGTAGCCTTCTTCGTGCTACGCAGTATTAAATCCACAGCAGAGACAGCGCAGGCAAAAGCGCTGGATGATGCGGCAAAACAAGCGGAGGCTGATCACAGAGCGGCTGTTGCCAAACTGGAGTCGGACTTGGAGAACGCTCAATCTAATTTAGAGCAATCCAAGAAGGACGTGGAGAAGCATTCACAAGAGTTGCTGGATGCAAAAGAAAAGGCACATCAGGACGCTGTTGAGGCTATGGAGAAGCGCCATACGGAAGCCATTGAAGCGGAGCATAAGCGTTACGAGCAAGCACTTGCAACTATGAAAGAGCAGGTGCAGAATGTTACTAACCAAATGCTCAAAGACCGTCAGGCGGAGTTGCAACAGTCCAATTCGACCAGCATGAAGCAGATTGTTGATCCGCTGAAAGAGACGATAGCCAAGATGGAGACCGCTCTCAAAGAGAACAAATCCACGCAGGAGACTTCCACCGAAGCCATCAAAGAGAAGATTGCTACGCTTGTTAATACGACGATGAAAGTGAGTGACAGTGCCGACCGGCTTAGCAACGCTTTGACAGCGGAGAACAAGACGCAGGGCAACTGGGGTGAGCAGAAGATTGAAACGCTGCTCAAATCGATTGGCTTGGAGCGTGGTCTGGAATATGATGCGCAAGAATATCTGCGTGACGCGAATGGTAACATCATTATATCCGACGAGACCGCGCATCGGATGCAACCGGACATCATCGTACACTTGGATGAGACACGCGATTTGATTATTGACTCCAAGGTGTCACTCAATGCCTTTGTGGATTACACAAACGCCGAGGATGACCATGCACGCAACATAGCCTTGGCTGCACACATCAAGAGCGTGCGTAATCACGTCAAGGAATTGGCGAAGAAGAACTATGCTTCATACATCAAAGCGCCGCGTCAGAGTGTGGACTTTGTGATGATGTTCGTTCCGGTGGACGCAGCGCTCCAACTGGCACTTGCTTCCGATGTCACGCTGTGGCGCGAAGCGATGAACCAGGGTGTATTCATCGTAGGCGAACAGAATCTATACGCCGCCTTGCGAGCTGTACAGGTGACGTGGACGGCTATCAAGCAGAACGCCAACAACAAGGCTATCTGTGACACCGCAGAGGAACTGCTTGGACGGGTTGGCGATCTTCTTGAACGCGTGCAGAAGATGGGCAGGAAGCTCGGCGAACTCAATACGGCTTATGATGCTGTGGTGGATAAGGCGAATAAAGGGCAGAGCGTCCTCGGTTCAGCCAACAAATTGGTTAAACTGGGTGCGAAGGTAAGTACCGTCCACCCTCTGCCTGCGGTTGAAGACAATGATGTTCTCCCACAATTACCTCCGACTATGCCGTGATGTGGAATTTTTACCGGTACAAATCTATACACTAAAAGCCTCTACTTTTGCACCGAATTCAAGAAAACAACAGAAAAATTTATTGATTGTTTCATCCTTTAATTTGGAGATTTGATTATGGCAAAGATGTCACATACAGCCCCGCAATTGTCAGTGCACAATATTATTTTCAAATATTGTAATTATCGACGTGCTAAAGCAGCAATAGTTGATGCGCGTATTGAACTGTTGGGCTATATCGCTCTCCAGATTTGTCCGAGCCGTTTTCATTCGTTTGAGATATTCGAAAAGGCACCGTTCCAGCACGACGTTCTGTCTGAAGAAGAGAAGAACTTCCTTCTTGACAATGCGGCTGAAGCGGTAGATATATTGTGTTCGCCAACTGAGAGCATTGGCTCTTTCAGTGAGTTCATGATGCAACCGGCAGAACTCACGCAGTTGGCCGTTGCTTCATTGAAAGGCATACCGGAAGGAACAACGGTATATAATCCGTTTGCTGGTATGAACTCTTACGCCGTCGCTGCTCCTCAATATCATTTCGTCGGAGAGGAGATCAACCAGCAAACTTGGGCTGCTGGTCAGGTGCGGCTCATGGTGCATGGTGTCGATGCAGATATTAAGTTGGGAGATTCTAATACCGCCCATCGAGGCGATATGTTTAAAGCCATAATCACAACTCCTCCGTTTGGATTACGCGGTGATTTGGATCAATGGGAGCGGATGTATGACATGCTTGACGATGGTGGGCGTTTGGTGATGATAGCACCGACAAGCCTAACCTTTAACGGACGGTATAGGCGATTGTGGAAAAGATGGAGAGAGGATAGAACTCTCGCGACCATAGTACAACTTCCTTCACGCTTGTTCTTTCCTACCGATATTGCCTCCATACTTGTTGTTTTGGAGAAATGTGATCATCGTACGGTGCGTATGATAGATGCATCTACTTTGGGTACCAATAGCAAGATGCGTTCTATGACTTTAGGTACGGACAATGTGGATATGCTGACGAAATTGTTGCAAGGCGGAGATGCGCTGCTCTTCAAAGGATGCATTGATGTTCCTTTTGAGGCAATCAACCCTACCAAGGCTATATCACCACACATATACATATCAGAACAGTCGCTTCGTTCAAAAGGGCTAAAGAACCTTATACCCTTATATTTTTTGTTGGAACCATATAGATGCTGTTTGAGAACATTTCAAGGAGAGGTTCACGAGGTTAAGATTAAGAACCTAGCCGAAAATCTACTCGATTCGGTAAAGGATTTTGCTGACCTGCCTCCTGTTCTATCTTCGGATAAATTCCCGTTGATTCTCAATGAGAACAATATTCTACTTATTGCAACTTCCGGTCAAAATCCGAAACCAACAATTTTTCGTTATGTGCAAGGTAGTGAACATACTGTGGTTTGTTCAAGCCATAATATCGCTGCTTTCAAGTTAAAGAGAGATGTTGATTTGGTTGGTTTGGATTATATTGTGAGCGAATTATACAAGCCTTATGTGCAAGAGCAGTTAGAAGCAGCACATGTTGGTAGATATATAGCTCATGTGGCTATAAATGATTTTTTATGGATTCGCATCAGTGTACCCTCATTGGAGAGACATGACTCAATGGCAGAGGAACGTAGTATTACGGATTTCAAAATACAGTACCAGCAAGAACTTTTAGCCCAAACGGGAATTCAACTGCGCGAGTTGCAAGATCAGAAGCACGATCGATATGTCAAAATCATGCATCAGCGTAAGCATGCTTTAGGTCAGGTCTTGCAAGAGATCAAGCATGCCGTTAATCTTATCCAATACGCGGCGGTTAACAACGATGGTATTGTTCGTCTTACGGATATAGTATCTACACGTTCTCATAAGACCATTGATGCAGAATTACAAGGTCTTAAGTCACAGACAGAGCGGATTATCAATATGGTTGATAGTCTGACAGATGATACGGAGTTTGAAAAACCCGAAGAGGTGTCGTTATACGATCTGTTAGAGCAGTTCCAACGCGACCAATTGAATGATCATTATGAATTGCATATTGCATATGAGACGGAGTCTGGTTTTACAATCGATAAGTCATACCTTGAGGAGAATGGTTTAAAGTATAGGGACTACAAGATTTCCTTTGCACCTGCTGAGTTTATCCAAGTATTGCAGAATATTGCAAGCAATGCTGTCAAATATGGTTTTGATGAGGATGATAAACTAAATATCATTCAAATTTCAGTTTCGCCGTCACTATGGCATCCTAAATCGGCTATATCGATACGTATTGCCAATAATGGTAAGCCGTTACCCAAGGGCATGACACCGGAGAAAGTGTTCACGCAAGGTGTTACTTCCGGCAAGGGACAAGGTCTTGGTGGATGGCACACGCGCAATATAGTAGAATTTTATGGTGGTAATATAGAACTCGAATCACATGATGATTCAGAGTTTAAGGTTGAGTATATTATTAATCTCCCATTTATAGAAAGCTATGAAGTATAACGTTCTGTGGATTGACAATGAGCCGAGCGATAGTTTCATGGATGATGCTTATAACAATTTTGATTTGAACATCATCAATAAAGAAAACTACGTTGAGGGGATGGAATGGTTGGAAGAAAACCGTGAGAATTGTTATGCGGTTATATTAGATGTCAACTGTGTTGAAACAAGTTCAGTTGATGAGAGTGAGTCAATGGATGTCTTCACGGATTACCTGCCGCACGTGATTAAACTTTGTGAACGACAAGATCATTTTATTCCATGGTATGTTTATACGGCTGGCGGTTATGAAGGATATGAAACACTGAAAAGAACTATAACCGGCAAACGTGACTGGGATCCGAAGAAAGAGGATAAGTACTATCGCAAGCCCAAAGATAGCATTGAATTGTTACAAAACATCAAAACCGCTATAGTAGAAAATGCGCGATACGTGCAGAAGTATAAAGACCTCTTTGAATTATTCCCAGACCTAGAACATAAATCGAGTTTACTCCGCATTATAGAGATAGTAGAGGAAAACAAAACCTCCAATTCCAGTGCTTATAATGATATTAGAAAAATACTGGAAGCCGTAACGGACATACTAAAAATTAAAGGATTTTTTCCAGATGATCTGGATGGACTCTCTTCTGCGTCCTATTATATAAGGCAGATTTGTATAAAGGGTAGACAATTCTTAGTTCCAAGTTATATTTCCTATTGTTATACGGCTTGTGAAGATATCTGTAACGATGGAAGCCACAATGGTGGTAAGACACCAATGAAAGTAGATAAGGATACAAGTAGCTATAAAGCTCCGTATCTCATTAGAAGTACTTTCTTTATGTTGAGTAATATAATTGTTTGGGCAAGTAAGTTATCTGCTACTGAAGATAGTATTACATATCGTAAGCAGAAAGTGGCAGAGTATAACATCCCAAAATTTGAAAGAAATAGGAAAACTGAATGATTTCTGCATCTTGTGAAACAGTTTACACTTCAATCCACTACCTTTGCACTATATTTAATACACATTTCTTCATCTATAAAATTTTTGATGATATGGCACTTTTTGATTTTCTCTTTGGTTCTGATGAGCATTCAAGTGATGATGTTGAAGATTACCGCAGCGTAGCCGAAGACCGACGCTTCCGTACACAAGATTCCGGCAATTGGACCGACCGCGAAGATTGGGACTGTGGCGAACCCGACGATGATGGTATGTCCGGATTCGATATTTATGAAGATAATTATTTTTAGTTATCATTAAGTGCGCAGGCCGTCAGACCAGCGTGCGTCGCTTCTTGGAAATTTCAGGCATCATACCTTCCTCGGCACGCAGGCGTTGGTATTTATGCCACTGTTGGCTACACCCTTTTCCTTATATAGATTAATGATCTGTCAGCGGCGATAAGACGATTGAGATTGCCAAGAACGTGCTACTTTTCACCAAATCATATTAAAAATATATAGATTTGGTGCAGAGTCATAGCAAAAACAGCCATACACTGCACCAAATCTGCTAAAAAAATCGAGATTTGGTTGAAACTATAGATATTTTTACTACTTTTGCCGCCGTAATTCATAATACTATACAGTATGATATACGGAAGAGAAGAAGAAATACAACTCCTAAAGTCGCTGGCAGACAGTGACAAATCGGAATTCGTGGCAGTCTATGGGCGCAGACGTGTAGGAAAGACTTACTTAATCCGAGAGACATTCAACTATCAGTTCGCCTTTCAGCACACCGGGCTGCAGGACGCTTCAACGCGTGAACAACTGGAGGAATTTGCCAACTCTCTGGTTATTGCGGGTATGAAGAAAGTCAAATGCCCCAAGAACTGGTCACAGGCGTTTTTTATCCTCGCGCAACACCTCAACTCGTTGCCCGAAGGCAAAAAAATCGTCTTCATTGACGAGTTGCCGTGGCTTGACACACCCAATTCCAAGTTTGTTTCCGCGCTTGACCATTTTTGGAACGGATGGGCTACGGCAAGAAGAGATATTGTCTTGGTTGTGTGCGGCAGTGCTACTTCTTGGATTATTGACAAAATAGTAAAAAACTACGGCGGCTTGCATAACCGGCTGACACAGCAGATTTACCTGCGTCCGTTCACCCTGCATGAGTGCGAACAATATGCCGGACAGCGCAATCTCGGTATGAGCAGGCGTAATATACTTGAAACATATATGGTGCTGGGCGGCATACCTTTCTACTGGGATATGCTTCGGAAAGACCTTTCTTGGGCGCAGAATATCGACCGTCTGTTCTTCTATCCCGATGGCAAGATGCGCGGCGAATTTGATGCCTTATACAAATCGCTGTTCCGGCATCCGCAGGCATATATCAATGTAGTAACAGCACTCGGAACAAAAAAGGCTGGTATGACTCGAAGCGAACTTATTGAAGCGATCGGAGTAAACAACGGAGGTACACTCTCGAAAATCTTGGAAGAGCTTGAGCAATGCGATTTTATCCGTTCATTCACACCGATTGGAAAAGTTAAGAAAGAAACCGTCCACCAGTTGATTGACAATTTTACGCTGTTCTATTTCAAGTTTATAGCATCCAAAGACATAAATGAGAAGGACTACTGGTCGCACACCATCACCAAGCCTGCCTACAATGCTTGGAGCGGCTTGGCATTCGAGCGGGTCTGTTTCCAACACATCAGTCAGATAAAAAAGGCATTGGGGATTGCAGGCGTGATCAGCAATGTCCATTCTTGGGTATACAAGTCAAAAGACAAGGATGAAAAAGGTGTGCAGATTGATATGGTCATTGAGAGGGACGATAACGTAATCAACCTGTGTGAAATAAAATTCGCGCAAGGAGAGTACGAATTGACAGAGAGTTATGATCTGGAACTGCGCAACAAGACAGGCACATTCCAATCAAAAACAAGAACCCGCAAGGGCGTCAGCATCGTAATGATAACATCGTATGGCCTGAAACGCAACGCATGGGCAAACGGTATCCAACGGCAAATAACGATGAACGACCTGTTTGAATCATAATAATAAACAACTATAATACTCACAACTATGAAAAAAATTGTAGTATTTACCGGCGCGGGAATCAGCGCCGAAAGCGGACTGAGCACCTTCCGTGACTCGGACGGACTGTGGGAGAAATACCGCGTAGAGGACATCTGCACCCACGAGGCATGGGAGCGCAACCCGCAACTGCTTGTGGACTTTTACAACGCCCGTCGTCGCGACGCGCTGAAAGCGCAGCCCAACGCAGCACACATAGCCATAGCCAGACTGCAGCAGGCTATGCCCTCCACACAGATTATCACCCAGAACGTGGACGACCTTCACGAACGGGCAGGGGCGAAGAACGTCGTTCACCTACACGGAGAGATAACCAAACTGCGCTCGTCCATCAACGAGACAGCCACCGTACCGCTCGAAGGATGGGAGCAGCACTACGGCGACCGTCACCCGGACGGCTCGCTGCTCAGACCTTACATTGTCTTTTTCGGGGAAGGCGTGCCGTACTTCACCTTGGCCTGCGACATAGCCTCCACGGCGGACATAATGATTGTGGTGGGCACCAGCCTGAACGTCTATCCTGCCGCTTCGCTGCTGCAGTACGCGCCAGATAAAGCGCAGATCTACCTTATTGACCCGGGACAGCCCGCCCTCTCGCCTTACGGGGCAAGAATACAGCACATCAGAAAGAAAGCCACGGAAGGCGTGCCTCAATTGGTGGAAAGCATATTGAGCAACGCGGAGGAATGAAGGTTCCTGAACTCCTCCAAAGGCTCGCCCCCATACCCCATCAGTTCAGATAACCGTACTGGAAAGTGACTCGGTATATGCTCTATAGAGTCACTTGTGTCCAATTCAATAATAAGGCTGCTAATGTAATCGAACACCTTCTCGTCACTCAAAGGGTGGCACAAGGTTTTGTACAGCATTTCAGCCATAAAAATAGCCACACACTGCCTGCGTACATCGGTCGGGAGATGCTGCGGCACATAATGCAGTTGGGCGGACACAAGACCGTGCAGGGACTTTCCTGACAGTTCCTTCCCTTCAATCTCTATCCACGACAGTGGTGTCAGGATGTTCCTGTTCACACATCCTGAACGCTTCCCGCCTCCATATACCATATACAGCACCTTGCCGTATTCACGGGTATAGACATGCACAAGCGAAGACTTGTCACTCTTACGCTGGACAGCCAGCACTATTCCTTCTGTCTTGTACATATCCTGAACCAACTACGATAGATATATGCCTGCGAGAAGTTACGATTGTCCGTAACTTTTATTATATGTGATTACGATTATAATAAGGCAACAAAATAATAGAATGTATATAATGTGAATAATTCCGATAAAAACTACATTTTTTATAGTTTATAAACGCGGAATTTTAAGGAATAAAAATGGAAAAGTTTGAAAAAAACTGCTTGTTGACACTTATCAACAACCAGTTCGGAAAAGGTTGTTGATAATGTTCATAACCATTTTTTCAGTTTGAAAAACAGCAGCACAGCCAGTGTGAAAACCACCATCAGGGCGATAGCCCATACGTATCCGTAGTGCCAGTGCAGTTCCGGCATGAAGTCAAAGTTCATTCCGTACATGCTGGCTATCAGGGTAGGGGGCAGGAACACGATATTTACTACCGTGAATATCTTGATGATATTGTTCTGCTCAATGTTTACCAGACCGAGGAACGTGTCCTGCAGGTAGTCCAGACGGTCGAATCCGAAACGTGTGTAGTCCAATAGCGAGTTGATATCCTTGATGACCATCGTCAGTCTCGGTTGAAGTTCCTGCGGGAAGAGGTCGCATTTGAGAAAATTACTTATCACCCGCTGTTTGTCCATCACGTTCTGACGTATAAGAGTCACTTTTTCCTGCAGGTCCTTTATCTGTATAAGCACTTTCTCGTCCATTTCCTCTTTCGCGTTGATTTTGCCGGACAGAGCCGTAATAAGGTCTGTTGTGTCCTCAATCATATCCGCGTCTTTTTCCACACGTGTCTCCATCAGCGCGACCAGTACGTGATAGCCGTTCGGATAGTTGCGGGCGTTGACGAACATTTTCTTCATCGTCTCGTTGAAACTGCCCAATTCCGTGTCGCGGGTCGTCACCAGTATGTTGTTTTTGATGATGAAGTTCACCGGCTCCACCGAGTAGTCATCTTTCAGGAAGTTGGAGTTCGCCACTATCGAGTCATCCGTCTGTATGTAACGGCTTGACATCTCGATTTCCTCCATTTCCTCGTCCTCCTGTATGTCGATTTTGAGGAATCCCTCAAGGGTGTCCTCCGTCTTGTCGCTGACATCCAACAGGTCAATCCATACGATATCGTGCTTGTCAAGATCTTTCAAGGCGTTGATGGAGCGTGCCACGCGGATTCGCTCGTTGTCGTCTTTATAGAATATTTTCAGTTCTGACATGGTTGCAAAAGTTTGGTGAGTTCTACAAATTCTTCCACTGACAGTTGTTCGGGGCGCTTGCTGAATATATCCTCTTCAAGGACGGGATTTCCCTTTCCTGCCAGCTGCTGAAGAGAATTGCGCATCTGTTTTCGCCGCTGGTTGAACGAGGTCTTGACCACTGTCTTGAACAGACTCTCGTCACACCCAAGACTTCGTCGTTTGTTTCTTGTCAGACGGATGACGGCGGACTGCACCTTCGGGGGAGGGTTGAACATCTGCGCGTCCACAGTGAAAAGATACTCGATGTCATACCATACCTGTAGCAGCACCGACAATATGCCGTATGCCTTTTTCCCCGGCACGGATGCCAGTCGCTCTGCCACCTCCTTTTGAAGCATTCCAGAGCATACGGATATCCGGTCCTTGTATTCCAGCACCTTGAAAAATATCTGGCTGCTTATATTGTACGGATAGTTGCCTATGACGGAAAAATCGCCGTCAAACATTTCACCCCAGTCCATCTTTAGCACGTCCCCCTCTATCAGCCGGAACGAATGCGATACAAGAAGCGTGTTCTGCAGATAAACCACGCTCTCATGATCCAGTTCGACCGCTGTGAGGGAAATGTCGGGATTATTGAGAAGAAACTGCGTGAGGACACCTGTTCCGGGACCTATTTCCAGAACAGATCCTCCCGTAACCGTGTCAGCTGTCCGTCCGGCGACCGACATATCCCGCAGGAAATGCTGACCAAGAGATTTTTTGGCGCGCACGTGTTGCATTTTCTTCGTGATAGTCGTCCATTTTTTTTGCCGTTTGTCAGAAATGATGTACTTTTGCCTTCTTAAAGAGCGCGCAAAAGTATATTGTTTCTGTTGTTTATGCAAAAATTTGCTAAATTTATTACCAATTCCGTTCATTTTTTCTACCGGCCTTTCCGGCGGTACTTGCCCGAGCAGCTTTTCCTGTACGCTGTATGCGGCGGTGCCAACCTCATCCTTGACTGGATTCTCTACTTCCTTGTGTATAACTATGTTTTCGCTGCCGGAGTGCAATCGGCGCACAACCTTGTGTATGTGTCCTTGCCCTTCTCCGGCACGCTTTGCATTACCCCTCATATCGCTTCCCTTTGCGTCGTTTTCCCAATTACACTTCTGACCGGATTCTGGCTCAACCGCAACGTCACCTTCACCGGCTCTTCCGTGCGCGAAAGAAGGCAGCTCATACGGTATATACTCGTTGTGGCACTAAATTTGCTGATCAACTATGTGGGGCTTAAATTGACAGTCGAACTGTTCGGCTGGTATCCCACTCCTTCCAAGATACTTGTCACCCTCATTACTGTAGCCGTCAGTTTCTTCGCGCAGAAATACTACTCTTTCCGCAAATAAAAATCCAATTCAATATGCTTACCATTCTTTTAGCCACCGTCACATCCGTTTCCCTCTTTCTGAACGGAGCGGAAATCCGGCAGACGGAAACACTCAGTCTGCAGAAAGGCCAGAACGAGATTCGTGTGGAAGGTCTCAGTCCCAAACTCAACATCCCCTCCATCCAACTCACGCTCGGAGGCGGGACGGTCATCACCTCCTCGCAGTTCATCACCGACTACCTCTCATCCTCCGGTATGGAGAAGGACAGCCTTGAGAAGGAGTTTCAGAAGCGGCAGGAGGAATTGAAACAGCAGCAGGCACTCAAGACCACGCTGACAACATCCCTTGTGCTCTTGCAGGAAGGCGTGCAGGCTTCCGTATCGTCCGACAAGGTGTCCACCGCCACCATCGATGCCAACCTGATGTATTACAAGAACAAGTCCGCAGCCTTCCAACATCAGCTGGCGCAGGCGGAGCAGGCGATTGAGGATGCCAACCTTGCCATACAGCGGCTGAAAAAACAGATTTCCGAACAGTCCACCAAAAGCAAGAACCGCTGCGGCGTGCTGCTCCTGACTGTCAGCAGCCCGAAAACACAAAAGCAGGAACTTCTCATCAAGTATTACACCACCGCCGCCGCGTGGAACATGCAGTATGATGTCAATATAGACAAGATTGGTCAGCCCGCACGGCTGGTTAAGAAAGCCTTCATCACGCAGACCACCGGCATCGACTGGAAACAGGTGCGCCTCACCCTCTCCACCGCTCAACCCTCCACCAACAACCATGTACCCGAACTCTCACCGTGGTACCTCCGCATACAGGAACCTGTCGCCAAACCCCGCCGCAGCGCGAACGTGGCGATGGCGAAAATGGCGGAACCGATGGCGGACATGGCGATGGTCTATGAGGAGGAGGTCGTGGCGGAAAGTAATACGGCGGCATCGGTCATCACCACCACGCAAACTGACCTCTCGCTGGAATACCGCATCGATGTGCCATACGATGTGCAGGGTAACGGCAAGGAGCAGATTATCGCCCTCGGCGAGGAACAGCTCACCGAAATGGACTATGTGTATCAGGTCGTGCCCAAGTACAACACCGATGTCTTCCTCGTGGCGCGGATACGCAACTGGACCCGCTTGAACCTGCTTGACGGACTGGCTTCAGTTCACTACAACGGCACGTTCTTCGGACAGACCTACCTCACCGCCTCCTCCACTGATGAGAATATCAGCCTCACCCTCGGCTCCGACCCCGCCATTCAGGTCAAGCGCGAGCAGGCGAAGGAGTTCACATCCTCCAAAACTTTGGGAAATAGCAGGGAACAAACCTACGCTTGGCAGACCACCGTCCGCAACACCAAGAGCGAACCTGTCCGCCTTGTCCTTAAGGACCAGTACCCCGTTTCCGCCAACAAGGACATCCGCGTCACCCTTTCCAACAAGACCACTCAGGGAGCGGACAACGATACGGAGAAAGGCTATCTGACCTACACGCTTGACATCCAGCAATCGCAGGCGCAAACCTTGTATCTGGAGTACACCGTCAAGTCCCCTTCTGACAAGACCATACGGTAAATTATGTAACCCTTCTACTTTGCAGTTGGTGTACAAATACAGCCGCGTGATTACTTTCCAAATAAATCACGCGGCTGTATTTTGGCGGAAAAGGGGGGATTCGAACCCCCGGTACANNTACGACAGTTTAGCAAACTGTTGGTTTAAGCCACTCACCCACCTTTCCCTGCTTTCCAAGCAAGAAAGCGGGGCAAAGGTATGGTGTTTTTTTTATGCGACCAAATTTTTTGATATTTTTCCTAAACTTTATTTGTTTTTCTTGCGTAATTTCTCGGACTGCGGTACATTTGCGCGTATTTTCACCGCGATAGTGACTAAAACATACTTAATAAGGTAAAAACAACTAAAATTAATAAGGTATGAAAAAAGTATTATTTGTCAGTCTGATTGCTCTGCTCGTATTAAGCAGTTGTTCCGCTATTCAGGGTACGTCTTCTTCATCCGCAGGCAGTTCCGTAGCAACGGCGGCCTCCACATCGAACGATGGTGTGGATGCCGGAAGGGCGTTGAATGCTTTGTACAATCAGTACAAGAAGGATGGAAAGTATGATTACACCAATCTCAACAACGCCTTGAATACCATCCAGCTGCTTCAAAGTTGTCAGGGTCTGAAGACCAACGCCAAGAACAGCGAATACTGGAAAAATTTCGCAACAGGACTGGTTCTCGGCTCAAACAATCTGGTCACCGACCAACTGGCGGGTACCGTGACCAACAGTCTGGGCAATATGGTCAGCAATGTGGATACGGAGAAACTGAAATCGGCGAAAAACAACACGCTGGAAGCCATCGGAACCGCCCAGCAGACCGCTTCGAGCATCAGTAACATTCTTTCTCTGTTCAAGTAAGAAGGAGTTGACTCAGAATAACATCGTATTCAGGAGCCTTGGTAATGAGCCGGGGCTTCTTTTTTTAGGTTTGCCGGCTTTCCCAATTATTACAAAAAATGCGTTATTCCGTTTATTTTTCAAAAAAAATTGTTCCATACGTTGTCATATCGAAAATTAAAACATACATTTGCGCGATTTTGTGTTACTTTGCGAAAATTTATACACCATAATATTCCATTTTATGAAAAACAGATTCTTTCTCCTTATTTTATTTGTGGTTACTCTTTTGCAATCGCTGCTCGCTGTTCCTGCCCGTCCCGGCTGGAGGGTGTACAAAACCAACGATGGTTCGAGCGTGACTCTTCAGATGGTTGGTGATGAGTTCGGCCACTGGTTGGAGGACAGTCAAGGGGTTGCGTATGTTCTTATGGATGACGGTACGGTTGTCGTGTCTGAAAAGTCCGTGGAACAATTGAACAATCTGCGCAAGGCTTCACCGCGCTATCTGGAATCGCGTCCCCAACGGTCGATTGGTACAATCAATCTGGCACCGAGAGGTATTGTCATTCTGGTCAACTATGATGATGTGGAGATGAAGTCCGGCAATACACAGTCGGCTTTCAATCAGATGATGAACGGCACCAATTACACCTACGGAAACACGCACAATTCGGTGCGCGAGTATTTCCGGTCACAGTCAAGAGGACTATATGTGCCGGATTTTGATGTCTATGGTCCTGTCAAACTTCAGTACGGCTATGCTCACTATGGTGCTAATAAAGACAACGCACGGGGAGAGGATATGTATGCCGGCGATGTGGTGGTTGAGGCGGTAAAAGCTGTCAATACACAATACGATGTGGATTTCAACCTGTACAACAACGATGGCGATGATGAGATAGATTTCGTCTATATCATTTATGCCGGCAAGGGTGAGGCAGACGGAGGTGCCGCCGCTACAATATGGCCGCACAACTGGAACTTGTACAGTGCCCGCTATTTTGGCAATTGCACGTACTCGGCAACACAGTGTATGGTGGACGGATTGTATATCAACAATTATGCCATGTCCGGTGAATTATGCGGCAGTACAAGTGACCGTACCAGCATTGGAACGATATGCCATGAGTTCGGCCATGTGCTGGGTCTGCCTGATTTTTACGACACGAGTTACGGCAGTAACTACAGCAACAAGGTCACCCCCAGAGGCTATGACATAATGGACAGCGGCAGTTATAACGGCGAGGATAGCAACGGCGTGGACGGGTGCGGCACCTGTCCGCCGAACTACAGTCCGTGGGAACGCATTTATCTGGGTTGGGACACGCCTGTGAATCCGGGCAATACCCCTGCCAACCTGACACTCTACCCTTCAGAGGACAGCAACTACAAATGCTATCAAATCAACGCTTTGGGAACTTATCAAGTATGTACTACCGAGGGGGTGAATTACTACATTGAGAACCGTCAGCAGACAGGGTGGGACTCGGATCTGCCCGGACACGGGATGCTGATATGGAGAGTTGATTATAATTCCACATATTGGAAACAAAACAAGCCCAACTATTCTGATTACGGCAATCCGCATTGCACGCTGGTTTCCGCCTACGGAACAGCCATCTCCTCAAACGACAATACGTTTCCGGGTAACAAATCGGTAACCAGTTGGACAAGTTCTCCCAAACCAATCACATCCATCAGCGAGAGCAATGGCATTGTCACAGCCGCCTATCTGGGTGGGGCTTCGGCTTCCAATCATTATGCGCAAACCCTGTCCTATTACACGGCTGTCAATAACGAGACAGCGGGGACGGATGGCGATTATTCCGTATATCTTTACACTCCGGAAGGTTCTCTGTTTGCCATTGCCGAAATTGTTACAGGGAACAACTACTTGCTGTCGGGGGACTATGCCATTGGGGGCAACGCAGGTGCTCTTTATGATTCACAAATCCGTCTCAACGAACAATTCTATGACGTGACATCAGGCAACATATCCTTCAAGTATCTTGGCAAGTCTTCCGAAAATGAGGATATGTACAAGGTGACCGGACATAATTGGTATATCCCATCGTTGGACAAATATTACGATATGTCCGGTACTATTTACGGCAACGCTGTCTGGAAAACACCTTTCGTGAATTGCGGTTACAATACAAATTGTGATGATGTGGTAATCACCCTTACTGAGCAGGAGCCGAATCCAAAGTCCGGAGTCTGCGGCGATCATCTGGTTTGGTCGCTTGATGATGATGAGACCGTCCTGACCATCGAAGGGTATGGCGATATGTATGATTTCACCTTTACTGATGCGAATAACTATACTGTTCCGTGGCTTGCTTCATGGAGAACCATTCAGCAGGTGATTATGCCGGAAGGGATGACAAAAGTGGGTGATTTTGCTTTCTTTTCCTGTCAGTCAGTTGTTTCTGCCGACATACCTTCGACGGTAACAACATTGGGACAATACGCGTTCGCGGGTGTACTATGCACAGAAATACATTTGCCGGACGCTTTGACAACTATCGGTGACTATGCTTTTGTTTATTGTCCAAATATCACATCGTTCACCTTCCCCGAAAACGTAACCAGCGTAGGTGAGGAGATTTTCTATGACAACCCGAATCTGACATCAATTGTCTGGAACGCCCGTAATTGTGCTTCCCCTGCTTCCGATTCCCAATCGCCGTTCATTGATGTATGCACACAAATCACTTCGTTTGTCATAGGAGAGGGAGTGGAGAGTATTCCGGCTTACTTGTTCTATTCAATGAGCAATCTGACATCAATTACTTTCCCCGCTTCGCTTCTCAGTATAGGCGATGATGCGATGACCTCTTCGGGAATCACATCCATCCGCTCGGAAGCCGTCAATCCTCCCGCTTGGTCAGGTTATTCCGGTTCAGGTGCGGGAATGAGTGTTACTGTACCCTGCGGCAGAGTGCCCGCCTACAAGGCAGCCGCCACTTGGAGTTTGTTCAACAACTATGCTACTTACGGCGATCAGTTCCCCTTCACTCTGGCTGTCGGCGTGCAGACGGAAGGAACAGGTACGGCAACCGTTACAACGGCACCTGACTGCTCCGCCAACACGGCTGTCATTACCGCTACTCCGGCCGATCACTATCATTTTGTGCGCTGGGCGGATGAAGAATCTTCCGTTGTTTCCGCAGGTGCTGTCCGCAGCGTAGTTGTTACGGAGGATTTGACATTCACCGCCGTCTTCGAGGAGGACACCAAATACACAGTAACAGTGAACGATGACGGACATGGTACGGCTGCGGCTGACAAACCCTCTTACTATGCTGGCGAGACCGCAGTACTGACCGCTACAGCGGATGAAGGCTACATTTTCGACCAGTGGTCAGACGGTGCTTTCTCCAATCCGCGTGAGATAGTTGTGACGGAAAACATTGTCCTTACCGCTATGTTCAAACAAGACGTGACGGGAGTCAATACAAACTTCGCTGAACATCCGTTTACTGTTGGCGACAATGAGAGGCGCATCGTCTTCTCACAGGCGAACCTGCAGTTTCAGGCATCGTCACAGACCTTCCGTTTCGCCAATAACCAATATGACTACATCGGCGCATACAATGTCCAAATAGCCGATGATTATTCCGGTTGGATTGACCTGTTCGGCTGGGGTACAGGTACCCAACCCACCGCTCATGAGTGCAAAGATTGTGGCAACTATTTCGAGAATGGTGGCAATCTGGATGACCCCGATGACACATTTGACGCTCCGGCTCGCCGGAACGCTCCGCAAAATGATAACGCCTATTCCGCCTTTGTGGATTGGGGAATCAACAGCATCGTCAACGGAGGCAATACGGCGGGCGTTTGGCGCACAATGACTGCCGATGAGTGGAACTACCTTTTCTATTCGCGCGAAGACGCTTCCTCCAAGTTCGGATTTGCCACCGTCAACGGCGTGAAAGGTCTGGTTGTGCTGCCCGATGACTGGGAGCTGCCCGCTGAATGCACATTTGTCGCAAGCATACAGGCAGGACTAGAAGCGGTTGACTCCTATTTCTCCAACACCAGTGCGGACAATTTCACGCACAACATCTACAACTCTGCGCAATGGATTAAGATGGAAGCCGCCGGTGCGGTATTCCTTCCCGCTGCGGGCAGCCGATTGGGAAAAACATACGATGCCGAAGGGACGGACGGATACTATTGGTCCTCTACCGCCAATGACGAAATCACCGCATTCACCGTTTTCTTTGATAATGAGTTCTTCTATACTAGTACTTCACGCTCCCGCGCGCAAGGCTACTCGGTTCGACTCGTCAAAGAGCAGGGTCATACTCACGACTGGGGCGAGCCGACCTACGCTTGGAATGACGGCTACACACAATGCACCGCCACCCGTGTCTGCAAACGCGATGCCTCACACGTGGAGGAGGAAACGGTCAATGCAACAATCGAAACCGTGGATGCAACGTGTGAGACCGAAGGAACAGACACCCACACCGCAGTCTTCACGAATGAGGCTTTCGCTGAACAGGTTCATACCGAGACGGTTGCCGCTCTGGGTCACGACTGGGGCGAGCCGACCTACGCTTGGAATGCCGACTACAGCCAGTGCACCGCTACACGTGTCTGCATCAGCGATGCCTCTCACGTAGAGACAGAGACGGTCAGCAGCGTGGCGGAAACCACTCCTGCTTCAGGGACGGAAGATGGTTATGTCACCTATACGGCAACGTTCACCAATGAGGCATTCGAAACACAGGTATATACCCAAACGATTACAGCATTGCCTTCCAACATTGTTCTGCAGGAGAATGAGACCGATGAGTATTACACATGGTTTGCAGAGAACTACAACGGCGTGAAGGTAACGTCCGCCACACTGAACCGTCAGTTCAAGCAAGGTGTCTGGTCAACACTGTGCCTGCCATTCGACGTGAGGAAGTCACCGCTTACAGCGCTTGGTCTGAATGGCCGCATCTATGAGTTCCGCTATACAGAGAAAGTGGATGAATCAACGATTCAAATCTTTTTCTCTAACGCGCAGTCAATTCAGGCAGGCAAAGGATATATTGTGAACGCCAATGCCAAACTGGCGGCGAAAACATCGTTTGTGTTCCCCTCTGTTACCATTAACACCGATGCCGATATTCAGTCCGGTTACGACATCATGGCACTTTCAGGCTACAATAGTGTCGGAAACATCTTTTTGGTTGGAACGTTCCGAAAAGGTAAGGTGTTTAGCACACAGGGCGGAACGACTTTTTACGGGTTGAGCAGCAATCAGATCAAGAAAGTAAAGGACGGAACTGACTTTCCGGCTTACCGCGGCTTCCTTCGCAGTGAGGTGCCTTTGAATGCGCAGCGCGTGCGCATTGTGGTGGAAGGCGAACCGGTTGTTGAGATGGAAGTGGTCAATGGCGAGATTGTCAATGCTGAGGATGCTGTGAAGTATATTGAAAACGGTGTTCTTTATATACGCCGAAACGGCAAGCTTTACAACGCGGTTGGGGCGGAGTTGCAGTAATCGGCACACATCTGAAGCAGCCTTTTATAGTCTGCCATCAACAGACAATCCCAAGCAAAACAGCAATGCTTGGGATTGTCTGTTGATGGCAGACGGCGGGCG
>DBVX01000054.1:0-390 GCA_002308815.1 Bacteroidales bacterium UBA1253
ACGCCGAAGAATCCGAAACTGAGGTTGAACAGTTGTCCGAAAGAAAGGTTACGCTGTTTCATTTTGTAATCTGCGGATAGCATTTTTGTTTCGGCGGCAAAGGTAAAGTATTCTTTCATCCGATAAAAATAAAATCTCTTTTTTTTGATAAAAAAACTGATTTTTCCATAAACTACGATAAAATATTATACAGGATGCAAAAAATACCGCATCGTTCAAAAAAACATAGTACTTTTGCGGCCCGTAGTCCATCGGCTGGCAAGGTTGCCTGCCGGTCAGGAGAGATGCAATTCAGGAGAGATGCAATAATGACTGAATTTATGGATAGAAAAGTTCGCGTACGCTTTGCGCCGTCCCCTACGGGCGCGCTGCATATCGGCGGGGTCCGCA
>DBVX01000054.1:414-1123 GCA_002308815.1 Bacteroidales bacterium UBA1253
GACTCCACCCGTTTCGTGCCGGGTGCGGAGCAGTACATCATTGAGGCATTGGACTGGCTCGGCATAGGCATCGACGAGGGCATCTGCAAGGAAGCCCCCGACGGCAAGGGTCCGCACGGTCCCTACCGGCAGAGCGAACGGCGCGAAATCTACCATATCTACGTGAAGCAGTTGCTGGACAGCGGTCACGCCTACTACGCCTTTGACACGCCTGAAGAATTGGAGCAGAAGAGAAAAGAAATCAACAATTTCCAATACGATGCCCATACACGGGATGGTATGGTCAATTCGCTCACACTGTCCGCAGAAGAGGTACAGAACCGTATCGCACGCGGTGACAAGTACGTTGTCCGCTTCAGGATTGAGCCGGGCGAGAGCGTCACAGTACACGACCTGATTCGCGGTGATGTGACCATCCAGTCGGACATACTGGACGACAAAGTGCTGTACAAGTCGGCNNNTACCATCTGGCGAACATCGTGGACGATCATCTGATGGAGGTGACACACGTCATCAGAGGTGAGGAATGGCTGCCGTCCGCCCCTCTGCACGTACTGCTGTACAGGGCTTTCGGCTGGGAGGACACGATGCCTCAGTTCGCGCATCTGCCCCTTCTGCTCAAGCCCGACGGAAACGGCAAACTCAGCAAACGCGACGGCGACCGGCTCGGATTCCCCGTCTTCCCGCTGGAGTTCCACAACGAGAAAGA
>DBVX01000054.1:1161-3979 GCA_002308815.1 Bacteroidales bacterium UBA1253
CTTCCTCGCCCTGCTCGGCTGGCACAGTTCGGGAGACCAAGAAATCTATTCGATGGAGGGACTGATACGCAACTTCTCGTTGGACCGCGTGAGCAAGTCGGGCGCGAAATTCGACTACGAGAAAGGCAAATGGTTCAACCACCAGTATCTTATCAGCAAACCTGACGATGAGCTTGCGGCGCTTTTCCGTCCCGTTGCGGAGAAGCATCTGCGGGAGTCGGGACAGCTTGACACCTCCGCCGCTCAGCGTGCGTTAGAGCGTCTGCCGCATATTGTCGGGCTGATGAAGGAGCGTGTGAACTTTGTGGGCGAACTGTGGGAGCAGGCGGACTTCTTCTTCGCCGCTCCCGTGCGGTTTGACGAGAAATCCGTCCAGAAACGCTGGAAAGAGGACAGTCCGCGCCATATACAGGAACTGACAGCCCTGTTAGAGAAGGAGGACGACTGGTCGGCGGACAATCTGGACAAGGTTGTGATGGGTTGGATTGCGGAAAAGGAGTACGGCACGGGAATCGTGATGAACGCCTTCCGCATCTGTCTGGTGGGCGCGGCGCGCGGTCCGCATATATGGGCTATCACCGATGTGCTGGGCAAAGAGGAGACACTGTTCCGTATGCGGCAGTCGCTTGCGCTGCTCACCAAATAGAACGCTATGAACAAGCGCAAGATCATCAACGACCCTGTGTTCGGATTCGTCACCCTGTCCACGGACAAGGTGTATGACGTGCTTCAGCATCCCTTTGTGCAGCGGTTGGGACGCATCCGCCAGCTGGGACTCAGTTACTACGTCTATCCGGGCGCGCAGCACAGCCGCTTTTCCCATTCGGTCGGGGCGATGCACCTGATGCAGGAGGGACTGAACATGCTCCAGCAGAAGGGCGTTCCTGTTTCCGACGAGGAGAACGAGGCGGCGCAGATTGCCATACTGCTGCACGATGTGGGACACGGACCTTTCTCGCACGTACTGGAACATACGCTCGTTCACGGAATCACCCATGAGGAAATCAGTCTGCTGATGATGGAGCGGATTGATCGCGACCTCGCCACTGCTGAACGACCTCATCCGTTAAGGATGACCATTGATATATTCCGCAACCAATATCCCAGACATTTCTTCCACCAGTTGCTTTCGTCGCAGTTGGATGTGGACAGGATGGACTACCTGTGCCGCGACTCGTTCTTCTGCGGTGTGCAGGAAGGCAGGGTGGCGAGCGAGCGGCTGCTGAAGATGCTGCACGTGGTTAATGACCACCTCGTGGTGGAGCAGAAGGGCATTTATTCCGTTGAGAAGTTCCTTGTTGCACGACGGCTGATGTACTGGCAAGTGTATCTGCACAAGACCTCCGTTGCCGCCGAGCAACTGCTAATCAAGATTCTTCAACGTGCAAAGGAACTCGCTGGACATGGAGAGGAGTTGTTCTGCGCCCCCGCACTGCGTTATTTCCTCTACAACCATATCACCGCCGGGGCGATGACTGCTGACAGCGAGGCGTTGCGGCAGTACGCACTCTTAGACGACAGCGATGTGCTGAGTGCCATCAAGGCGTGGATGAACCATTCGGACAGGGTGCTGGCACTGCTGTGCGATATGTTCATCAACCGCCGTCTGTTCCGTGGCACACTGCGGCAGAACCCGCTGACGGAGAGCGAGAAAGACGCACTGTCAGAACGGCTGGCACAGTCGCTGGATATACCCAAAGAGGAAGCGCATTACTTCTATGAGGAGCATGTATCCACAAGCAACACGTACTCCGAGAAAGCCGATTCCATTGACATACTCTATCAGGACGGGTCGGTGAAGGACATCAGCGAGGCGAGCGAGATACTGGACCTCCGGCTGCTCACCTTCAAGCCGAGAAAACTGTACCTCTTTGAGGCACGAACGGAGGACAATATATAACAGACCTGCGGACAAGCAGGACGACGTTCTCCACGTGTTGGGTCTGCGGGAACATGTCCACGGGACGGACACGGCGCACGTCGTACTTCACTGCCAGAAGGCTGATGTCGCGCGCCTGCGTGGCGGGGTTGCAGCTCACATACACAATACGGTCCGGCTCCGCCGACAGAATCACGTTCACCACATCCTCGTGCATACCCGCTCGCGGCGGGTCGGTGATAATCACGTCCGGATGACCCTCCCGACAGACAAAATCCTCCGTGAGGATATCCTTCATATCGCCAGCATAGAAACGCACATTGTCCAGCCCGTTCATCGCGGCATTCGCTCTGGCATCCTCTATCGCTTCGGGCACATACTCGATACCTACCACTCGTTTCGCCCGGCGCGCCACAAACTGCGCTATCGTACCCGTTCCCGTATAGAGGTCATAGACGGTTTCCCGCCCCGTCAGCGCAGCGAACTCGCGCGCCACCTCATACAGACGCTGCGCCTGCGCGGTGTTGGTCTGGTAGAAGGACTTGGGACCCACCTTGAAGCGCAGATCCTCCATCCGCTCAATAAGGTGGTCCTGACCCGCATAGAGTACCAGCTGCTGATCGCCGATGGTGTCGTTCCACTTCCTGTTCACGCAGTACCACAGGCTGACCACCTCCGGGAACTCGTCACGGATGACATTGAGCAGTCCCCTGCCCTTCGCATCCCAGTCATCGCCCAGCACCAGCACAACCATCGCCTCTCCGGCAGCGTTCATACGGATGATGAGTGTGCGCAGCTGTCCCTCGTGGGTATGCTCGTTGTAGAACGTCATACCCTCCGCCAGAGCGTACTCCCGCACGCGGTTGCGCAGGCGGTTGTTCAGTCCGGGCATCAGATGGCACTCCTCTATATCCAGCACCTTATCAAAGCAGTTGGGTA
>DBVX01000090.1:0-12200 GCA_002308815.1 Bacteroidales bacterium UBA1253
CCTGCTGCGCCAGTTTCGACCTTTTCTCTTCCTACGAAGATCGTGGTAATCAGTTTATGAACGCCGTAAGGCGGCTGTGATTGGACAACCTGAAAAACCTGCGTGAGCCATGAAACTTGAATTGAAAAGACATCCTTACATTGACCGCACGTTCTGGGTATTGTATTTCTGCCTGATGGCGGTGGCTATGGTGGCTCTGTTCTCCGCCACCAGTGATCTCGTCTTCAATGACAAGAACCCGTCGATTCTCGGTCCTGTAACGCGGCAGCTTCTCTTTCTGCTGGCGGGGTGCGTTCTGGCGTATGGTGTCCAGTTCGTGCCGAGCAGGCTGATGACGAAACTGTGCTATATCATCTTCGGCATATCCCTGCTGCTGGTTTATTCGCTGCTGTGGAAAGGCAATCCTCTGGCGGTCGAAATCAATGGCGCCGCGCGTTGGATCAGGATAGGTGTCACGTTCCAGCCCGCCGAACTTGCCAAAATCGGTCTGCTGGTCACGGTTGCCGACCTACTGACCAAAGGCAGGACGGACGAGGAGAAAGACCGGTATTTCTGGTGGACAGTGGGTCTGACCGTGGCAACCTGCTTCCCGATTATGGTCAGCAACATGTCCACGGCGGTGCTGCTTGGTGGCATTGTGTTCCTGATGTGGATTCTCGCCCGTGTGCCGTGGAAGAGGGTGCTGGTGGTGGCGGCGGTGGCTCTTGCAGCAGGCGCGGCTATCTACCTCATCGGCGAGTTCGGCTTTGTCCGTCCGGGCAGAAGGGCATCGGGCATCTTCGGACGTATAACGGTTTGGGCGAAACGTGTGGACGACTTTGTGGCGGAGAAGAAAAGTCCTGACGATGCCGCGTTCCGCCTGACCGATGACAACCGCCAGCGGTCACTTGCCAAGGTGGCGGTGATGCGCGGCGGCAAAACGCCATTCGGCGTGGGACCGGGCAACAGTCAGGAGCGCGACTATCTGCCGCTTGCCTACGAGGACTATATCTTTGCCATCATCGTGGAGGAGTCGGGCATCATCGGCGCGCTCTTCCTTATCTTCATATACCTTGCCATCCTCTTCCGCGCCTGTTTCGCCTCCAGCAAGTTCTACGGCGACCAGCGGGCGATGCTCACCGTGATGGGGCTGGCACTGATGATCACCTGTCAGGCGTTCGTCTCGATGGCGGTCTCGGTGGGACTCGGTCCCGTAACGGGACAACCCCTGCCGCTCATCTCGCACGGCGGAACGAGCGCCATCGTCACCAGTCTCTATTTCGGCATGATGATGGGCGTGAGCCGCGAACAGGAGGCGATGCGCGCCCGTCAGCACCTCTCCGCCGTAGAGAGCGAGCAGGACGCTCCCATAATCAATCTGAACAACGAATAAACTTTCAACTACCATGAAATACCTTATTTCCGGCGGAGGAACAGGCGGACATATCTTCCCCGCCATCAGTATAGCCAACGCCTTGCGCGAGGCGGACAAGGACGCGCAGATTCTCTTTGTCGGTGCCTTGGGGCGTATGGAGATGGAGCGAGTACCCGAAGCGGGGTACGAGATTGTCGGTCTGCCCATACGCGGATTCAACCGCTCGCAGCCGTGGAAGAACGTTTCCGTGCTGTATGACCTTGCCCGCTCGCTGCGGCAGGCGAAGCGCATCGTCCGCGAGTTCAAGCCCGATGTGGCGGTAGGCGTGGGAGGCTATGCCAGCGGTGCTGCCATGAAAGCGGCGGCGTGGGCGCACGTGCCCGTCCTGTTGCAGGAACAGAACGGCTTCGCCGGTGTCACCAACAAACTGCTGCGCAACGATGCCGCGAAAATCTGTGTGGCATACCCCAATATGGAGCGTTTCTTCCCTGCGGACAAGATTATCCTCACGGGCAATCCCGTCCGCGCCAACCTGACACAAGGATCCGCCGCTGCCGCCTGCGCGTACTTCAACGGGCAATTCGGCGTGCGGTTCACAGAGGACACTCCCACCCTGCTCATTATCGGCGGAAGTCTAGGAGCGCGTACCATCAACGAAAGCATCCTGCAGGGACTGGACCAGCTGCTCGGCGCGGGCATACAGGTCATCTGGCAGACAGGAAAGACCTATTACGACAAGTGCGCGCAGGCAGCGGAGAAGTACCTGCGGTCGGACAACAGCAGCTTGGTCGTCACCGCCTTCCTCAACAATATGCCCGACGCCTACGCGCTGGCGGATGTGGTCATTTCGCGCGCGGGGGCGTCATCCATCTCCGAACTGTGTCTGTTGGGTAAGGCATCCATCCTTGTGCCTTCGCCCAATGTGGCGGAGGATCATCAGACCCACAACGCCATGGCACTTGTCAATCAGGATGCCGCCCTGCTTGTCAAAGACACCGATGCGCACCTGCGGCTGGTGCCGACCGCTCTGCGGCTGTTGGAGAACAAGGAGCAGTGCGCTGCCCTTCATAAGCATATCCTTGCCCTTGCGCAGCCTGACTCCGCCCGCCGCATAGCGGAGGAGGTCGTGCGGCTCGTGACAACTAAATGATGCGTAGCGACGGCAGCGATGCCGACAGTCCGTGCAGAATCTACTCAAGAGACTCCATCCGGCGGACACAAAACGGGCATGGATGCTCTGATGGTTGATAATATGCACGTAATCCTTGTGAATCAGGTACACCCTCCAACAGAAGCGATACAGGGGAAATATCCGTTCGCTTTCTTGTAGGAATACTCGGCATCGTATTTCTCGGCGGGAATAAACTGATGGTCAAAGTCAATATCAACCGTCCAATATGGTCACCGCCAGAGAGAAAGTTATTGACAATAGTTCGTTAACAATTTAATCCCAATGCGATTTTTAGGAGTACAATAATTATACATACTTTTGCGAAGTTTTTTATTTTTTGTAAAATGACTTTTTTTTGTAATTTATCCGTGAAGCGTTTTCGGCGGACAGCTATAGTGTTGCTGCTTCTGCTGATTTCGAGTGCTTCCTTATCCGCCCAAATCGGGAACCGACCTCAGCACTACTATGCTGTAAGCGGTTCTGTCGGCTACTCGCAGTTCATTTCCAACCAATCGGACGTTACTGTGGAAGGGCGTCCCGCCGGCTCATTGCTGCTGGCGTATGAACTGCGTCATCGCCTCCTGTGGTTCCAGACCGGATTGGAGGCACGATATTTGAGCAGTTACAGTCGGTACGGCCGGTCGTTTGATTTTTCCGTCTATCCGATAGAAGACACGCAGGGCAAGCGTATGACGATGCACTATTCGGTTTTCGGCTATTCCGAAACGGAGAGGATTATGGCGATGCAAGTGCCGTTGCTTGTTGGGTTCGTCAGTAAGAAGGGATTTTATATGGGCGGCGGTCTTCGATTGGGATGGTGCGTCTGGTCGGGCGTGGACGCAAGTGTGTCGTACAGCACGGAAGGTATCTACAGCCAGTACGACCAGCCGATGGGGGAGATGCCCAACCATTCGTTCGGCACTTTTGAGACGGATATACACGACCTGACAAAGACCCGTTTCATCAGTTCGTTTGTCTTCGAGATAGGAGCGGATATATGGCGCAGTTCGTTGTATGGCACAGGCAGAACCGGATCACATGCGTTGCAATTGGGAGCATACGCCGATTTGGGACTTAACAATCCTTATGTAATGACTGAACAGAAAGAGGGTTTGTTCATCTATCCCGATCCTTCCAACGCACAACGGCTCAATGCGGAGAGTCTGCTGAGTATGCGCACGGACAAATCCTTATGCATTCCCTTTCAGGCGGGAATCAAACTGACTTACCTTTTTCAGATAACAACAGCTCGTGTCAATTGCCCGAGTTGCTGGTAGTTTTTTATTTCTCATCATTTTATCCATACCATTACAATGAAACACCTCAACCGCTTTTCCCTGACCATTCTCCTATATTGGGTTTTTGCCCTATCCGCCTATTCTGCCGTCATCACACACAATATCGGCAGCAATTCACTTACCATTTCGGGAAGTTCTACGGATGATTATATCATTACCGGCACGACCAATTACAATTACGTTATTGTCGGTTTCGGGTACAAGGGAACCATCACGCTCAAGAACTGCACGTTCAATTTCACGTCCTCTTCCGGCTACAATTCCCCGATTCGTATAACGGGCAAAAACAACCTGTCCAACACAGATCCGAGCCGCACCAATGTCAATCTGGTATTAGACGGCGACAACGTGATATATGTGAACGGCGGCGGTCGTGCGGGTATCCAGGTGGATCAGGGGGCGCAGATCAACATCAGTGCCATTGAGTCGTGTGATGACTCCAGCGGTACGCTTACTGTTACGCAGGCCAATTCAGATGGCGGAGCAGGAATAGGATCACTTAATCACAGTTCCAATAGCAACGAGACAACCTCCAGAGCCACATTAAGTAACGGCAGTATTGGCACGACAGCGGGAGGAAACATTGTCATTTCTAGCGGAACTGTTACTTCCAAAGGAGGTCATGGTGCTGGTCTTGGCGGTGGATTTCGTACTTGGTATGATGGTATGATTGTGATATACGGAGGTATTGTCAATGCCTCCACCATACGTCATGCGGCAGGTGTCGGGAGTGGCTGCCCGAGTGGAAGCGGAGTGGAAAGTTCTTATGCCCCGAATTCCGCCATTATAGCCTTGCCTCCTTCCAGAATCACAGCCAGTGGTGCGGACGGAAATGAAAATGTCCCAATACCGAGTTTAGCACTAGCTGGCACTAAAGTGCTGGTCTATATAGGCGACCCGAACAAACCGAAAATCAATGTGCAGACAGTGGATAACGAGCCCGACGCGAGCATCTATGTCGACCTCAGTCAGGATCCGGACATCAACAGTGTGGTCAGCTATACCGTCAATCCCGCACTGCTGGATATCAACCAGGTATATTTCGGCAAAACCGACAAATCCGGTGTGTTCTCCACCACCGGCCAGTTGCAGAACAACACCACGTTCTTCACGGATGCCACGAGTACCTCTTCGGCTACAAAAGGGCATCTGTATTTGCCAACTGAAACCAAACTTCCCAATGGCGGAAATGTCCAGCTTGCGATGCTTCAGGCGGATTTCCGTATCATCAGTTATCCTTCTGTATATCTTAAAACCAATTACAACGTTCAGGATGCGGTGCTAAATGCCGCCTGCGTCAAGATAACCTATCAAGACGCAAATCCTATCACGGATCTTGCGTTCGATCTTGCCAATGGCAGTTCGTCCGATTTTGACAATCCCATTTTCCTTGCATCAGACAGCACAACTGTCATTCAGACTCCTACCACGCTTAACAACGGCGATGTGTATTACGTTCTTGTTCCTTTGAAAACAGGGAAAGCTCCTAAAGAATATTCCGATGTGTTGCGTATCATAGGCAAATGGAAAGGGATGTCCACCAGTTACATACGACAGATTATCAGTCAGATTGTCGCTAATATGCATACCGAGCATATTTATGAGGGAGACTCCTATGATTTTAACGGTGAGATACTTACCAAAGAGGGTATCTATACGAATGTAAAGACGAACACATCCCTGTGTAAGACCGAATCCGAGGTGGAAATGTTGAATCTGGTTGTTTGTAAGAGATACAATCTCAACGAGACCTTGGCTATAAAGGAAAATGACCTGCCTTACACGTGGCGGGATGTGGTCATTCCTTTGGGAGCAAGTACCGGTTCGCTCACCTTCAAACGCACTACAGCCAACGGCTGTGACAGCACCGTAAACCTGAGCCTGACGATCTATCCCAACTACAATCTCAAGGAGAGTCTGACCATCTGCGCCAACGAACTGCCATACACGTGGCGGGACACCACATTGAAAGAGGGTACTGTCTCCGTTCCGATGGTCTTCCACCGAAAAACCATTCACGGTAGCGACAGTACCGTTACGCTCAATCTGACCGTTCACCCGAAATACAATCAGAACGAGAGCCTTACCATCTGCGACAACGAGTTGCCCTATACATGGCGCGATACGACTTTTGACAAAGGGACTGAATCCAAAGAAATCATCTTCCACCGCACCACCGTCCACGGCTGTGACAGTATCGTCACACTCCGTCTTTCTGTCAATAAGTCCGTCCGTCAGACCGAAACGTTATCGCTTTGTTCGGCGGAACTTCCTTATAACTGGAGAGACACAACCTTTGCCAAAGGAACTGTAAGCAGGAAATTCACATTCCGACGGCGTACCTATTTGGGATGTGACAGTATCGTGGAATTGGATCTTTCAATTAACCCGAGTTACAGCCAGCTGGAGAGTCTGACCATTTGCGCCAACGAACTGCCTTACATTTGGCGCGACACCGTACTAAAAGAAGGTACTGTTTCCAAAGTGATTGTCTTTCAGCGCAAGACTATCTACGGCTGCGACAGTACCGTTACGCTCAATCTGACCGTTCATCCGAAATTTAGTCAGGAAGAGAATCTCGTAATCTGCGACAACGAGTTGCCCTACACTTGGCGTGATACAACTTTCGCCAAAGGAACCGACTCCAAGTATATCACCTTCCGCCGCACCACCGTCCACGGCTGTGACAGCATCGTCACACTCCGTCTTACCGTCAATAAGTCCGTCCGTCAGACCGAATCGTTAGCACTTTGTTCGGAGGAACTTCCTTACAACTGGCGGGATACAACTTTTGCCAAAGGTACCGTCAGCGGAAAATGCACATTCAGACGGCATACGGTTGCAGGCTGTGACAGCATCGTTGAATTGAATCTTACAATTAACCCGAGTTACAAGCAACAGGAGAGTCTGACTATTTGCGCAGACGAGCTGCCCTACACTTGGCGGGATGTCACCCTTCCTGTAGGCACCGTTTCCGGACCGATGATTATTGAACGTCAGACCAATCACGGCTGCGACAGCATCGTAACACTGGACGTAACCGTACACCCGACATTCAATCAGAACGAGAGTCTGATTATATGTGAAAACGAACTACCCTACACGTGGCGTGATGTTGTTCTCCCTGCCGGAACGGCATCCCAAGATATGACTATCAGCCGCCACACCGTATATGGCTGTGACAGCACCGTCAATCTGAAACTGACTGTCCATCCTTCAAAAATCCAAACTCAAACAATCCGGACCTGTCACAGGGAGCAGTTCTATTTCCGCGACCGCCTGATTGAAGACCAAGGCATATATGATGACACGCTGTTGACATCCAACGGTTGTGACTCAATTATCCGCATGGTTTATATCATTGACCCGATTTTTGAGTTTACGAAGCAAGACACACTTTCAGAAGGCAAGACATACCTTTGGCGCGGACGTGAGCTGACCGTTCCGGGTGTCTATTGGGATAGCGCACATTCCGTATCCGAATGCGATTCCATCTTCAAACTGACATTGGTAAGCACCCGCAATTATCTCTTCGCGGATACCGTGGAACTCTGCAACCAAGACTCCTACCAATGGAGAGGAAAGACCTATACGGAGTCTGGTCTTTACACCGATCCCTACAAATCAATGTATGGTACTGATTCTGTCTATACATTGCTCCTGACCCTCCACAAGAACAGTTTTACCCGCCGGCAGATACTGCTGTGTCCCGGTGAGACGTTCAAACTGCGTGAAGAGGAACACAAGACATCTTTCCTCGACACCATCCCTTCCTCATTCGGATGCGACAGTATATGCGAGTATGTCATCACCCCCGCCCGTGACTTCTACAAGAAAGTTGAGGTGTGCCGCAAGACAGAAGGTACATATCGGTATCTTGGAAGAGAATGGAAAGTTCCCGGACATTATGTGATTGACAATCTGAAAACCGTGGACGGCTGCGATTCCATCTACGAACTGGATTTGCGCGTAGAGAAAAATACGGTGATACAGGACACCATCCGGCTTTGCCACACCGAACTTCCTTTCACTTTCAACGACAAGACCTATACCGAACCGGGACTGTATCACGACAAAACCGTGGTGGAGGACTGCGGCACAACGACCACCAATCACGTCATTATGATTGGCAACTCCTACCACTTCACCACCAATGCCACAGGCTGCGCGTTTGAGTCCTATCCGTTCCAAGGAAGATCATTATCCTCTTCAGGAAAGTATGTTGCCAGCTACAAATCGCAATGCGGATGCGACAGTGTCTATGAACTCAACCTATCCTTCCAGACACCCGTCTATAGGACACGCCGCGACAGTATATGCGAGGGCGAACAGTATGTCTTCCACACCAAGACATATACTACTGCCGGAACGTATAAGGAAAACATCTGCTACGGCGACTCGTCCGTCTCGGAAACGCTCTATCTGTCCGTCATCCGTCATCCTCGTGCAACACGTCTCAACAATATAACCTCCTGTTCCGATATGCAGTCACTGGATATTGAGTTTGTTTACAGCGGTTATCAACCTGATTATTGCTACGTGTATATGGATCGTGAGGCTCAAAGGAACGGCTTTGCATCCTACTATTATCTGCCTGTGGACGGCAATCTGGTTACGCTGCCCCAGCCCTTTGCACTCAAACCGCAGACCTATTCCTTCCACCTGACCCCGCATTTCGCTTCCTGCGACACGCTTCCGGGTATAACAGGGACATTCAGCGTACGTTATCCTTCCTCCATCATTGAGCAGAACTGGAACGATGTGGTAGCCGCCCTCAACTATGAGAACAACGGAGGATACCGCTTCTCCTACTATCGGTGGGAAGTCAACGGCGCACCCGTCATCGGACAGAACAATCCGATCCTATACCTCCCCGACCAGCTGAAACCCGGAGACCAAGTGGTGTGCTACATGACAAGAACAGGCGAACAGGAGGCAATCCCGACGTGCCCGCTGACAATCACTCCTTATAACGATGCGCACACATATCCCGTTTATGTGTCGCCTACGGTAGTATCGCGATCCGCCCCCCGTACAAGAATGACCACATCGAAGAAAGTGGCATACAGACTGTCCGATTCACTCGGACATATCTTGGCAAGCGGCAATTTGTCAAAAGGGGAGTGGGATATCAACCTTCCTGAAAGCAGCGGCATTTATCTGCTTACCATTCTACCTTACGAAGGAAGACAGGTTACCTATAAAATCGTAGTGAAATAATGCCGCAAAAAAAGTACAAGAATTAGTTTTGCCGTATTGGCAAATAGCCGTACTTTTGCGCGGATATGCGTTTTTACGATACAATACAGTATGCAGATGATCCGTCATAGCGGCGAGGTGGTGGCTGTCAATGGCGATACGGTTCGCGTCCGCATAGAGCAAGCAAGTGCCTGTTCCGCCTGTCATGCCAAAGGTTTCTGCGCGTCCGCCGAGGCAAAGGAGAAATTCATTGACTGCGACACCGATGGCGAGACCTATCAGACTGGCGACCGGGTGGAGGTTATGGTGCAAGAGCGGCTCGGTATGAAAGCCGTACTGATTGCCTACGTTCTGCCTTTCGTCGTCATCATTCTCACGCTCGCCTTTCTCACCCCTTATATGAGCGAACCCGTAGTCGGTATCGTGGCTCTCGCAGCCGCCGCTGGTTATTTCCTTATTCTGGCTCTTGCCTCAAAACGGCTCAGAAAAGTGTTCACGTTCAAGGTCAGGAGGGCTGGTTAGGTTTTTACAGGCAGGTGAAGACCGAATAGGAAGAAAAAATAACAAATCACTAAATACATCAAAAAACAAAACGTTTTATGAACTTGATTTTGATTGCTTTGCTTGTTTTGGGTATCACGGGACTGGCGGCTGCGTTGCTGCTGTACCTGATTGCCCAGAAATTCAAGGTGGAGGAGGATCCGCGCATTGACCTTGTTCAGGAGGTTCTGCCGGGAGCCAACTGCGGCGGTTGCGGTTTTGCGGGCTGCCGCGCGCTGGCGGAGGCTTGCGTGAAAGCCACGTCGCTGGACGGTCTGCTCTGCCCGGTAGGTGGTGCTCCTACTATGGAAAAAGTAGGTGCCATCCTAGGTATGGAGGCTGTAGCGGCAGACCCGAAAGTGGCTGTTGTCCGCTGCAATGGCGTGTGCGAAGCACGTCCCCGCACCAGCGAGTACGACGGCGTTCGCAGCTGCCGTATCGAGCACAGCCTCTACGTGGGTGAAACGGCCTGCCCGTTCGGCTGTCTGGGCTGCGGCGACTGTGTGGCTGCTTGTCAGTTCGGCGCGCTCTCAATGGATCCGAAGACGGGTCTGCCCGTGGTGGATGAAGAGAAGTGCACAGCTTGCGGCAAGTGTGTGAAAGCCTGCCCGAGGAACATCATCGAACTGAGGAAGAAAGGTCCGAAGGGCCGCCGTATGGTGGTTGAATGCGTGAACAAGGACAAGGGCGCGGCGGCGCGCAAGGCGTGTCTGAACGCCTGCATCGGCTGTGCCAAGTGCCAGAAAGAGTGCACATTCGATGCCATCACCGTGGAGAACAACGTGGCGTACATCGACCCGGAGAAATGCCGTCTGTGCCGCAAGTGCGAGGCTGTATGTCCCACAGGAGCCATCCATGCCGTCAATTTCCCGCCGCGTCCCGCTAAACCCGCAGAACCTAAGGAAAGCACGGGTACTCCGAGTACTCCGATTGAGAAAACCGTAGAAAAGAAGGAGGAACAAGCATGAATACATTCCGTATAGGCGGTGTTCATCCGCACGACAACAAGATTTATTCCGCCCACCAGCCCATCACCGAGTGTCCGCTGCCGCAGAAGGCGATTATTCCTCTGGTGCAGCATATCGGCGCGCCGGCGCAGCCTGTGGTGGAGAAAGGGCAGAAAGTGAAGACAGGTGAGCTGCTTGCGAAGGCGGGCGGTTTCGTCAGCGCGAATATCCACTCCCCCTTCAGCGGCACAATCACCAAGATTGACTCCACCGTGGATGCATGGGGTATGCGTATGCCCGCCATCTTTATGGACGTGGAGGGCAACGAATGGGTGGAGACCATTGACCGCACACCCGATGTCGTCCGCGAGTTCACACTTGAGCCCAAGGAGATTATCGACCGCATTGCCGAAGCCGGCATAGTAGGTCTGGGCGGCGCGTGCTTCCCGACTCAGGTCAAACTGATGCCGCCTCCCGGCAAGAAAGCCGAAGTGCTGGTGGTCAACGGAGTGGAGTGCGAACCGTACCTCACCTGCGACCATCAGCTTATGCTTGAGCACGGCGAGGAGATAATGATAGGCATACAGCTGCTGATGCGCGCGCTCGGCATTCAGAAGGCCGTCATCGGCATAGAGAAGAACAAGCCCGATGCCATCGCCCGTATGCAGGAACTCGCTTCCAAGACGCTCGGCGTGGAGGTGCGCGCGCTCAAACTCAAATACCCGCAAGGCGGTGAGAAACAGTTGATTGATGCCTGCATCGGCAGACAGGTACCCTCCGGCGCGCTACCTATCGAGGTGGGCGCGGTGGTTGACAACGTGGCTACTATCTATGCTGTCTATGAGGCGGTACAGAAGCGCAAGCCGCTTATCTCGCGCGTGATGACCGTTACCGGCAAGAGTTTGAAGAAACCCGGCAATTACCTCGTGCGTTTCGGCACACCTCTCTCGCAGGTGGTTGAGATGGCGGGCGGCGTACCTGAGGACACGGGCAAGATTATCGGCGGCGGTCCTATGATGGGACGAGCGATGAACAACATCGACATGCCCGCCAACAAGCGCACCAGCGGCTTGCTCTTCCTGCCCGAGGCGGAGAGCCGCCGCGAGGAGCCGGAGAACTGCATCCGCTGCGGCAAGTGCGTCAGCGCATGTCCAATGGGTCTGGAACCCTATCTGCTTTCCAAACAGGCGGAAATGCAGATGTGGGACGAGATGGAGCAGCACGACGTGATGGACTGCATCGACTGCGGTTGCTGTCTGTTCACCTGCCCCAGCCACCGTCCGCTCCTCGACTACATACGTATGGGTAAGGCGCAGGTCGGCGGAATCATCCGCGCACGTCAGGCGGCACAAAAGAAATAAAGGAAAGGAATTCATAATCTTTGAATCTTAAATCATTAAATCTATGAATAAACTGATTGTAGCCCCCGCACCCCACGTCCACAGCGGCGACAGTGTACGGCGCAACATGCTGCTCGTCATTGCGGCGTTGCTTCCTGCATACGTTATGTCGGTCGTGGCTTTCGGATGGGGGGCACTGATTACCGCTTGCATCAGTATAGCAGCCTGTGTGCTGTTTGAGTGGCTGATTGCCAAGTATATACTTAAAACAAAGCCGACCATAGGCGACTGCTCCGCCATCCTCACCGGTCTGTTGCTCGCCTTCAACCTGCCGAGCAACCTGCCGTGGTG
>DBVX01000090.1:12302-38845 GCA_002308815.1 Bacteroidales bacterium UBA1253
TCCTTCCCCGTGCAGATGACCACATGGCCGTTGCCGCAAGGCTTCAACGGCAGTTATGTGGACGCGGAGACAGGTGCCACACCGCTCGCCGCGATGAAACAGATTGTAAAGAACGGCCAGACCGATCTGATCAGTCAGTTGCCCGACCTGTGGGACTTGTTCACCGGCTGGATGGGCGGCTCGCTCGGTGAGGTGTGCGCATTGGCACTGCTCATCGGAGGCATCTTCCTTATCTGCACACGTGTCATCACTTGGCACATACCTGTCAGCATCCTTGCCACGGTGGCACTCTTCTCGTGGATTGCCACACCCGCAGGCATGGATCCGCACGTGTTCATCGGTTATGAACTGCTTACGGGCGGTATGATGCTCGGCGCGTTCTTTATGGCGACCGACTATGTGACCAGCCCGATGACGGGGTGGGGCAAACTGATTTTCGGTTTCGGTGTCGGTCTGATTGTGATGGTTATCCGTACCTGGGGCGCATATCCCGAAGGCATGTCGTTCGCCATCCTGATTATGAACGCCGTGACACCACTGCTCAATATGTATATCCGTCCCACACGCTTTGGGGAGAAAAAGAAATAAGGAGGACGCGCTATGAAACGATTGGAATCAAACCTTACCAATATGATGCTGTCGCTCACGCTTGTGGCGTTGGTGGCTGCCGCCCTGCTCGGCGGACTGTATGTGATGACCAAAGACCCGATTGACCAACAGAAGAAGCAGAAACAGGAGGCGGCAATCACCTCCGTGCTGCCGCAGGTAGAGGGTATGACGATTGCCGAGCCGGAAACAGCGGACGGTATGACCCTGCACAAGGCATACAAGGACGGCGAGTGGATCGCAACCGCCGTGGAGACCGAAGAGAACGGCTTCGGCGGCAAGTTCAAGGTGATGATCGGCTTTGACAAGGCGGGCAATGTAGTCAATTACGAAGTGCTGGAGCATCAGGAGACTCCGGGACTCGGCGACAAGATGACCGCTTGGTTCAAGAATACGGACAAGTCAGGTCAGAACATCCTCGGAAGTAATCCTGCTGACCGCCAGTTCATCGTGTCGAAGGACGGCGGCGAAGTGGATGCCATCACGGCTGCCACCATCTCGTCCCGCGCTTTCCTCAAAGCGGTCAACCGCGCGTATAACGCCGTGGGCGCATCCCCCGTGCAGGCCGCTACGGGAGCGAGCCAAAAAGCAGTGGAAGAAACGATTGCCGGAGAAACTGCCGAAGGTGTGAACAACGAAAGTCAGGCTGCCGGGAACGCTGAAACCCCGTGTACGGAAACAGAACAAGACAATAATCCTCAAATTGATTGAAACGTATGAGTAAAGCACTGAATACATTCACCAACGGTCTGTTGCGTGAGAACCCCACTTTCGTGCTGGTGCTGGGTATGTGTCCCACTCTCGCCACTACGACAAGTGCTATCAACGGTATGTCGATGGGACTGGCGACCATGTTCGTTCTGGTCTGCTCCAATGTGGTCATCTCGCTGCTGCGCAACCTCATTCCCGACAAGGTGCATATACCCGCGTACATAGTGGTTATCGCCTCGTTTGTGACGATGGTGCAGCTGCTGATGCAGGCATACGTTCCCGCTATCTATGAGACTCTCGGTCTGTTCATTCCCCTGATTGTGGTCAACTGTATCGTTCTGGGTCGTGCCGAGGCGTTCGCCGCTAAGAACAACGCCGGTCTGTCGTTCCTCGACGGTCTGGGTATGGGCTTGGGCTTTACTGTCGCGCTGACTGTTCTCGGTGCCGTCCGCGAGTTGCTGGGTACGGGTATGTGCTTCGGACAGACTATATGGGCTGACAACTACGGAATGCTCATCTTCGTTCTCGCACCGGGTGCCTTTATCGCCCTCGCTTTCCTGATGGCAGTGGTTAACAAACTTCGTAAATAACTTTTCGCTATGGTTTACTTTCTGATTATCATATCCGCGATATTTGTCAATAATATCGTTTTCAGCCAGTTCTTGGGTATATGCCCGTTCCTCGGCGTAAGTAAGAAAATCAGTACGGCGGCGGGCATGGGTGCGGCGGTAACGTTCGTACTCACACTTGCCACCATTGTCACCTATCTGCTGCAGAAGTACGTGCTGGTTACCTTCGGTCTGGAGTTCCTGCAGACCATCCTGTTCATCCTCGTCATCGCCGCACTTGTGCAGATGATTGAGATTGTGCTCAAGAAGATTTCACCGTCGCTCTATCAGGCTCTGGGTGTGTTCCTGCCCCTGATTACGACCAACTGCTGCATCCTCGGTGTAGCCATCCTCGTGGCGGACGGCACATGGGCTGCCAAGATTCCCGGAGCGGAAGCCGGTCTGCTGCAAGGAACGGTATTCGCGTTAGCCACAGCCGTAGGTTTTGCACTGGCACTCGTCCTCTTTGCCGGTATCCGTGAGCAACTCGCTATGAGCAAGGTGCCCAAAACGATGGAGGGAACTCCCATCGCCTTGCTTACCGCCGGTCTGCTGGCAATGGCTTTCATGGGCTTCAGCGGAGTGGTGTGATACATCCGCTGGCTTAAAAAGGGAAACCTGTCGGACAATAAAAGCCGGACAGGTTTTTTTATGCCCGGAGAGGAAAACATCCGTATAGACTTCAAAATACAGCGAAAATGTGTAAAAATGTCGTATGTGTATAGAAAGTATGGAGAATATGTCTTATCTTTGTGGCGTAAATGATAAACCAATTACGAATATGGGACTGTTTAGCAAACCTTTTATTGATGTCGTGGAATGGCATCCGCAAGGGAAAGAGGTCGTTTATGCCTATCATTTCCCGGAACGGAATCTCTCAACCGCCACGCAGCTGGTCGTTCACGAGAGTCAGGTGGCTCTCCTTTTCTCCAAAGGACAACTGATTGGCACGTTCGGCCCCGGCAAGAAAACGCTGACAACCGAAAACGTTCCCCTTCTCCGCAATCTCTATGGTTTCGGGTTCGGAGGCACCAACCCCTTCTTCGCGGAAGTGTGGTTCGTTAACAACGTACAATCATTCGCCATCGACTGGCAGATGGGTGATATGCCTGTCTTTGATGTGGATTATCAGACCCAGGTTCCTCTTGCCGCTTTCGGTCAGTATGGTCTGAAAGTGACCGACCCCGAAAAATTCGTCATCGAATTCGTCGGGACACGCAATATCTTCACCCAGAAGGATATGACGGAACAATCTATGGGTGAGATTTGTTCCAAAGCCAAGTCTATGATTCTTCAGTATATGCTGGTCAACAAGATCAGTTTTATGCAGGTTTCCGCCTATCTGGATGCATTGAGCACGGGGTTGCGGGAACAGATGGCGGCTTTTTGGTCAGCCCGCGGTCTGGAGCTGACCAAGTTTTACGTGAACGGCATTGTGGTGGACAAGTCCTCGCCTGAAGGTGCGCGTATCGCCGATGCCATCTCACAGCAGGCTACGCAGAAGATTACCGGACGCACATGGCAGCAGGAGCAGATGTTTGATACTGCCAACAACGCTATTGACGGCTTCACCGGTATGGCTGGTCAGGGCGGCACGGGCGGTCTGCTCGGCGGTCTGATGGCTGTACAGATGATGAGCGGTATGGCCGGCGGAATGGGCGGAGTGGGATCCGGAAGGATGCAGCCCGCTTATGGACAGCCTGTAATGGGCGGAACAGGAAATGCCAATGCCGCCCGTCAGATGGGTGCCGGTACAGCGGATTCCGGAACGAAGGCGGCTGCTGTGCGCACAGTCTATTGCGCCTCATGTTCCGGCAAATACAGATCTGATCAGGCTTTCTGCCCGCATTGCGGACACAAATACAATCCCTGCCCCAAATGTGGGTCGGATAATGGTGACCATGCCAAACGGTGCGTCTCCTGTGGTACTCCCCTGACGGGAGCGGACGGCGGTGCGGCGCGCACCTGCCCGAACTGCGGAGCACCCGTGACTCCCGGCGCACAGTTCTGCGGAAACTGCGGCACAAGGGTGATTGTTCAGAATGACAATGTATGTTCCCGCTGTGGAGCCGAACTGCAACCGACAGCGAAGTTCTGCCCCGTGTGCGGCAATCGCAGACAATAAACAATGAATGATATGAAACGGACCATTCTGGCAGCTGTGGTGCTGCTTATCGCGGAGGCTTTCATCGTCTGTGCGATGCTGTTGATACCCGCCCCCATTCCCATGCGGGTCAGGATTCTTGATATTGTTGTACTCTCTGTCATTCTGTGGACGGCGGGCTATGACCTGTTCCGCCCCATAGTCAGTTTGGGAAGCGGACATCCGCGCGAGATTGGAAGTCTCGGCGTGCGGTGGACCGGGCAGATTGTGTATATGCTGCTCGCTGTAGGACTCGGCGTGGCGGGAGTCGTGTACTCTGTAACATTTGTTTACCAGCTGCTCGGTCAGTCGCTTCTGATTGCCCTTCTTCTTCTGGTGTGGTTTTTCGCCAGCCATTCTGCTGCAATGGTGGAGAAGGTGGCGGAGAAAGAGGATACCGCCCTTGCGGGACGGGAACTGATGCGTATGGCTCTATCGCAGATTCAGGACAGGGCGGTTGGAACAGCCCTTCCGGACTATTTCAATGCGGCGGTCCGCAATATGGAGGACAGGCTGCGCTATATATCCCCCTGTTCCTCACCTGATGCGGTATCTCTGGAGCGGCAGTTCACGGATACGGCGGAGCGGGTGTGCGCGGCTATGGCGGATTTCCGCGTCAATGAAGAGACTGTCAGGCAGAACCTGCAACTTATGCAGCACATCCTTGACAACCGCAAGAAAGTGAGAAACTGATTAACGGACATAAACACTATACTATGGCAGCAACAGGCAAAATTTTTCAGGATTCAAGCAACATCTATCAGGATGAGGCGAAGGTGTTGTTCGAATACTACCGTCAGGCGGCAGAGCGGATTGTCCGCGAGGAGGAGCGCATAGAGAAGGAGATCGCAGGTCTGGAGGAACAGAAGAAACAGATTCAGGAGAAGGCATCATCGTGTTGGAAATGGTTTTTGACCATCATCCTCTTTTTCGTCTATTGGATTCGCAGGAACAAGTACAACAAGGAGATTGCCGCGCTGGACGAGCGCATAGCTGAGTATCAGAGGCAGCACAACGCTATCTTCAGGGACTACAAAGTGACCAAGATGGGAGTCGTCTATGTTCCTGTGGCGGATCGAATCAAGTACGATGACAAGAGTTTTATCGTGGATTATACAGGGCAGGTTCCCAAGTCACAAGTGACACTCCAGATGAGCCGGCAGAACGAACTGCTCGGCAGCACGATAGCCGAGATAAAGCGGTTGAACACGGAGGCTCCTATCGTTGAGACATCCGACGAGGCGGAGAAGGTGGAAACCGATGAGTACTCCCTGTCCATTCAGGAGATCAACCAAAACGACTATTTCGGCAAATTGGATCGCGCGTTGCGCACCATATCATTCTGCATGAACGATCTGGACACGACAGCCGTCGAACTGCCCCTCGTGGAGGACAACAGCGAACATCTGAAGAATATCAACGACTACACTACCACCCGGTTGCCCGAGAATGCCTTCGTACTTCCTGTCTTTGACTCCGGAAGGTATAAGGATGACATCGCCAAGTTCGAGGAACTGAACAAACTGAAGGACTCGCTGAGCAGCGAGACAGACCAGTTTGAGGATGTCCTCAAGGATCTGATGCGGACCATGGCCTATTCGGTGCAGACTGTTTCCATGCTCAAACTGGCTGGAACCGACAAACTGATCAGCCAGTCCAACAACCTGCTATACAGGATTCTCAAAGCCCCTTATAACCATTATTCGCCCTTGCTTGAGGCGGAGGAGATACGGCGTATCCGTGACGAGAAGTTCGACTATTCGGATTCGGTGCAGGGTTACCAGCCTTTTACACTCAGGCAGAGTTCGCGCGTGCGCTACAACCTCGTTACCGACACATGGACGGCAGAGGACGGAAGCACCACCTCCATGCCCTTCGGAGTCCATCAAATATATGAGGAGATTGTAGCGCCGATGGTGGAGAAACTGATGCAGGAGAACCGTATCGAGCGTCTGAAAATATACAACCACATCAAGGATCAGAAACTGTCCTATCTCAACAAGTGGCATCAGGATACGGACGCTTTCTACCGTTCCAACAGAGCCCAGTCCGCCGACCTGATCAACCTCATGCAGGAGAGTCTGCGCGAATATGTGGCGGCGTACAACACGCTCAGTTCCCTGCAGAAGACGCAGGAGTCGATGAACAAATCCAAAAGTCTGGAAGCGGGCGTGGTCGAGTCGGAGGACAACTCTGCCGAGACACTCCTCGCGTTTGAAACCCAGGCCAAGCAGTTCGAGCAGGTGCAGAACGACTTTGAAGAGTATATGAACCGACTTAAGGAGGACATAGACGAAAAAGCCGATGAGTTCGGTCATATCGAGTATTACGACGCGCGCCTGCAGGACGGCCACTCCAACGAACTGGCTGTCGCCGCCAGCGAGGTACGCGATATGGACGAGCGCCGCAAGTCGCTGACGCTGGTCAATCCGCTGCTTGCCAAGAAATCCGCTCTGCCGCCCGAACCGCAGGTGGAGGATCTTGTTTACGAACACCTATCACTGAATCTGCCGCAGATTGCGCAGAACGCCCTTCAGAAACTGGAAGACAATGACACGCAAGATGATGATTTCGTGGATGATATGGATGCGGATGCGGAGATGAATATGGATGCGGTCAATCTTTCCGTTCCACCCGTCGAGGATAACAGCGTACAGGAAGATCCCGTTGCGGAGGAATCCGTAGAAGAGGAAGACTCCATAGAGGAGGAATCTGTGGAAGAGGAAACGACCGCAGTCGAAGAACCCATGGTGGAAGAACCTGTGGAAGAGGAATCCCAAGAGGTGAGCCAGCAGGAGGAAGAGTTCCAAGACGAAGAATCGCAGACCGAAGAATCCGAAGAAGAGGAATCCGCTGACGAGGATAGTGACGCAGAAAATATCTATGGCGTTTATCTGAACGATGCAGGAGAAACGCATTTATCGGTTGTGAAAGTCCTGCACGAAAGTCTCGGACTGTCCCTTGTAGAGGCGAAGGATCTGGTGGACAACGCTCCTTGCTTCGTTTTAGAAAACGCGGATGCGGATACGGCGGAAGAACTGCTTGAGAAATTGGAAGAGGTGGGAGCCGATGCTGACATCATCGAGGAGGAAACGGAAGAATAACCCTCTAAACAGATCGCACTATGGAATACATCAATTGTGTGGTTGATACCAAGCCGATGGCAAACGAGCTGAAGTCTGTCAGCGCGCATGTCACGGGTACAACCACGGCGGTTGTCGCTATGCAGACTGCCGTCATCAAAGCCGATCAGGATGCCGCTGACAGGGTGTGCAGCGATGTCAACAGGGGATTCCACGCCCTGATGAGTTCGCAGTTGTCCCAGAAGATAGCCAAGCTTCAGAGCGATGTGGATTCGCACCTGCTGCGACTCAACCAGCAGACCAAGCAGTTGCTGAACATCCGGCAGCAGATGGAGCGGGACTACCACCGCACCGCCGTGAGATACGGCAAGACGTTCAACGCGCTCAACAAGGAGTTGCGGCAGCGTGTGCAGGAACTTGACCAACCCGTCTTCCGGTTCGCCACGACCGAGGTGGAGACAACACGCAACAGAATGACCTCCCTGACAGCCACCATACCGGTCTCGCAGGCCGAGTCAGTGGCGGATTCACAGAGGATCCTCACGTCCAAGGTCAAGTACCACGGTATGCAGGTGCTGGAGGCGACACGCGCTTTTGTGGAGGATATGGAGGAGCAGCGCGAATTGACCAATCGCATCCTCCTTTCCAATCAAAAAGCGGAAAGCCAAACCGTATATATGCCCGTCGTGATTTCAGAAGGCAGTTTCGAGCAGGGGGCAACCGCCGAAGCGTATTGCAGCCGTGAACTCTTGTCCGAGCAAAACGCTTCGGACATTCGGGGCGAACTGATTCAGTCCTGCTCGTCTCTTTCCTGGCGTGACGGAGGAATGGATGCGCAGGTGGAGAACGAGGTGAACCGCCTTATGTCCTCCTCTCCCGTTTCCGAGCGCGTGAGAAAGACGATGGAGGCTCTGATGGCAAGGGCAAGGCAGTATCAAATATTATAAGGACACCGGATCATGAGTTACACGCATACGTACAGAAAAACCATCCGCATTCCGTACTCGGGGTCTGTGTCTTATACCTACGGACCCTCACAGAGCGGAGGCAGCGGAACGGTGCATTACAGCGGCACCGCCGAGGAGGAAGTGGAGGTGGACATCGAGGTGGATACCGTTCCTTTTGATTCGGAGGTTGCGGACTGCAACAGGCACGTGGATGTCCTGACAGGTGCCGTGGTCGCCACTGAGACCGCACAGGTGGCAAGCATCCGGCAGAAAGCCAAACAGGTGGGGGAAACGATAGTCAGCGGATTCTTCAGCACAGTCCGTTTTGAGATTGCCACGCAGATAAAAGAACTCAGGAGCAGGGTGGACGCGCTGCTGCTGGACATCCGTGAAAAGCAGAGGAAACTGCTGGAACTTAAATCGCAGATGGAGAACGACTACCACCGCGTTTCCGAACAGTATGGCAAGATTTTCGGCGAACTCAACCGCGAACTGGACAACCGTGTCCATGCCCTCGACCGACCCGTCTTTGCCGCTGCCGGAGAGATGTATATGGCGGAGGACAGGTTCATACAGACGGACATGCTCAACGTTGTAGCACTCGCAGGCAGGGAAAACGCCCTGCTTGACGCACAGATAGGCGCAGCCGTAGCCAAACGCCACGCCCGCCACGCCCTCAACCGCTCCAATTCATTCCTTGCACGTAAGCACGCCACCGAACAGACGCTCGAACGCTGCAAACTGGACGGCAACAGCGAGCAGTGCTTCTACGCCCCTGTATTCTGCGTCGCTATGACCGGAGAAAACAACGTGACAGACACGCGCTTCTATGCCAGTTGCATACTGCCGCAAAACACCTCCGACGCAGTGTCCGCGCAGGTGACGGAGGATAGCATCACGCCACTCTCCCATGAGGAGAGGAGGAACGTGGATGTGTTCTTCCGAAACCTTGTCAATGAGGCGGATGCCTCCGATGAGCATGCCGCAAAGGTCAAAAACGTTATTACCAAACTTTATTCGCTTTGAAACCATGAAAAAGAATCTTAAGGAAGTCCATATCAATGAGACAAACATCCTGCTTGAGGGGAATCTGGTCAAGGGGGGTATCATCCCCGGCAAAATATCCGAGCTTTCGCGTATTGTGACTATTCAGGCGGACACGGTGATTGAGGGACCCGTCTATGCCGCACAGATGGAAATCCAGAGCGGCGAGGCGCGTATCACAGGTGCCGTCTTCACCCAGCGCGAACTGCATGTCAACTCTGACGCGCAGGGAAGAATAGACTTTATGAAATGTGTCGCTTCGTCCAGTTCGGTGGTGTCACGTGCGCAGGATTGCCGTCCTTCCTTCCATTCCGACATCAACGCCAAGAGCGTCTCGCTCGTCAATGCATTCGTCGCGGGCAGTATATATGCCGACGAGATAGTCCTTGAAAACAGCGTTGTGATAGGAGGCATCTTCGCCACCCAGTCTGCGGAAATCACCAACTGCGTGATAGGCACTTTCAACGTCCCATCCATACATATATCCGGTACGGTGCAGATGCTGCTGCCGACCGCCTTCTCTGTCGAGAAGATGAGTTACACCCCCGGCACGCGCCTTTACAACCTCAGTCTCGCCGATCTCGGCGCGCTCTATCGCGGACTGCCGCAGTCGGAGGAATCGGGCAGGATAGAGATGAACGTGGATGTGGATGACATACGTACCACTCTCACCGGCGAGGATGTGCAGAAGACGCTGCACAGTTATACCGTTGTCGGGAAGGTGCTGGCGGCTGATCTCATAGATTACGACAAGTTCCAGAACCATTTCCTTCTCACCGCCGCCGCGCTCGGTCCGCAGCTGCTCAAGACCTATGACCTTGGTACGGACGCGCAGGGGAATATCAAGCCGCTTGACTTCGAGGGCATCCGGGACTTCTTCTTTGACATCCTTTCCGGCAAAGCGGAAATAAGGATGATGACAGGCACGTTCAACATATCAGAATTCATAAAAGAATGAAAAAGACGGTTCTTTCAAGGATCTGAAGCTGACCGAGGCGCAAGCGGACACAGTGTATTACCTCAAGAAGAGATTTAGGAAGGCGTGTCTTCGCGGCGGTATGGAGTCTCTTGAAAATGCTACTGAGTGTTTTGGTAATCAATAGATTTTTAATAAGTAAAATCATAATAATATGAAATTGAGTAACAAGTTTGCTGCGGAGTTCTTCGGAACGGCAGTTCTGGTGTTGGGCGGTTGCGGAACCGCTTTGTTCGGTCACGTCGGTTTTCTTGGTGTCGCGCTGGCTTTCGGTCTGACGATTGTGGCTGCCGCCTACGGAATCGGTCATATCAGCGGTGCTCACCTTAACCCCGCTGTCAGTCTGGGCGTGTTTGCCAACGGACGTATGAGTGCCAAGGAGATGCTGGTCTACTGGTGCGCGCAGATTCTCGGTGCCATCGCGGCAGCCGCCATCCTGTTCGGGATAGCCAAGTCGGCGGGTATGGAAATCGGTACGTTCGCCGCCAATGGCTACGGTGATTTCTTCGGTGCTTCGGACGTTGCAGCAGGCTATCTCCAGACCAACGTATGGGGCGCATTGGCGACAGAGGCCGTGCTGACATTCGTCTTCCTGATGGTCATTCTCGGCGTGACGGACACGAAACATACAAACGGCGCTTTCGGCGGACTCGCAATCGGTCTGACGCTGACGCTTGTCCATCTTGTTTCCATACCGCTGACCAACACCTCTGTGAACCCTGCCCGCTCCATCTCGCAGGCTATATTTTCGGAGAACGCTTTGGCGATGCCCCAGTTGTGGGTCTTTATAGTTGCTCCGCTGGCTGGCGCGGCTCTCGCCGGATTGTGCTACAAACTGATTGCTGGCAAGTAAGGCGCTCCTTATCAGACAGAAGCGGATTCGATGGCAAACCGCAGGAAGATAATATGGACAGTTGCCTTCGCGCAGCACGCTGCAGTTGTCCGCCGGTACCAGCAGGCTCTGAATGAGCGGGGTATAAAGTGAGTAATGAGGTGGAAGCCGCAATCTGTGATGTGAGGAAATCCTGTTGCTTGTTTTTTCTGCTTGTCCTGTCGTCCGGCCCCTCGTTCGGTCAGGCGGCGGACAGTTTGCGACTGCGGGAAGTGGACGTGGTGGCTGCGAAGCACCATCCGACGAATGCCATCCATTCGCAGACCGTCCTGCTCGTCGATTCCGGTCTGGTGCAACAGCATCGCGGGCAGACTCTGGCGGGGATGTTGGAGAACCTCCCCGGTGTGCAGTCGATGACCATTGGTGCGGGAGCCGCCAAACCCGTCATCCGTGGACTGGGCTTCAACCGCATAGCCGTGGTGGACAACGGAGTGAAGCATGAGGCGCAGCAGTGGGGTGGAGACCACGGACTGGAGATGGATCCTTTCCGCACCGACCCCATCCATATCATCAAGGGTCCCGCCTCCCTTGTCTATGGCAGTGACGCAATGGGCGGGGTGGTGGTCATCGAACCGCCTCTGCTCCACGAGGGCAAGTGCGTCTATGGCGAAGCCAATCTGCTCGGAAAGTCGGTCAATTACACGGCGGCGGCTTCGGCGATGCTGGGTATGCGGATGGATAGATTCGCATGGAGAGTCCGCTATTCGGAGCAGCATTATGCAGACTATGCCGCGCCTGTGGACACAATCACGTACCTTTCATACCGCATACCCGTCATTGGCAGGCGGCTCAAGAACACGGCTGGTATGGAGCGTGACATCATAGCCAACCTCGCTTATACGGGACGGCTGTGCCGCTTGGACGGAGGCGTGAGTTTCGTGCAGCAGAAAGCGGGTTTCTTCCCGGGCGCGCACTGCATACCTGACATAGCCAAGACAGTCCCGGACGGCAGTATATGGAACATCGACCTGCCCCGCAGCCATGTCTGCCACCTGCGTTCGTGGATTAATCAGAAATGGACGCTTGAGCGGCAGACGGTAACGGTGAACGCCGCATGGCAGCGCAACCATCGTCAGGAGGAGGCGCTCTTCCATTCCCACAACCCGCTGGCTGTCCCACCTGCCCACAATCCCGATCTTGAACTTGATTTCCTGTTGCACACCGCCTCGCTCACCGCCTCGTGGAAGATGTACCATACCGATTGCTTCCGCCAGCAGGCTGGTTTGGACGTGCAGTACCAGCACAACACGAGCGGCGGGTATGCCCGTCTGCTGCCTGACTATCAGCGCACTACGGCAGGTATATATTGGATGAGCGAATGGAATATCGCATCATCGCTTCTCTTCACGGCGGGCATACGAGGGGATATTGGCTGGATCGCCACGGCGGACATCGAACGTCTGCTCGCCAACGGCAGCGGAAGCATAGGCGTACACTATACGCCCGACAGGAGGAACAGCCTCAAGGCGCATGTCGGACGCTCGTTCCGCCTGCCCACAGCGATGGAACTGACAGCCAATGGCATTCACCACGGCTCGTTCCGGCACGAGCAGGGCGACCCGCATCTCCGCTCCGAGCAGGGCTGGCAGACGGATATGGAGTATGAACTCCGTCTCGGTCGCTTCCAACTCACCTTGTCGCCGTTCCTGACGTATTTCACCAACTATATCTATATGCAGGTGTCAGGTGTCTGGTCGCCTTATCCCGATGCGGGGCAGATTTATGTCTATACGCAGGCACCGGCTCTCTTTACGGGCAGTGAGTTGAGCCTGCGGGGACGGTTGGCGCATGGTTACACTGCCTGTCAGGTGCTTGACCTCTATGCCAATGCCGAGTATGTCTATACGTATAATCTGACTGCCCAAACCGCAACGCCTTTTTCTCCGCCTGCATCGGCGAGGATAGGGGTGGAGTGGACACCGGTGCTTCCTCTTGAGATAGGGGTGGAGACGCAGCTAATCGCGCCGCAGAACCGTGTGGCGCACGGCGAGCAGACAACGCCCGGAGTGGCTCTGGTGCATGCGCATATTGTCTGGAACTTCCCCGTCGCGTCCCGCACGGGCAGCCTCACCCTGCGGGCGGAGAACATACTTGACACCCCGTTCCTCAACCACATGAGTTACTACCGCCACGTCGGCATCCCCGAACCCGGCAGGAACATCGTCCTCTCCCTCTCCCTTCCGTTCCACTTTACCCTCCGGTGACGCTCCGGGTACCCCGATGTGATATTTTTATAGCATCCCTTTCGTCCGTTGTCCCGCGTGAGACACAGTCTTTGTCAGGTTCCCCGCGCGTCAGTGCGGAGCAAGAAAGGAGCAAAAGAACGCGAACCGCCCCGACAAGAACAGTGCAATGGGGTGGAAAGTGACAGAAAAACGAAAAAATGTTGTAAGGTACAGGAAAGTGCCGTAATTTTGCAGCCGTCTTTTGAGTGACTTGTTAAATTTGATTCAATCAATATAAAAAATCAAACACATTATGTATCAGGATTTTCAAAAGCATTTGCAGGCGACCCTGCAACAAATCAAGGATGACGGTCTGTACAAGAACGAGCGCGTTATCATCACGCCGCAGTCATCGGCAATCCAAGTGAAAGGTGAGAACGGTCCGGTGGACGTAATCAACTTCTGCGCCAACAACTATCTCGGTCTGGCGGACAACAAGGAACTGATTGAGGCGGCGAAAGCCCGTATGGACGAGCGCGGCTACGGCATGGCTTCCGTCCGCTTCATTTGCGGCACACAGGACACGCACAAGATGCTGGAGAAAGCCATTTCCGACTTCTTCGGCACCGAGGACACCATCCTCTATGCGGCATGCTTTGACGCCAACGGCGGTCTGTTCGAGCCGTTGCTGACAGCCGAGGACGCTATTATCTCCGATGCGCTGAACCACGCCTCCATCATCGATGGCGTGCGCCTCTGCAAGGCGGTTCGCTACCGCTATGCCAACGGCGACATGGCAGACCTTGAGAAGCAGTTGCAGGCGGCTCAGGCACAGCGTTTCCGCATCATCGCAACCGACGGCGTGTTCTCCATGGACGGCAATGTATGCCCGCTGGACAAAATCTACGAACTGGCGCAGAAATACAACGCGATGGTTATGGTGGACGAGAGCCACTCGGCAGGCGTGGTCGGCAAGACCGGTCATGGTGTGACCGAGCAGTACAACCTGCGCGGCAAGATTGAGGTGCTGACCGGCACACTCGGCAAGGCGTTCGGCGGTTCGGTAGGCGGTTTCACCACCGGTAAGAAGGAGATTATCGACCTTCTCCGTCAGCGCAGCCGTCCGTATCTGTTCTCCAACTCCATTCCGCCTATGGTTGCCGCTGCGGCTCTCAAGACGTTCGAGCTGCTTACCCGCGACAACACGCTGCAGGACAAACTGCACGCCAACACCGACTACTTCGTGGAGAAGATGACCGCCGCAGGCTTCGACATCAAGCCCACCCAGTCGGCTATCTGCGCCGTGATGCTGTACGACGCACGTCTCAGTCAGGAGTTTGCCGCAGCTCTGCAAGAGGAAGGTATATACGTTACAGGTTTCTACTATCCTGTCGTTCCGCAAGGTCAGGCCCGTATCCGCGTGCAGCTCTCGGCAGCCCATACCCGCGAGCAACTTGACAAGGGTATCGCCGCATTCGTCAAGGTAGGCAAACGTTTGGGAGTACTCAAATAGTTAATAATTAATAGTTTATAATTGATATTCTTTTATCAACGGATAATTGATGAAAACTATTTTTCTGAAGTTATTATTGATTGTCTCGATTGTAATGGTATTGGCAGGCTGCGGGAAGCGGTCTGCCAATATTGATTTGCGGGAGGGCAACCGGTATGCAAGCGGTTTTTCGCTGTATGACTCGGCTCAATACAGGGTTGTGGTTGTCTATTCGCCGTGGAATGAGGGCGGCGAGATGGCACGTTACTATCTGACCCGCGACACGTCGGATGCGGTTGAGATGACCCGTATGCGCGGCAAAAAGGTGATGCGCGTGCCATTGCAGAGGATTGGCGTGACATCTTGTACGCACGTGGGCTTTCTGGACGCTATCGGATGTGTCAGCGAGTTGGTCGGGGTATGCAATCCCGAACTGGTCTATACCGACCTGAGTGCCGCGAAGGGGCAGGCGGAAGGAACGCTTAACATCGGCGATGCGATGGCACCCGATGTAGAGTGTGTGGTGTTGGTGCATCCCGACATTATGATGGTATCGACCTACGCGCAGGGCGATGCCACATCCGCACGATTGGAGAAGATGGGCGTACCGGTACTGTATATCAACGAATGGATGGAGCAACACCCGTTGGCGCGTGCCGAATGGGTGCGTCTGGTGGGCGCGTTCCTTGACAGGGAGGCTATGGCTGACAGCGTGTTTGACGCGGTAAGCGAGCGGTACGAACAACTCCGTACACGGGTGAGCGAATGGTCAGAGGACAAGAAACCTTCCATTATGAGCGGTCAGGATTTCCGTGGCACATGGTATGTCCCGGCCGGCAACACGTATATGGGCCGTCTGTTCAGTGATGCGGGGGCATCCTACCGCTATGAGGACACGGAGAACGAAGGCAGCATTCCACTGACCTTGGAAAAGGCGATGACGGACTTTGCGGATGCGGATGTATGGGTGGGCGTGAACGCCCGTTCGCTGGACGAACTGGCGCAGATTGACCGCCAGCACACCATGTTCCGCGCCTTTAAGACGGGCAGAGTGTATCACCTGATGCGTCGTTCCAAACCGTCCGGCGCGAAGGACTTTTGGGAGCGCGGGGTGGTGCATCCCGACGAGATTCTCGGCGATATAATCTCCGCTCTTTATCCTGACAACTTCCTGTGGTGGGAGCCGGTTTTCATTAAGCAACTACAGTGATGGTTCATCAAAATAACACTTACGGTCTAACACCTGTCCCAGTCGGGCGGGTGTTAGATCTTTCGGGCATCAGAGCCACATTATGCTGCGAAAACGATGTCAGACCGCGCGGGAGATGTGTACGAGATGATGGGTGTACCGGCCGTCGGGATGGGCGGCATCGGCGGAATCCAAAGAGAGGATACCGTGGGCGTCTAGGTGCTCAATCTTGACACGTCCGGAACAATGAATGACGTTGTTCTTGTCAAGCAGTATGCCCACGTGCGTGACATGTGGCGGCGCATCGGTGGTGGCAGGAAGCGGGACGCGCTCAATCTCGGTGGAGGAAGCAGGCGTATCCGCATCCAACTGCGCGGGATGGTCGAAGAAAAGCAGGTCGCCCGGCATGGCGTGCTCCAACGAATAGACAGGACTGACACGGCTGAACAAGTCATTCTTCGTGACGACCTGCGACAGGCTGTACTGCTCGGACGCATTGCGCGGGAGCGATATGCCGAAAAGCGAGCAGACAATCTGCGTGAACCCCGAACAGTCCATTCCCATCGCGTTCTTTCCGCCCCACAGATACGGGGTATTGAGATAGAAACGGGTCGCCTGCATCAGGCTGTCAAGGGTCAAGGGCAGAGGATTGACCAGTACCGTAGAAGGATTGATGCGGAAACGCATTCCCATCAGCGCAAAGAATCCGTTGCTGTATGAGGGAAGCCTTGTCCCGACAGTCAGCGGAACGGTCTGTCCGTTTTTCTCACTGACAGCATGAGTCATCGGGCGGGCGATGCGGGGAATGAAACCGTTGTGCGCCTGCAAGGCGAGGGTCTCGTTGCTCTTGTGCCTCACCCAATCGTCATCGGACATAGGGGTCAGCATCTTGGTGTCCGCCCACCCCGTCTGTCCGTCCTGATGGAGGCGGATACGTGTCCACCTGCGCGCGTCCTCCAGCACATCCGCCGTCTCGGCGAAGAGCATCTGCGTGAGCATCTCCGAGGTCTCGGAAGGCTCCGCACGCAGCGGAATGACACTATGGAGCGCGACGACCCTTACCATACCTCTTTCGGGGGAGTCTGGTTCTGACGGGGATAATCGATGGTGTAATGCAAGCCGCGGCTCTCCTTGCGCTCCAATGCCTGTCGTGTAATGAGATAGCCGACGTTAATCATATTGCGCAGTTCGCAGATGTCCTTGGTGGGACGTACGCGCTTGAAGAGGTCCTCCGTTTCCTCGTAGAGCAGGTCGAGGCGCTCCCACGCGCGGTGCAGACGAAGGTCGCTCCGGACGATGCCGACATAGGCGGACATAATCTGCCCGACCTCCTTCTTGTCCTGCGAAATAAGCACCTTCTCCTCGTTGGACATGGTTCCCTCGTCGTTCCACGAGGGAATGCGGTCGTTGAAGTCGCAACCGGAGATGACTTGCAGGCTGTGTCTGGCGGCAACATCGGCATAGACGACCGCCTCAATCAGCGAATTGCTGGCAAGCCGGTTGCCGCCGTGCAAGCCCGTGCAACTGCACTCGCCGATGGCATAGAGACGGCGGATGGTGCTCTCGCCGTTGAGGTTCACCTTTATGCCGCCGCACATATAATGCGCGCAAGGGGCGACGGGGATATACTCCTTCGTAATGTCGATGCCTATGCTCAGGCACTTCTGGTAGATATTGGGGAAATGACGGCGTGTCTGCCCGGCATCCTTGTGCGTCACATCCAAGCACACGTGGTCTATTCCGTGAATCTTCATCTCATTGTCGATGGCGCGCGCCACGATGTCACGCGGGGCAAGGCTCAGCCGCTCGTCGTACTTCTGCATGAACTCCTCGCCGTCAGGGAGCCGCAAGATGCCTCCGTATCCGCGCATCGCCTCCGTGATGAGGTAGGCGGGATGCGTCTCGCCGGAATGGAAGAGCGCCGTCGGATGGAACTGGACGAACTCCATATCTTTAATTTGTCCGCGCGCGCGATGCACCATCGCAATGCCGTCGCCTGTGGCGATATTCGGATTGGTGGTCGAACTGTAGATAGCCCCCACCCCGCCCGTGGCTATGACGGTGATGCGGCTCAGGTAGGTGTCAATCTTCTGCGTGTCGGGATTGAGGATGTACGCGCCGTAGCACTCGATGTCGGGCGTATGGTGGGTTACAAGCTGCCCCAAATGGTGTTGGGTGATAATCTCCACGGCAAAATGGTTCTCGAGGACGGTGATGAAGGGATTATGACGCACCGCCTCCATCAGTCCGCGCTGAATCTCCGCACCCGTGTCATCGGCATGGTGCAGAATGCGGAACTCCGAGTGGCCTCCCTCGCGGTGGAGGTCATACTGTCCGTCCGCGTTGCGGTCGAAATTGACCCCCCAATGCACCAGTTCTGCTATCTGCGCGGGTGCGTTGCGGACCACCTGCTCGACCGCCGCCGGGTCACTGAGCCAGTCGCCCGCCACCATCGTGTCGTGGATATGCTTGTCGAAATCGTCCTTGAGCAGGTTGGTCACACTCGCCACGCCGCCCTGCGCCTTCGCCGTGTTCGCTTCGTCAAGGGAGGTCTTGCAGCAGATGGCTATGCGGTATTTCTGCTCACGCGCCACCTTGAGCGCCAGACTCATACCGGCTACGCCGCCGCCTATAATCAGATAATCGTACTTTTCGGTCATGATGTTTATGCAAAGTCGATGATATGGTGAATGGAGATGATGCCGATGATGGGTTCGGATTCCGGCGTGTCGGTGACCGCCAACGTGGTGATGTTGTAACTGTCCATCACCGCCAGCGCGTCGCTCAACAGGGCGTTCTTGTCGATGTGCTTGTAGGACGGGGTCATGATGTCGCGCGCCGTGATGTGCAAGTCGTCGTACTTCTGTATAGCGCGCCTGAGGTCGCCGTCCGTAATGATACCGATGCAGCGGCCGCTCTCATAGACCATCGTCATACCCAGATGCTTGTCGCTCATTTCGGCGACGAGTTCGCGGAAGGGCGTGTCGGTCTGCACACGAGGCACGGCGGTGGTCATGTGGTTGCTGACGCGGCCGAGCAGTTTGCGCCCCAATGCGCCGCCCGGGTGATAGACTGCGAAGTTCTCAGCCTTAAACTTTCTTTTTTCCATCAAGCAGACAATCAGCGCATCACCCATCAGTAGCGTAGCTGTGGTCGAAGTGGTCGGAGCCAGACCCAACGGGCAGGACTCCTTGTCCACATGAACTGACAACACCAGATCACACAGCTGGGCCAGTTTGGAGTGCGGGTCGCCCGTCATAGCAATCAGACGGCAACCGATGCTACGAAGCGGTGCCACCACATTGATAATCTCAGAAGTGGTGCCGCTGTTACTGACAAGCAAAGCGACGTCCTTGCTGTTGATCATTCCGAGATCGCCATGCACAGCTTCCGCAGCATTGACGAAGATGGCTTCTGTACCGGTGGATGCCAATGAGGAAGCAATCTTATGACCAATAATGCCCGTCTTGCCGATTCCCATCACAACAATCTGTCCCTCGCATCTGTAGATTGTATCCACCACGCGCGCGAAACTGTCGTCTATGCTCTCCGCCAGTTTCGACAATTCGGTTATCTCCTCGCGAAAGACCTCTTTCGCCCGTTCTGTATAGTTCGTCATAGTTATAGAGAGTCCATTGTCTGCTGAAGACGTACGGCTTGCGTGAGTATATCCTGTATATCGGAAAGGCGCACCTGATTGGCGGCATCCGATATGGCACGGTCGGGATCGGGATGCACCTCAAGGAACAAGCCGTCGATACCTGTCGCTATGGCTGCGCGCATCAAATAAGGTACCAAGTCGCGATTACCGCCCGTAACGCCTGACTGCGAGGATGGCTGTTGTACCGAATGGGTAGCATCGAACACCACCGGATAACCCAGTTTACGCATCTCCACCAATGATGTCATATCTACCACCAGTCTGCCATAGCCAAAGCAGGAACCGCGTTCGGTGAGCCATATACGGGATGTCTGACCGCTGATTTTTTTTACCGCACCGCGCATATCCCATGGTGCCATAAACTGACCTTTCTTGATATTGACGATACGCCCTGTGGCAGCCGCAGCCTGCAACAAGTCGGTCTGGCGCGAAAGAAAGGCGGGAATCTGCAGCACGTCGGCCACCTCGCTGACGGGTTGGCATTGCCATGACTCGTGGACATCCGTGAGAATGGGCAGACCAAAACGTTCCTTTACCTCTTGAAGGATGCGCAAGCCCTCGTCCATACCTATACCGCGCGCCGAAGGGGACGTGCGGTTGGCCTTGTCGAACGACGACTTGAAATACAGAGGCAGACCCAGCGAGCCGCACACGCTCTGGAGCGTTTCGGCGGTACGGAAGACAATCTCCCTGCTCTCAATGGCGCACGGCCCTGCAATCAGAAACATAATCCTGCGGAATGCCGTTTTACTGACGGAGGGCGGCGTTGCGCTGCGCCAGCGGCGAGTCGTCCACCGGATGATAGACACGCGCCCACTGCACTTTCAGTTTGCCTTCGCCGCCTTTCTCCTCTTTCGGCAGCCAGCTCTGTGCAAGGAAGAACATAGCCTCCTTGGGCAGGCAGTTCGGCATACGCAGCAACTCAAGGTTATTGACGTACCATATCAGTTCGGTCTTGGTCCAGCGGAACGAATAGACGTGGTAGAGCGAGCGCAGCACGCCCGTCAGATCCACCATCCGTGTCTCGCGTCCGTTCACATAACCCGCCTGATGGTGTTTGCCGTTATAGTGGTAGAGCGCCACCATCGGGCTGCCCGGCTTGCCGGTGGTCAGACCGAAGAAATGGTGACCGATACCCTGCGTACGCACCTTCGCCATGAACAGACCGCCCTCCTGCGCAAACGCCTCTCTGGTATTCATCACGTCGGAAGAATATTCAAACACCTGCTCGATGAAACCTTTCTTCTCGTCCCATGCCACCGCTTTTACGCTCGCCGCGCGGGTCTCGATGTCCATACGCCCCTCGGCGAAGAACGTGTTCATGCCCGCGTTGTACGCCTGGCGCTCGCTGGTGCGCGAGTGGCCGTCCTTCATGGCGCGATTGGCATAGCCGAACCCGGGTTTCCAATTCCTCGAAGAGGACATGTCGTCGTCAAACGCCGGACGGAACAACTCCGCCCAGTCGATTTTCTCCTTGCGCTGCGTGTAGTAGAACTTGATGTCGTCCAGTTTGCCCAGCTCCTTGAAGCGCTGCTCCATACGGTACTCCTCCGAGTGCTCCCAGCGCTTGGCGTCCGCCCACAGGGCGTTGCGGCGGCGGAAGTCCTCGGTGTTGATTTCAGCCTCTATCTTCCGGAGCTGCTCCTGCCCGGCCTCGCTGATGTTGCCGCTTTTCTTCAGACGCTCGTAAGAAGCCATCAGGCGGCCCTCGTCGGTGTCCTTGTACTTGCGCGACACAAGTTCGTTCTTGCGCGTCTTGAACTCACTGCTCTCCACGCGCTGCTTCAGGTCCTTGTACTCTGCCAGTTCGGGGGATTTCTCAATCTGACGGTAGCGTTTCACACGCTCCTGCATGTCGTAAACGGTTTTCTCGAACGCCTCGGTCGAGAGCATTTTGCCGGTTAGTCTGGCTGCGAATAGGTTCATATCATTTACAATTTAAGCGTTTTCCTTTTGTCATTTGCCCTCACGGACGGCTTTTCTCCATACGTGTTCTTTTTACTTTCCGATTTCCGTGAAGACCTCCTCAAGCGTCTCTACAAAGACGGGGCGGTAGTTCTCCTGGTCGGGGATGAACCGCAGGCCGCGCATCCGCTCAATCTGCTGCCGGAGCGGCCCGTAGAAGCCCTTGTAGTCCAGCACGTACAGAGGTTTCTTGTGTTCGCCCACGATGGCACTGCTCGTCACGTCCATCATCTCGTCCAGCGTACCGTAACTGCCCGGCAGGCAGACAAAGCAGTCCGCCAGATCGCGCATCCGCTGTTTGCGTTCAGCCATTGTACCAATCACAAACAGCGTGTCGCAGTTCTCCGCTCTGCGTCCGGCTTGGATAATCCGGTTCGGCACAACGCCTATAATCCTGCCCCGCTCCGCCGGAGTTGTGTCATCCATACCGTCAATAGTCCGCCGGAAAGCATCGCTCACACGCGACATCAACCCGCCTGTCGCGCCGCCATAGACCAGACTGTGCCCGTTGCGAGCCAGCCATTCACCCAACCCGTCCCCCAGCCGGAGGTACTCTTCGGGGATACAGTCCTTGGCGGAGCAATAGACAGCTACGTGCATCAGGCGTCAATCTTTGCGTAGGTTGCGTTCTCTTCGATGAACTCGCGCCTCGGAGCCACGTCGTCGCCCATCAGCATGGCTATGGTGCGGTCAGCCTCCGCCGCGTTCTCAATGGTCACTTTCTTAAGCAGACGGCGCTCGGGATCCATCGTGGTCTCCCACAACTGCTCGTCGGACATCTCACCCAGACCTTTGTATCGCTGCGTCTTAATCTGCTTCTCATCGCCGTTGCCGTACTTCATAATGAAGTCGTGCCGCTGCTGGTCGTTCCAGCAGTACTCTTTGTAATTGCCCTTCGAGCACATATAGAGCGGCGCCATCGCGATATAGAGATGCCCCTGCTCAATCACTTCCTTCATGTGGCGGAAGAAGAGCGTCATGATCAGCGTGGCTATGTGCGCACCATCCACATCGGCATCCGCCATAATAATCACCTTGTGGTAGCGTATCTTCGACAAGTTCAACGCCTTGGGGTCGTCCTCCGTGCCGAACGTAATACCCAGCGCCGTGAAGATGTTGCGCACCTCCTCCGACTCGAACACCTTGTGCTCCATCGCTTTCTCCACGTTCAGAATCTTACCGCGCAGCGGCAGGATGGCCTGATGCGCGCGGTCGCGTCCTGTCTTCGCCGTACCACCCGCAGAGTCACCCTCTACGAGGAACAGTTCGCATTCAGCGGGGTCTTTCGATGCACAGTCCGCCAGTTTGCCGGGAAGACCGCCGCCGGACAGAGGCGACTTTCGGAGAACCGACTGACGGGCGTTGCGTGCCGCTATGCGCGCCTGTGCCGCCAGTATGACTTTCTCCACGATGCGCTTGGCATCATCTGGATGCTCTTCAAGATAGTTGGTCAGCGCCTCGCTCACGGCGGAGGACACCATACCCGCCACCTCGGAGTTGCCCAGTTTGGTCTTCGTCTGGCCTTCGAACTGCGGCTCCGCCACCTTGACGGAGATGACCGCCGTCAGACCCTCGCGGAAATCGTTCGGGTCGATGGTGGCGTTGCCGTCCTTGTCGCGGAGTTTGGCTTTCTCCAGCAGTTTGCTTTCCTCGGCGTACTTCTTCATCACGCGGGTCAGAGCCGCACGGAAACCGGCGACATGTGTGCCGCCCTCTATGGTGTTGATATTATTGACGTAGGAATGGACATTCTCATTGAAGTCGCTGTTGTATATCATCGCCACCTCAACCGGCGTGCCGTACTTGCTCGTGTTCAGATGAATCACCTCCGAGATGAGCGGCGTGCGCGTCTGGTCGATGTAACGGACGAACTCGCTCAGACCTTTCTCAGAATAGAATGTCTCCATTTTGCATGAGCCGTCCTCATGTACGACGCGCTTGTCCTTGAGCGTGATGCGCACGCCAGCGTTGAGGAACGCCAGTTCGCGCATACGGTTGGCGAGAATGTCCCACTGGTATACTGTTTCTGTGAAGATACTGTCATCCGGCAGGAAATGCACGAATGTGCCTGTCTTGCGCTGCTCCCAGTTGCCGACGGCTTCCGCCTCGCTGATAATATGGACGGGAGCCAGCGGCTTGCCCTTCGCATAGTCCTGACTGTGAATGGCACCCTCGCGATAGACCTCCACGTGCATCTGTTTGCTGAGGGCATTGACGCAACTTACGCCCACGCCATGCAGACCGCCGCTGACCTTGTAACTGTCCTTGTTGAATTTGCCGCCCGCGTGCAGCACGGTCATCACCACCTCCAACGCGCTCTTGTGCTCCTTCGGGTGCATGTCCACGGGGATACCGCGGCCGTTATCCTGCACCGTGATGGAGTTGTCGGCATTGATATGCACGGCTATCTCCGTGCAGAAACCAGCCAGAGCCTCGTCTATGGAGTTATCGACTACCTCATATACAAGATGATGCAAACCCTTTTGAGAGATGTCCCCGATATACATCGCGGGACGCTTGCGGACCGCCTCCAGTCCCTCGAGTACCTGAATACTCGAACCGTCATACTTTTCTTGTTCTTCCATGAATCGAATTATACTACGCAGTCGCCTGAAAGGCACTGCTTTTCCACAAAAAATCGCGCAAAGATACGCTACTCTCCGCAAATATGCAAATCATTATGGTGAATTTTAGAACAACCGCATAAAAAATCTGCATATTCGAACTGTACACAGTTTATAACGAAACCGTACAGACATGCAGAGAATAATACAGACACAAAGAGTTTCTGCCGTATCCGGATGCAGGATGCATGGTATCCTTGTCATAACTGAATTTTATTTGTACAGACAAAAAAAACATCCTACTTTTGCCGTCCGAAAATCAGCGGAAAGCAATATAAAATATCATAACCATTATGTCATTACCCTTTATGAGTGCCGCCGAGGCGGCGCAACTTGTACACAACGGCGACGTGGTCGGAATGGGCGGATTCACCCCCGCAGGCGCGCCGAAAGAGGTTCCCACAGCCATCGCCCATATGGCGCAGGCGATGCATGAGCGCGGAGAGGAGTTCAAGATAGGTATCTATACCGGCGCATCGACGGGCGACAGCTGCGACGGCGAACTTGCCCGCGCGCAGGCCATCTCTTTCCGCTCGCCCTACCAGTCGAGCAAGGACATGCGCACCGAACTCAACGCGCAGCACATCCACTATTTCGATATGCACCTCTCCGAACTGGCGCAGAACCTGCGTTACGGTTTCCTGCCGCGTCCGACTGTGGCGATTGTGGAGGCTTGTATCGTGAACGAACGCGGCGAGATTGTCCCCACCGCCGGTGTGGGTATCATCCCCACCATCTGCCGCCTTGCCGACAGAATCATTGTCGAACTGAACGAGGCGATGCCCCCTGTTATGCGCGGCATCCACGACATTTACGAACCTGCCGACCCGCCTATGCGCCGCGAGATTCCCGTCTATCACGTGGGCGACCGTATCGGCACTGACTGCGTGCGCGTTGATCCGAAGAAGATTGTGGCTGTGGTCCGCACCAACCGTCCCAACGAGGTGGGCAAATTCACCCCGTCGGACGAGACAACCGAGAAAATCGGAGCGAACGTGGCGCAGTTCCTTGAGAACGAGATGCACGCCGGACGTATCCCCAAGCAGTTCCTTCCCATCCAGTCGGGCGTGGGCAACATTGCCAACGCCGTACTCGGCGCACTCGGTGAGAACAAACACATTCCTCCATTCACGATGTACACGGAGGTGATTCAGGATTCGGTGGTAGGTCTGATGAAAGAGGGTCGCGTGACATTCGCAAGCGGCTGCTCGCTTACCATCGGAGCCGAGTTGCTTCAGGACATCATCGACCACATGGACTTCTTCCGCAGCCGCATTGTACTGCGTCCGCAGGAGATTAGCAACAACCCCGAAGTGGCTCGCCGTCTGGGTCTGATCACCATCAACACGGCTTTGGAGGCGGACATCTTCGGCAATATCAACTCGACGCATGTATGCGGCACGAAGATGATGAACGGTATCGGCGGCAGCGGAGACTTCACCCGCAACGCCTATATCTCCATCTTTACCACTCCTTCGACAGCCAAGGGCGGTGCCATCTCGAGCATCGTGCCGATGGTCAGCCATCTGGATCACTCGGAACACAGCGTCAAAGTGCTGATTACCGAGCAAGGTATAGCCGACCTGCGCGGCAAGAGTCCCATCCAACGCGCGCACACCATTATCGACAACTGTGTCGCCCCCGAATACAAGGAAATGATGCGCGCCTATCTGGCTTCCGCCAAGACGGCTCACACGCCTCACAACCTGTCACTGGCACTCGCCATGCACGAGGAGTTCCTCCGCAGCGGCGATATGCGTAACACCAAGTTTTAAGACACTATGAAAGCCATCATCATCACCGGCGGCGCGGGATTCATCGGAAGCCACGTGGTGCGTCTGTTCGTCAACAAGTATCCCGAGTACAGGATTATCAATGTCGATAAACTGACATACGCGGGCAACCTCGCCAACCTCAAGGACATAGAGGACAAGCCCAACTACCGTTTCGTACGCGCCGACATCTGTGACTTCCCGACCATCCTCAACCTGATGAAAGAGGAAAACGTGGGAGGCATCATCCACCTCGCGGCGGAGAGCCATGTGGACCGCAGCATCAAGGATCCGTTCACCTTTGCGCAGACGAACGTGATGGGGACGCTCAGTATGCTGCAGGCAGCCAAACTCTATTGGGAGACCCTGCCAGAGAAGTACGACGGCAAACGCTTCTACCATATCTCCACCGATGAGGTGTATGGCGCACTTGAGATGACCCACCCCGAAGGACTGGAGTCACCGTTCAGCACCAAAGCATCCTCGGAGCATCACCACGCCTACGGAGAGAAATTCTTCACGGAGGATCTGAAGTACATGCCCCACAGCCCCTATTCGGCATCGAAGGCTAGCAGCGACCATTTCGTCCGCGCTTTCCACGACACCTACGGCATGCCGACCATCGTGACGAACTGCTCTAACAACTACGGTCCCTACCAGTTCCC
>DBVX01000083.1 GCA_002308815.1 Bacteroidales bacterium UBA1253
TGTCATCCACGGACGCCTTGGACAGGTCATAGGAGTGTATGACACCCTTTAAGCTGCACAGCGCGTGCAGTTTATAGCCGTAATAGTGCGTGTTTTGAGCAGCACAGAATCCGTAATTCGGAGCCGTCTCAAAATCGTTCTTGCCTAATTTGCAACGCTTTGCACGGGAGAAACGACACACCGGTATCGGCTTTGAATCAATACAAAAATAATCTTCGTCTCCATCAATCGCTTGGGCAATGAGTTTTCGTACTTGTTCGCATAAGTTGGCGGTGTATGTTTACTATCGTTCGAAGCGAAGCGTAGATAAGAACTTGCGACGGTCATTGTATTGGCGACGAGAAATGAGGTTCGGAAAGTCCGTCTTGTAGTATTCTTCCAATAAGGAGAACAATAAAGACTCGCTATCGATACCGTATTTCTCTGCTGTGAGACTAAGTGCGACAACTTCAAGGTCAGAAAAACGGGGAACGGGACCTCTGCGAGGTAAATTTCCACGTTCATTGACAAGATTTTTTGAAAATTTCTTGCATACATCAAGAATTTTCACGAAATTTGCATATAAGTTGCGCATGACGAAGATTTTTTAGTAGTTTAACTTTGTTGATTTGACACCACAAAGTTACTAAAAATCAACAATATGTGCAACTCTTTTGCTGATTATATATAGGTCAAAGAACACCTTTGTTTAATTCCGCCAACAGGTTTGTGCAATATGGAAGATTTGTAAAGTATGTTTGCATATTTTAATATGCAGCCGTATCTTTGCGCCACGATAGCAAAATTATTGCTTTGCTACCTGTTTTGCAGCTATTTGCTAATTGTATGGAAATAAAAACGAACTAGTATTAACAGATTGAATATAATTAAATTACGAGCAGGAATATAATTATGTGCGGAATTGTAGGATATATAGGAAAACGTCAGGCGTACCCTGTGCTTGTCAAAGGGTTGCACCGTCTTGAGTACCGAGGATACGACAGCGCCGGTGTCGCTCTTATCAGCGAGAGCGGCAGTCTCAATGTCTATAAGTCGCAGGGAAAAGTGTCAGATCTGGAGGATACGGCGCAGAACCGTGATCTGACCGGCTGCATCGGTATCGCCCACACGCGTTGGGCGACGCACGGCGAACCCGGTTTCCTGAACGCCCATCCCCACCTGTCACAGTCGGGAAGACTTGCCATCGTGCACAACGGCATCATCGAGAACTATGCCGCGCTGCGCGAGATGCTGCTTGACCATGGGTACACGTTCAGGAGCGAAACAGACACCGAGGTGGTGGTGCAGTTGATTGAATACCTTCAGGAGAAAGACGGTCTGCCGTTCGTCGATTCCGTGCAGCGGGCCTTGCAGATGGTGGAGGGTTCGTATGCCGTCGCCGTGCTGGACATACGCCGTCCTGACACTATTGTGGCTGCGCGCAAGGGCAGTCCGCTCGTGGTCGGAGCGGGCGATGACGAGTTTTTCCTCGGTTCGGACGCTTCGCCGATAGTTGGATACACCGACCGTGTCATCTATCTCGACGATGAGGATATGGTGGTTCTTCGGCAGGGGACGGACATAACGCTGATGAGCATCCGGGGTGAGCGGAAGACTCCGCAGATCCGGCGCGTCACGATGGATGTGAGCCAGCTGGAGAAGGGCGGTTACGACCATTTCATGCTCAAGGAGATTTGCGAGCAGCCGCAGTCGCTCCGCTCATGCCTCCAATCCGTCCGGCAGACTCTGACAGGACCGGACGCGGAACATGTCTTTTCCCTTTTAGAGCAAGCCGACCGTGTGATTATCACTGCTTGCGGAACATCTTGGCACGCCGGGCTTGTAGCCAAGTACGCCATCGAGCGGATGGCGCGCGTGCCTGTGGAGGTGGACTACGCCTCTGAATTCCGCTACCGGCAGCCTGTCATAAACCCGGGCGATGTGGTGATAGCCGTATCGCAGTCGGGTGAGACGGCAGACACGCTCGCCGCCATCGGGATGGCCAGAAAACAGGGAGCCAAAGTGCTGAGCGTGTGCAATGTCATCGGTTCTTCCATTCCGCGTTCATCCGATGTGGTTGTCTATACGATGGCGGGACCGGAGATAGGTGTCGCGTCCACCAAAGCGTTCACAGCTCAGGCCGCCACCCTGACGATGCTCGCCATTGTATGGGGGCATCGGAGAGGCACGGTCAGCGGACAGGATTATGACAGTCTGATGTCAGAAATGGACACGCTGCCGGAATTGGTCGGCCGGGTTCTTGACCGGAAAGACGATGTGAGGGCGATGGCGCAGACGCTCTCGTTCGCACCATCCTGCCTGTACATAGGACGCGGCTGCAACTATCCTGTTGCATTGGAAGGCGCGCTCAAACTGAAGGAGATCAGTTATATCCACGCGGAGGGTTATCCGGCTGCGGAGATGAAGCACGGCCCCATCGCACTCATTTCGCAGGATATGCCGGTTGTCACAGTGGCTACGGAAAGCGCGATATACGACAAACTGGTGAGCAACGTTCAGGAGATTCGCGCGCGGCAGGGACGAGTGATGGCTGTTGTCACGGAGGGTGACACAGAGGTGGCGCGTATGGCGGACAGATGCGTGGCTGTGCCGCAAGTGACGGAGTGCCTCAGCCCTATCCTCAACATCGTGCCGCTGCAGTTGCTTTCCTATTATGTCGCTTGCCTGAAAGGATGCGATGTGGACCAGCCGCGCAACCTCGCCAAATCCGTCACGGTGGAGTGAACGAGACAGTCTGTACGAAGGCAAAAATCGGGCGATTTTACTTTTTTTCAAAAAATATTTTGCAGGTCTTCAAACTTGCAGTACTTTTGCCGACGCTTTCGGAGAGTGGGTAACCACTTTTGAGAGTTGTATGGTGGTCTTAGCTCAGTTGGCAGNNGGTTCCGAGTGTCGTGGGTTCGAGCCCCACATTCCACCCCTTTTTCAGACGCTGCGGCTTTTCAGGTCGCAGCGTCTTTGCTTTTACCAGTTATCCGCATTCTGACTGTTAGGGAATACAGAAACAGCACTCTTTGTTATGCAAAATCAGTCTGACAAGCTGGACGCAGAGGTAATTCTTTCGTACATATCCTACAACATATTACCCACACGATTCGTCAGAGAGCCATTTTTGCATTGCCGATTATTCGCATATTTATTCCATAGCGTCTGTTCTCGCCGGATACTATCCCTCATCATCTCCGTCAATGTCAGTTTTCAATCTTTTTCGGCAAACTAACGGGCTGTCAGCAGGAAAGCCATATAGAGAGGGAGAGTCCGCACATTATCGGTCTGACCTACGTTGTAGTCGCCCAATTTGAACGCCTGCGAGACATGGTATCTTTCAGGGTGAGCCATAACGGTTTTCAGGCTTTTAGCGTTTCCTGTAGTGGCTTTTACCTCCACAGGGGTACACTGTCCCTTATACCGGATGATGAAGTCCAGTTCCAATCCGGAGTCTTTTCGGTAATAGTACAATTTACGCTCCATCTTGGAAAAGATATCAGCGATGACATTTTCAAAGATTGCACCTTTGTAACCGAGCAGATTACCTTGCAGAATGTCATATTGTGTTCCTTGCTCCAGCATACTGACAAAAAGCCCCGTGTCAGCCATATATACTTTGAACTGGTCGGGAATGGCATTACCTTCCAATGGCAGTTCCGTTATGAGCATATTGTAACATCTCCGGATAACACCTGCATCTTCCAGCCATTGGAGACTGCCTCTGAACATATCAGCCGTTCCGCGCTTGCGAACAAAGGAGTATTGAAATTTCTTGTTTTCCTTGCTTAATTGAAGCGGCACGCTCTGAAAACACTCTTTTATGAGTGCTTTATCCTCTTGGATTGCATATTTGACCGCATCATCCTTGTAGTCGGAGACAATGCGTTTCTGGATGGACAATACGCGGGAGAAATCCCTGTTGGCGACAAAATCCGCCACAGCCTCCGGCATCCCCCCTGTCACCACATATTGCAACATCAGCTGCCTCATTCTGTTGTGAACGGCAGCGGGAACCGGTGTGCAACTGTCCAACGCACTTTTCAGCATGTCAATAATATCATCGTTGATACCATTCGCCCAAAGCCATTCCTCAAAATCCAGAGGATACATATCCACGACCTGCTCGTATCCGACAGGAATGGAACTTACCCGGGAGACATACCCTGACATTCCCAACAAGGAGCCTGTACACAGGATGTCAAACCGACCGTCAATGGAAAGAAATTTGAGCGCGGCACGTGCGTCAGGACACTGCTGAATCTCATCGAAGACGATACACGTGTCATGCGGAACCAAAGGGACTTGGCTTCCATATAACGCCGACAAACCGGAGATGATATGTTGTGCATTTAACGAGTCGGCAAAAATCTGTCCCGCCTGCTTGTCTTCAAGGAAATTGACATACATGACATGCTTGTAATTAGCCTTTGCAAATTCAAGGACAGCAAAGGTTTTTCCGCACTGACGACAGCCTTTGATAACTATCGGTTTCTTGTCAGGGTCTGCCTTCCAACTTGTCAATATGTTATATATCTTTCTTTTAAGCACTTTCTTGCGATTTTTTTGAACGACTTTCATTGGATTCTGTGTATTTTTCCGAACGACTTTTCATACAGAATGTGTATTTTTCAGAATGACTTTCGTGCGCAAAAGTAGTGTTTTGCGCCCTATACACAAAGCGTATTGTGTGATTTTGTGCTATTTTTTCATAGAATCTCATCGTCAAAAGCAAGCGGACCGCCCCGCGATGGGGACAGCCCGCTCGTGTCTGAATATGCAAGTAAAGCGGTTACTTCACTTCCACTCCCTGCGCGTCATACATCTTCCCATCCGGCATGAGGATACATATCACGCCGTCACGCATCACCTTGCGGGTCTGTACGGCGGGAATACCCTCTGTTTCTTCAACGGCGGTTGCTGTGCCTGCCGTCTTGAACGAGCCTGTGCGGGTGTCAAGGGTGTTGCCTCCGCTGTCCTTGGCGGTCAGCGTGTAGTTGTAGGTCGTGCCTGCATCCAGACCCGAGACGGTGAACGAGAAGCCTGCTGTCTGCACGTTGTCCGGCGCGTTATCGCGTCCGGGGGCATTGAAGGTGATGGAGGTCAGTTGTCCCTCCGCGTTGAAGACGAGCGTGCAGATGATGTCGCCGTTCGTGTTACGGATAACCAGTTCGTAGGATGCAGCTCCAGAGATGGTTGGCCATACGATATCGGCAGTATGGTCTGTCGGTACAACATCTACATTATCTGTGGTGGTAGTGTTTGCGCCAATGGGTAAAATATTATAGCACAAATCTTTCCAATCCGAACCTTGCGATTTATACATCCCTACCGATTCAGCAAGGACATAAAGCGTACAATTAAAATAGTCCACGTTAAACACATTCTCTCCTAATTTAGCAGGTTTCTCACGATAGTTATAGATAGATGTCAGATTAGAACAACCATAAAATGCTTTCTCCTCGAAATTTGTTACATTTTTGCCAATTGTCAAAGTGGTTAATGTTTCGCAACCATAGAAAACATACTTTCCTATGCTTTCCACATTATCGCCGATAATAGCGGATGTCAGACTGCTGCAATAAGCGAAAGCATAATCTCCGATGCTTGTCACGCTGTTGGGAATGGTTACCGATGTCAGACTGCTGCAATAAGCGAAAGCATAATCTCCGATGCTTGTGACGCTGTTGGGGATCTCAATGGATGTCAGGCTGCTACAATAAGAGAAAGCATATTCTCCGATGCTTGTGACGCTGTTGGGAATGGTTACCGATGTCAGACTGCTGCAAGCACCGAAAGCCGCATCTCCGATGCTTGTGACGCTGTTGGGAATTGTGACAGAGGTCAGACTGCTGCAATAACAGAAAGCAAAATCTCCGATGCTTGTCACGCTGTTGGGAATGGTGATGGAGGTCAGACCACTACAATAACTGAAAGCGTTGTTTCCGATGCTTGTCACGCTGTTGGGGATGGTTATGGAGGTCAAACTGCTGCAATAATAGAAAGCATCTCTTCCGATGCTTGTCACGCTGTTGGGGATCTCAATGGAGGTCAGACTGCTGCAATAATCGAAAGCACCTCTTTCAATGCTTATCACGCTGTTGGGGATGGTAATCTCTCCTGTAGCGGCTGACGAACAGGCTAATAACTTGGTTTTCGTGGCATCACTATATACCAAATATCCGTCCACATATCCGTTCACACTTCTTGCGCCCCAAGGTGAGCCTGTTGCGGTGCCATTATCTACAATGTTAGGAACACCAGAGAAAGCTCCTTCTCCAATGCTTGTCACGCTGTTGGGGATGGTTACGGAGGTCAGACTGCTGCAACGTAAGAAAGCAAAATTTCCAATGCTTGTGACGCTGTTGGGAATGGTTATGGAGGTCAAACTGCGGCATTCTACGAAAGCCCAGTCTCCGATGCTTGTGACGCTGTTGGGAATGGTAATGGAGGTCAGACTGCTGCAATTTCTGAAAGCACTTCTTCCAATGCTTGTGACGCTGTTGGGGATGGTAATCTCTCCTGTAGCGGCTGCCGAACAGGCTAATAACTTGGTTTTCGTGGCATCACTAAATACCAAATATCCGTCCACATATCCGTTCACACTTCTTGCCCCCCACGGAGAGCCTGTTGCAGAACCGGTATATACTATGTTGGGAACATCAACGAAAGTACTGCTTCCGATGCTTGTGACGCTGTTGGGAATGGTTACCGATGTCAGACTGCTGCAGTCATAGAAAGCATCATCTCCGATGCTTGTTACGCTGTTGGGGATGGTGACAGAGGTCAGACTGCTGCAACGAAAGAAAGCATCTTCTCCGATGCTTGTCACACCATTTGAAATAACTGCGGAGACAATGGAACTGCGATAGGAATTCCAAGGCACATCGGAAGATGAAGAATAATCCGTCATTGCCCCTTTGCCGGAGATGGTTAGGATGCCGGTTTCCGTGCTAAGCTTCCACTTAAGGTTGTCGCCGCACGTGCCGCTGTAGGTCTCTGCAGACAGGGACAGACTGAACAGGAGCATCAGTCCTGCCAAAAGAAATTTTTGTTTCATAGTGTTGTTTCGTTTGTGAATAATTTTGTTGTCAATTTTTCTTCCCCGCCCCCTACCCCCTCCCCGCAAGCGGGGCGGGGGAGTTCGTTTCCTATGAACCTGTTGCGGTGGAGTTCGTTATGCCGTCCTCTGTTTTGTTCCTCTTGCCGCGAGTGAGAGAACCACATTTCCTTGCGCTTCGGCAGAAAAACGGATTACATACATAACAGTCTGTCCACAAATTGATCAACTGTTTCATCCGCACGCATCTCGATGTATTTCCCTTCCGCCGCCTGCGCGCTGGAACGCTCCAACTTGCGGCGGAACTCCTCTTCCGTGAACAATGTGTCGTCCTGTTTCTTTTTAAACAGACGATGCACATAACGCGAGAGCTTCTCCATCATACCCTCATCCTCCGCCACATAACTGAGTTCTCTCAAAAATTCAGGACTCAATGCTGTTATCATATTTTGTGTTCTCCTTTCCGGTAGCAAATGTACGGCATTCGCGGGAATTGTGCAAACAAATAGTGTGCTTTGTGTGGATTAGTAATCCACTTCATGCAGCCACGGGAAACGCTTAGAAAGTTCGTCGCGGCGGGATGAAAGCGAGCGGACAAACGCATTGTACTCCTCACTGTCCGGTTGCAGGGGACGATGATGACTGTCCAGATACAGTTGGTGAAGGGTGCGCATATCCGCCTGTGTGGCGGCGTCATACAGATACGTCTCCGCAAAGCGCAAAAAGATGTACTCCACCGCCACTTCCGAGGGGTGCATCATGTCCGCCGCGTAGAAGCGGTAGTCACGCAGTTCGTCCAGCAGTATCTCGTAAGAGGGAAAATACCCCGCCCTGACACCCGTTCCCGCCGCTTGCCGCAGCAGGTCGTCCACCGCTTCCAGCAGGATGGACTTGCTGAGTTGGTTCTCGTGCAGACCGTCCTTGACATGCCGTATCGGAGAGACAGTAAAGACAAAACGTTTGTCCGCATACTGTTGCAATATGGGCAGCCACAGCGAGACAATCTCCTCTTTGGTTAGGCGGTAGCGGGTAAACTCGGCGGCGGGACGCTTCATGCAATTGTCCACTACACGGTCAAGCTGATTGTCCGTAGCAGGCAGCAGATTGTCGATATAGACCCACGCCGTGCCGAAAGTGACTAATACCACATCCGCCTCTCTCATTAAGCCGCTGTGATGCGCAATGGACACGGGGTTGTATAGCGTGCCGTCAGGGTTCGCCGTGACTTGGAAGAAGTACCGCCGCAGATACGACGCGATATGGTCAGAGAAACACGAGCCGAGGAACAGCATCCTGTCCCCGTACCTTATCTTCCACGGCGAGCGGGGTATGTCTATGGAGGTGGTGAACTGCATATACTGTCAGATTTTATACTTAACGCACTAATATACGCGTTTCAGATGTATTAACGTACCCCGTTTACACGTTTCCGAGGTTTTACAGGCGGCAAAAATACACGTTTCCGAGGTTTTGCACAAATATCTGTCAAAAAATGCCCACCGGGCTTTCTTGCGAACGCAACACGACGAAGAAAAGAGACACCTGCCGGCAACTGTCTGGCAGTTG
>DBVX01000084.1 GCA_002308815.1 Bacteroidales bacterium UBA1253
TGAGTGAGGAGGATAAGTATAATGAACAAGTGATGCTGGGGTTGAGGACGAGAGAGGGAGTGAAGCTGAAGGACGTGCCGGAGAAGTTTAGGGGACATTGTGAGGAGAAGGCACTACCCTATTTGGAGAAGAAATGGTTGAGACAGGTTGGTGGCCGGTTGGTCGCCACGAACGAAGGGATACATGTACTGAACAGGGTGATAGAGGACCTGATGGTGTAAGACCCTCTAAATCCCCCTTAAAGGGGGGACTTAAAGAAGCAGGGACCTCATACGCTTGGGGACTTGAGAAATAGAGACAAAGTATTGAAACGAAGATAATGAGAGATATGAAAGTAGGATTTAGGATACAGTTTGCGAAGTGGTTTTGGCTGGTGTTTGTGCTGGGACTGCTGTTTGTGGTGTTCTTTTTTGTAGGGATAGCCAGGGGTTGGTTTGGGTATATGCCGCCATTGGAGGACCTGCAGAATCCGAAGAACAAGTACGCGAGTGAGGTGTTCTCGAACGATGCCGTTTCGCTGGGCAGGTACTACAGAACAGAGAACCGCGTAAGTGTTAATTATGAGGAGATTTCGCCGTATGTCATCAATGCGTTGGTGGCCACGGAGGACGCGCGTTTTTATAACCATTCGGGCATTGACTCGAAGGGATTTGTGAGGGCATTGCTGACGCTGGGTAAGGCCGGTGGCGGCAGTACGATCACGCAGCAGCTGAGCAAGCAGTTGTACTCGCCTACGGCGGGAAGCACGTTTGAGCGCTTGTTGCAGAAGCCGAACGAATGGGTTATAGCGGTGCAATTGGAACGGCTGTACTCGAAGGACGAGATCATCATGATGTACCTGAATCAGTTTGATTTTCTGTACAATGCAGTGGGAATAAAGAGTGCTGCGCAGGTATATTTTGGCAAGAACCCGATAGATCTAACGGCAGAGGAGGCTGCAGTGCTGGTGGGCATGTGCAAGAACCCGTCACTGTACAATCCGATTAGGCATGCGGAGCGTGCACTGAACCGAAGGAACACGGTGCTGAACCAGATGGAGAAATACGACTACATCACGGATGCGGAGTGCGATTCGCTGAAGCAGTTGCCGATGGAGATAGACTACCACAGCGTGGACCACAAGGAAGGCAGTGCGCAGTATCTGAGAGAGTACTTGAGGCAGATTCTGACGGCAAAAGAGCCGAAGGAGAGCAACTACTCGGAGTGGAACAAGGCGCAGTATGAGATAGACAAGAAGCAATGGGACACGAATCCGCTGTACGGTTTCTGTCAGAAGAACAAGAAAGCCGACGGTTCGCACTATGACTTGTACAATGACGGTCTGCGGATCTACACGACGGTGGATTCGAGGATGCAGCGGTATGCAGAAGAGGCTGTTCACGAGCATATGACGGACCTGCAGGCGCGCTTCTTCAAGGAGAAGAAAAACAAGAGCTATGCGCCGTTCTCGCGTCAGATGACGAAGGAAGAGATCAACGGTGTGATGACGCGCTCGATGAAACAGAGTGAACGGTACAGGCTGCTGAAACGCGAGGGAAAGAGCGAGGAAGAGATTCGTCAGATCTTTGAGACCCCGATAGAGATGCAGGTTTTCTCGTATGACGGGATGATTGACACGACGCTGTCGCCGATGGACAGTATCCGTTGGCAGAAGTATTTCCTCAGATGCGGTTTCATGTCGATAGACCCGCACACAGGTTACGTGAAAGCGTATGTGGGCGGTCCGGACTTCGCACATTTCCAGTACGACATGGTGTCGATAGGCAGACGGCAAGTAGGTTCGACGGTTAAGCCGTTCCTGTATACACTGGCGATGAGTGAAGGTATGTGGCCGTGCGACAAGACTGTTAATCAGCAGATCACGCTGAAGACGGAGACAGGTCAGGACTGGACTCCGAGGAACTCGGGCAAGACGCATATCGGTGACACGGTGACGCTGCAATGGGGTTTGGCGCAGTCGAACAACTGGATCTCGGCGTACCTGATGTCGCTGTTCGGTCCGAAGCAGATGGTGAGCATGATGCGCTCTTTTGGTATCCAGGGCGATATACCGGCAGTAGTGAGTCTGTGTCTGGGTCCGTGTGAGGTAAGTGTGCGCGAGATGGTGGATGCCTATACCGTGTTCCCGAGCAAGGGTATCCGCATCGAGCCGCTGTTTGTGACGAGGATTGAAGACATCAACGGCAACGTGATTGCCACGTTCACGCCGGAGACGTATGAGGTGATAGACGAGTTGACATCGTACAAGATGATCAGTATGCTGCGAGGCGTGGCGGACGGCGGTACGGCATCGCGTGTGCGGTTCAGGTATAACCTGCATATGCCGATGGGTGCGAAGACCGGTACGACGCAGAACAACTCGGACGGTTGGTTCATGGGTTTCACGCCGTCGCTGGTGAACGGTTGCTGGGTAGGCGGCGAGGACCGCAGTATCCACTTCGATTCGATGGCGGAAGGTCAGGGTGCATCGATGGCGCTGCCTATTTGGGCGCTGTACATGCAGAAGGTGTTTGCCGATGCCGATCTGGGATATACGCAGGATGAGCAATTTGAAGTTCCGGCATCGTTTAGTCCTAACGCGGGATGCAGATGAGAAAAAATTGTGTTATCCTGTTACTTTTGTTACCGATGGTAGCAATGGCGCAGTTGAATACCGACCGCATTACGGCGATTGGAAGGAACGCATTGTACTATGAGGACTATGTGCTGAGTATTCAGTATTTCAATCAGGTCATCAAGGTGAAGCCGTATCTGGCGGAGCCGTATTTGTACAGGGCGATTGCGAAGATACAGTTGGGGGATTACAACGGAGCGGAGAAAGACTGCAATTCTGCCATTAAGAACAGTCCGTTCATGCCGGGAGCATACTATACACGAGGATATGTATACAGGATGACGGAGCAGTTTGAGAAGGCAGAGAAGGATTTTACGGAGGCGCTGGTGTTCTCGCCGGACAACAAGACATATCTGCTTTTGCGCGCGGACGTACGCGCGAATAATAAGGATTACGCGGGCGCGCTGGAGGACATCAATTTTCTCTTGAGGAAAGAGCCAAGGACGGCTTCGTTCCACTTCGAGAAGGGCGTGATTCTGATGAACAGTCAGGACACGACGGGTGCGCTGGCTTCGTTCTCGGAAGCGGTGCATTACGAGGAGCTGAATGCGGCGAACTGGAGTGCGAGGGGTTTGACCAACAGTATGTTGGGCAATGATGATGAGGCGCTGTATGACTTGACGCAGGCGATTAATCTAGGCAGCAAATGGCCGGGAGACTACATCAACAGAGGCGTGCTGCAGTACAAACGGCACAACTATCGCGGCGCGTTGAGCGACTATGACAAGGCCATTGACATCAATCCGAGAGACGGGAAATGCTACTATAACCGCGGTCTGCTGAGGCAGGAGTTGGGCGACTACAACAGGGCGCTGGACGACTATAACAAGGCATTGGACTTGGATCCGGATTTGACGGAAGTGCATTATCAGCGAGGGACGGTGAACCTGCAATTGAGGCAGTGGAAAGATGCCGTGGAGGATTTTGATGCGCTGATAGCGAAGTATCCGTATTTCCTGCCGTCGTATTATCTGGCGGCGCAGGCGAAGACTGCGTTGGGGGACAAGAAAGGTGCGTTTGTGTATCAGCAGAAGGCGAGCCAGCTGGAGAAAGACAAGGACAAGATTCAGAAGGCAAAGAAGGTGAACACCGACGCTCAGCTGGCTGAGAATCAGCCGCAGAAGAAAGACCGGAGGAAGGAGTTCTCGAACCGTGCGGCGCAGAACAAACCCGACGTGACAGACGAGTCGGACAGCTATCAAAGCGAGGCGCGCGGTGCGGTGCAGAAGCGGTATGCGGATGTGGTCAACGAGCCGAATATCGTATTGAGCTACTACGGCCAGACGCCGTCGCTGAGGCAGACGGGGTATTTCCACCCTGTTGTGGACGACTACAACAAGACGAACGTGTTGCCGTCGCCGCTGCATTTCTCGGTAATAGACCTCGCGCTGACTGCGGAGATGGTGAGCAGCCATTTCGACCAGATAGACAAGCTGTCGAGGCAGATAGACCGCGTAGAGGAAGAGCATCTGAGGGGTGACCGGTTCGCGGACCTGTATTTTGCGCGGGCGATGGAGTTTGCGCTGGTGCAGGACTACAACTCCGCCATCGACGACTGCAACAAAGCCATTCAGTTGAGGAGCCGGTTTGCGATAGCTATCTTCTGCCGTGCCAACTGGCGGTACAAGCTGCTGGAATTCAAGCGCGAAGCGGGTGAGCCGAC
>DBVX01000046.1:0-165 GCA_002308815.1 Bacteroidales bacterium UBA1253
AGCAGAGTCGCTTCGGTATAGTACTTCGGAGGAGTGGTCGTCTTTTCCGCCAGTTCGGGCGTGTGCTCTCCGCTCTCGCCTTCCACAAAAGCGGGCACAACCTTCACCGGTTCGGTGTTCTTGCCATCTGACGATTCCTCCTCGTTGGAGTCGGCTGCCGTATCC
>DBVX01000046.1:226-360 GCA_002308815.1 Bacteroidales bacterium UBA1253
AGAATCTCCTTGCCTGTCACCTTGAAAGGTACATCCTCCACTGCGCCCAACACGGTGGTCTGGCTGACTTCGCAGTCGGGATAGAAATTGGCTAAGAAGCGCAATGCCACCAGATTGTACACCTTCTTCTCGTC
>DBVX01000046.1:418-631 GCA_002308815.1 Bacteroidales bacterium UBA1253
TTTCTTGTTGTCGAACACCTTCTTGGTTTTCGGCAGGCTGTCCTTGCTGTTCTTCCCGTCCGCTTTCAATGCAAGCAAAGGTTCGGTCTGTGGGAAAAAGTCCTTTATGCCTTGGAGGGTGGCGGGAATCTTCGGGTACAGGTCTTCGCTCAGGAAGGTCGTGTCTACGCGGGGATAGGTGGTGAGCCGTTTCTCGTAAAGCGATTGGATGAG
>DBVX01000046.1:729-964 GCA_002308815.1 Bacteroidales bacterium UBA1253
CTTTCTTCTTCTCCACCGAAGTGATGACGAAGGGCTTGCCCTGTATCTTCTCCATCCATTGTCTGCCCTCCTCCTCGGTCTTGATGGCATAGTCATCCTCCTCGGCAGGCAGTTGGGCGGAAAAAAGCGTGTCGCGGTACCTGGTCTTCAGTTCCCAATACGTTCTCGGTCGGAAACGCTCAATCTCCGCCTGCCTTCTCACTACGAGTGCCAGCGTAGGGGTCTGCACCCGCCC
>DBVX01000046.1:1025-13911 GCA_002308815.1 Bacteroidales bacterium UBA1253
CCCAGCAGCCAGTCGCCTATGGCGCGCATCAGTCCCGCCTCGTACAGGTGCTGGTACTCCGACTGGTCTTTGAGTTTCTGGAAAGCCTCACGGATAGCCTCCTCTGTCAGAGAGGAAACCCACAGGCGTTTGACAGGCACCTTGCAGCCCGCCTTCTGATAGACCCAGCGTTGGATCAGTTCCCCTTCCTGCCCTGCATCACCGCAGTTGATGACCTCGTCCGCCTGACTAATCAGTCCTTTCAGTATATTGAACTGCTTCTGCACCCCCTCGTCCTTGTCTACATGGATGGCGAAGCGGTCGGGAATCATCGGGAGTGTGGATAAGTTCCAGCCTTTCCATTGGGGGGTATATTCGTCCGGATTAAACAGACCGCACAAGTGACCGAAAGTCCAACTCACGCAGTAGCCGTTGCCTTCCATAAAGCCGTCGCGCGGATGCGTAGCACCCACCACCGATGCTATGTACCGCCCGACGGATGGCTTTTCAGCAACACAAAGAATCATTCGGATTTCGCTTTATCAGAATCTGAAACAGCGGGATTGGAAGATTCGGCAAGAGTGCTGCGGAGAAGGGACAACCAAGTCACCAACAGAAACCATGCTATCGGTAACAAAAGACCTAACAGGATAAAACGCGGCATAATATGGAATAAATTGGGCGACACAAGCATCGGATAAATGGTAGGACGCTCAATTATTCTTACGGGCATTACATCCGAAGCCAACAGAAGTGCGTTTTCTTCTAAACTTTCCACCAAAAAGTTGTACTGCTTCTCTTTCAGTTTTCGCTCGCGCAACATCTCTTGATAGCGTCTTTCCTGCTCCGGCGTGGATTGTAACCGACTCGCGTACAAGTCTCGCTGTTTGCGGACATTCTCGCGAATCAGCAGGGTTGACTGGCGGGATTTTTCTATAGCAGAAAGCAGCTCAATGCGGGTATGATCCAATTGTGCGGTATGACTGTCCAGCTTTGGATTGCCGGACATAGCCGTTTGCAACAGTTTCTCCCGAGTAAGAACCAATGAGTTGTATAACAGAACCAATTCGGAAATTGCCCCATCGGATATACCCATATTGGACGGCAATACTGTATAATCATCGCCCATGGCATTGAGCTGTTGGGTTATGAAATCCAGTATAGCCAAATCTGCATCCAACTGCGCGGCACGCTGATCATAATGTTCGCTGTTCGTGCGGTAACTTTCTGCCGCTGCATCCAGATTGGCAATCCTGTAAGCGCGCTTGTACGCCTCCAACACCGCCTCTGTGCTGTCCATCTCGCCTGCCACCTCTACAACACGGTCTTTTAAAAAAAGTTCTATCTGACTCGCCAGCAAGTTCTTGTCTGCCACCGACTCGCGATAGTAAATTGCCAGCATGTCTTCCAGCACATCACGCATCAGCGTATCCTCGGATGTGGTGGCGGCCAGATGGATGATCCGCGATTCACGCGAACTACGGCTGACACTCACTCTGTTGCAAAAATCTTGAACAGCCCATTCCGTTGTGTTGTAAATTATGCGGTATCTGCCATCATCTATTGCAGAGGAGGCAGAGACAAACACATTGCCTATATGAGTCTTGAATGGCTGCTTAAGGTCAGTAATGCTCGTTTCCGACTCTTCCCCGAATGCGTCCTCCACACTAAGAACGTACTTATCCTTATCAACGGTTAATACTGCAATCACATTGGGGCATCCGGCTGGAAGAACAAGCGTGAAAGGACGAGAAGGATACAAACTTTTCCAGTAGAACCCCGCACGCTGATAGTAGAGTGTCTGCAGGTTAAGATGATCCACAACCTGCTCCATCAAAGATGAGGACTGTAAAACCTCCACTTCATCGATTGCCAGTTTCTCGCCGCCAAATCCAATCCCATTAAAGGAGTTGGATTTTGCATTTTTCTGAGACTGATTACGCAGCATAAGCGATGCACTGACTCTGAAGGTTGGAGGAGAAACACGGTAGTACAAATACCCGAGTATAACACTTGCAACAAGGCACGCCGCATATATGTACCAACGACGCAAAGACCAGATTATCAATTTTTTCAAATCGTCCATATTCCTTTTTGTGTTTTGTTACCTGCGGGATGTCTTGTAGCGGGGACTGACATAGACCACATCGCCCTTTCGGAGATAATAACAGGGTGATGAGAACAACTCATCGGTCAGCAGATTGACGCGGTACTGCGTTACCTTTCCGTTTTCCTGCCTTTGTATGAGTACATTTTCCCGATTGGCATTGGGCAGCATATCACCCGCCAGTCCCAATGCCGCCAAAAGCGTGACAGGATAGTTGATGGAAAATGTACCGGGATGTCTTACCTCGCCAAGAACCGTCACATGCGCATTGCTGATACGCACACGCACCAACGGATTACGGAGTTGCTGTGCTACCGCCTTCTGTAACTCCCGCTCCGCTTCAGTTTCTGTCATCCCTGCCAACTGCTTCTTTCCAATCACGGGCAACGTCACAAAGCCGTCCGGCGCAACCATATAGGAATCTGCTTCGTTTATGTTGAAAGGGGTAACGGTTTCTTTGTCATTACCGAAAAAGACTATGCTCACTGCATCTCCAGGCTCCAAAACAAACCCGGGGACATCCGGCAAACCATACGTTCCACCACTTGATTCTGATCCGCTGAACAATGTCATCTTTTTCGTTGCGCAACTCGACAGCAGACATACTACCGACACGCACATCAACAGACTGTAACAGATTTTTCTCATACGTATATCTTGTTCTATATGGAACAGTTGTTTATCCGGCGGCAAATGTACAGCATTTTCTCCGTCCCTCCAAATTATTCATTCAAATTGCGTTGATAATGATAGTCTGTGAACTTGGATTTTTTCTCCTTGTCTGTACGCTGATGTCCTTTCCGCGTGAAAAAAGAAAATAATCCAGAAAGATCTTCCCGTCCTGTCCTCCTACGCCAATACAACAAAAGCAGCCAACCGAAAAGCATACCCCCCAGATGAGCGAAGTGTGCCACATTGTCCCCCGGTATGGACGAGAATCCCTCCGCCAGTTCAATGACGGCGTAGATAATCACCATCGTGCGCGCTCGAATAGGGATAGGAATGAAAAACAAGAACATCGGCACATCCGGGAACAGCCACCCAAAAGCAAACAAAATGCCAAACACCGCACCGCTGGCACCTATGGTCACCATTTGAGAGGTGTACACTGCAAGCTGATTCGCGCTATATTGACCCGCCAACGCCTGCAATTGTATGCTCCATACAGTTTCCTGAACCAGTGCGGCCCCCAGACCGCATACCAGATAGTAAAGAAGAAACTTACGCTCGCCCCATTCGCGTTCCAAAGCGGGTCCGAACACCAACAAAGCGAACATATTGAAAAACAAGTGACGGAAACCACCGTGCATAAACATATACGTCATCGGCTGCCAGATATGAAAGCCCGATGACGACCAATAGCGAAGCCCCAAAAGATATGTGAGCTGTATGCCATAACGCTGCAGGCACTCGTCCAACAGCCACATCACCAAATTTGCGAGAAGCAGATACCGCGTTGTGCGGGGCAGATTATCCAACATAAAAGAAAAAAGTTGTTTTATACAATACACGGCATCGCTCAAAATGCGTGCCAAAACGGTGCTGATTTACATTTTACGTTTTGTCCAGCGGATGAACAGGCAAAGCAGCAGAACAGTGACACATGCGGCAATGAGATACGCCCACATGCTCCATCCCTTGGCGGCGAACAGCAGACCCTCCGGCGCGATGAAGATGTAACTGACGCTGACCATCGTCATAAACAGCGCGGGAACGAGCGCGACAAGGTAGCCGTAGGACGAACCGCCCTTCGATGACAGACTGCCATGCTCCTGACGGTAGAGAAAGATCGTTCCCGCCCAGAGCGTGAAGACGGCAAGCGTCTGGTTGGTCCACGAGAAATACCGCCATACCACGTTGAAATCGACAAACACCATCCCGAACACGCAGAGGAAAAGTGGGAAGGCGATAGCTAAACGGCGACCAACCTGACGCTGGTCCCAATGGAGGAAATCGGCGACAATGAGCCGTGCGGAACGGAGAGCCGTATCTCCACTGGTGATAGGCGCAGCAATCACACCGATGATGGCCAATATGCCTCCTATCGTGCCGAGCCACGAGCGGCTGACACGGTCCACAACAAGAGCGGCAATGTTCTCGCCTTTGTGGGCGGCAGCGAACTGCTGCAAACCATCAATGCCATACAGTCCCTGTTCCGGATCGGCGAAGAACGTACCTGCCGCCGCCGCCCATATAAGCGCCAATATGCCTTCAGCGACCATCGCTCCGTAGAAGATCCACCTGCCCTGCCGCTCGTTGGTGACGCACCGTGCCATCAACGGCGACTGTGTGCCGTGGAAGCCCGATATGGCTCCGCACGCGATGCTGACGAACATCATCGGAAAGAGGGGCAGGCCGTTGGTCTGGCGGTTTTGCAGCCCGTCGGTCAGTTCGGGCATCTCGCCCGCATGCCAGCCCAGCATCACAATCATAATGCCGATACCCATAAAGAGCAATATACCGCCGAAGATGGGATAGAAACGGCCTATCAGTTTGTCCACAGGCAGGATGGTGGCGAACACATAGTAGGCGAAGATAATCAGCACCCATACCAGCGGAATGGAGCTTGTACCCCACGCCATGGACGGCAGAGAGCAGAGTCCTTGCAGCAGGGTGGCGGGACCACTCAGGAACGTGGTGGTCAGCAGTATGAGAAGCAGTAGGGACAGGACGCGCATGAACAGTTTGATGCCGTTCCCAAGTTCGCTGCCCACTATATCAGGCAGCGACGCGCCCTGTTTGCGGATGGACATCATACCGCTCAGGTAGTCGTGCACGCCACCCGCGAAAATCGTTCCGAACACAATCCACAGGAAGGCACTCGGACCGAAGAAAATGCCCATAATGGCACCGAAGATGGGACCCAGACCCGCTATGTTGAGGAACTGGATAAGGAAGATACGCCAGGGTTTCATCGGCACATAGTCCACACCGTCCGACTGGCTGACAGCGGGCGTGGTGCGTCCGGGGTCGATGCCAAACACTTTCTCCACCAGCGTCCCGTACAGGACGAAACCCACAACAAGCGCCGCAAGGGCAATAAGAAAAGTTATCATAATTCACTATGTTTGTTTACAATACTTCCTATGAAGGTGACGAAGAAGTTTGTCCACAAGGACAGAAACAGGCTGCCTGCCGTTGTTCTCCACCACATAATCCACGCGGTGCCGCAACTGACAATTGCTCATCTGTGCTTTTATCCGCCGCTTGACCTCCTCCTCGCTTTTGTTGTCGCGCGCCATCGTGCGCGCTATACGTAAAGTCTTGGGGGCGATAACAGCCACAATGTAATCGCACGCGCTGTCAAAACCGCTCTCGTACAGGATGGCACTCTCCACGAAGGCGAACGGATGCTCCGTTGAAAATCGAAAATTGAAAATTGAAAGGTCATCACGGACAGCGGGATGGACGATGGCATTCAGTCCGTACAGCAGATCCGGGTCGGCGAACACACGCTCCGCCACACGCGACGTAAGATACGTGTTCCCATCATAGACATCCTCTCCGAGCAGTTGCTCAATGCGTTGCCGCACGGCGGGAGTCAGCACCAGACGCTTGGCGGCACTGTCCGTGTCATAGACCGCATAACCGCGTTCGCGAAGAGCACCGGCTATCGTTGTCTTGCCGCTTCCTATCCCTCCTGTCAGACCTATCAGCATATCAGAACTGGAAATAAATGAAAGGTTGCACATCCGTCAGCATGAACCGGTAGAGCAATGCCACCGCTGCCACAACGATTATCATCATCAGCCACACGGGCAAAGAGGCGAAACGCACGCGGTACCAGAGCTTGAACTTGTCGGGCATCCAGTGGATCAGCATACCAAGAAGGAACAGCAGGATGGTCAGCCGCTGGCTCCACAGGACGGGCAGGATGGTTGATGTGTTCCATGCGCTGCCGATCTGCTGCATCATCTGGCGTGCCGTCCGCCATGCCGTCTCATTGGCTGTGGCAGGGTTCAGGTTGGAGCCGGCACGGAAGAAAAGACGGGTGAACGTGATGAACACGAATGTCTGCAGCACTGCCCATACGGTACTTACTGCGCGGGCGAACCCTCTTTCGGGCAGACGGCAAAGGTGATATAGATAGCCCGGCAGACCGCCCGCAGCGGCCACTGCCACAGCCACCCACACCACATTGACCCACGGCAGCGGATGTAAATAGTGGAGCGCGGTAACGCCTCCAGCCAGCAGCAGTATGGAGAGGAAGCGGAGATGGATATTCCATCCGCGCCATATCTTGTTCACTATCATACCTATCCCGTTCAGTCCGCCCCAGATGAGGAAGTTCCAGCTCGCGCCGTGCCACAATCCGCCCAACAGCATCGTGATGAACGAGTTGAGGTTGGCGGCGAGCAGAGGACGGTGTTTCGGGCGCAGCAAAGCCACGATGGTGACTATAAGCGCAGCACCCAGCGTGATGCCCGTCACCCACCAGCTTCCGCTCAACACCAGAGCGACAGCGGCAATGACGGCAATCCACAAGTACGTGCCCGCCGTGGCGTTGCGGTTGCCGCCCAAGGGGATATAGACGTAGGTCTTGAGCCAGCGGCTGAGCGACATATGCCACCGCCGCCAGAAATCCTGCGGGTTGCGCGCCTTGTAGGGGGAATGGAAGTTCTGCGGCAGGTAGAATCCCATCAGCATAGCCACGCCGATGGCTATGTCCGTATAGCCGGAGAAGTCAGCATAGACCTGCAGCGAATAGGCGAACAGTGCGAGCAGATTCTCCGCGCCGGTGAACAGCATCGGGTTCTCGAACACGCGGTCAATGAAACTGACTGCCAGAAAGTCACTCAATACTATCTTCTTCACGAGTCCGTTAAGTATCCAGAAAACGGCTATACCGAACTGCTTTCTGCTCAAGCGGTACGGGCGATAGAGCTGCGGCACGAACTCGGACGCGCGGACAATGGGACCCGCCACCAGTTGCGGGAAGAACGACACATAGAAGGCAAAATCCAGCAGGTTGCCGACCGGCTCAATGCGGCGGTGATACACATCCGATATATACGAAATGACCTGAAAGGTATAGAAACTGATACCAACCGGCAGGAGTATCTTCTCTGTGATGGTCAAATGCGTGCCGAAAAGCTGGTTGACAACATCCGCACCGAAGTAGGCGTACTTGAAAAAACCGAGTAACCCTATATCAATCAGGACGCATATCCATAAACACAAACTCTTGACAACTTTCCTGTCACCTGCCGCATGGACAGCCCGTGCCATCAACCAGTTGTTGAGCGTCAGGAACACGAGAAGGAGGAGGAACCAGCCGCTGGTCTTGTAGTAGAAGAACGCGCTGGCTGTCATCAGGAGGACGTTGCGCAGGTGCAGACGGACGCGCGAGCGAGGGTCTTTCCCTATCTCCATAATGAGCGTGAAGAGGATATACACCGCCGCGAAGAACACCCAGAACTCCCATTGCGTGAAGAGCAACGGACGCTGCGAGTCAAAGGCGTATATGTTGATCAGATCGTTCATTCCGTCTGTTCCTGCAAAGGTTGTAAGATAAAGTCCGCCAGCATCCGTCCGGCTTTGTCGGCTCCCTCGCGTGTGAAGTGTATGCCGTCGCGACCCGTCCAGCCCTTGTCCTGCCATTCAGCCATCGAACCGGTGCCGCCCATCGCCTCCAGCAGGCTCCAGTAGGCTGCCTGCTCCTCCTCCGCCACCTCACGGAGCGCGCTGTCTATCAAAGGAAGAATCTCATACGGATGCCGGAAGCCTTTCTCGTAGGTCAGCATGTCGCTCGGACCGACCATCAGCAGTGCCGCTTCGGGTGCCAGACGGTGGAGCAGGCGTATCTGCTGCCGCACTTTCTTCATATAGATGTCCACCTGGTTCTGGTTCTTGATATAGGGGGCTGCATTCCCTCCGAACTGCCAGATGATGAGCCGTGTGCGTGTGGCATCATAGTACCGCCACAGGGCTTCGGGATCCATCTGGGTGAACATCGTCCCCGCGCTGCCGCGCAACGCCACGTTGTCCACCTGCACGCCTGTTTCCGATTCCAGCGAAATGCCGTAGATGTCCTGCCTGCCTGAAAGTTGAAGCGTATATGAGGCAGCAGTGTCCTCCATCTGAATCAGGCTGTCCTGCTCACCCACAATGCGTATTCTGGTGAAACGGCTTTCTGTCCCCTTGGTCCGCGACTGAAGGCTGACGGTGATGTCCTCGCTGCCTTCCGCGAGCGAGTTGTCCATCACACTGACCTGCACCATCGGACCATACACACTGCCAGGCCGGCGCTGCGTGGCGGGACCGAAAGCACGGTAGGTCTTGGGATGCACCACTCTGCCGTTGTGCCGCACCGAAACGAGTGCTGTGCGCAGGTCGGCGTATGGCTCAAGCGGTACCAGCCCCGTACCGAAACCGCCGAAGCGTTCCTGCAGCACACGGCGGAGCATAAAGGTCATGCGGTCGCCCTCTATCTGCGAGTCGCCGTAATGCACCACCCGCACCGTCTGCTCGTCCGTATGGGCAAGCGACTCGTAGAAAGGCGCAAGCAGATGATACGGACCGGCGGATTCGCGTATGGTGTCCTGCCAGCTGACGGTCTGTTCGTAGGGCAGCGTGTCAATGTAAGCCAGCAGCACCGTGTCGGAAGGCGTGTCCGAGGAACCAAGCATCTCGGGTAGGAATCGCCGCCCCTTTACCGTTGCGGCGGCAAAGGCGAGACAGAGAACCAGAAACAGACAGACACGCCAAGGCTTCATTTCTTCCAAAGCGCTTTAGTGAACAGAAGCAGCACCGTGAAAATCTCCAAGCGGCCTATCAGCATCACCAGCGTCATCCACCATTTGGCGAACGCGGGAAAACCGGCATACGTGCCGCTCGGCCCGTACTGACCTATTCCTATCCCCACATTGCCTATGGCGGACACAGCGGCACCTATGGACTCATCGAAATTGACTCCGCAGGCGCAGAAGACCAGCACGGTAACAAGAATCACCAGCACGTAGAACACCATAAACGCCATCACGTTGTTGATGATGTCGTGGTGAAGCGGCCGCCCGTTCAGTTTGATGGGGATGATGGCGTTGGGATGGATGCGCCGTTGGAACTCGGCGAAACCGCTCTTCACGAAAATGAGGATGCGCACCCACTTGATGCCGCCGGCGGTCGAGCCGCTGCTGCCGCCCGTGAAGAACATGAAGAACACCATCACCCACAGCAACGGTGTCCACTGCATATAGTCAGCCGCCGCAAAACCCGTGGAGGTGATGGCATTGACGGTCGTGAAGAAACCTATTCGGAACGACTCCTCAAGAAGCGAAAGAACCTCTTTGGCGGAACCAGTCCAGATCTCGTTCCGCACGCCGTGGAAAACAGCCAGTCCGATTGTCATTACCAGACCCATAACGACCACAGCGCGGGTGTACCACCGCGTTTCCTCGTCCTGAAGCAGACGATTCGGCTTGCCGCGAAGGAAATGGATTATCAGCGCGAAATTGAGGGCGGAAAGGAACGTGAAAATGCCCACCACATACTGCACGGCGGGTCTGTAAAGCATCAGGCTCGTGTTCTTGGTGGAGAAGCCGCCTGTGGCTATCGTGGTCATCGAATGGCACAGGGCGTCAAATCCCGTCATGTCACAGAACCACAGGATGAGCGTTTCGGCAAGCGTCAGGAAGATATACACGCCCCACAGCAGTTTGGCGGTATCGGCTATGCGCGGCGACAGTTTCTCGTAATTGACACCCGTCACCTCCGCCGCATAGAGCTGCATTCCACCCAGTCCGAACATAGGCAGCAGTGCCACGCACAGAACGATGATTCCCAATCCGCCCAGCCATTGGGTGAGCGCGCGCCAGAACAGCGCGGTGCGGGTCAGGCTCTCCACATCCGGAATGACGGTAGAACCTGTGGTCGTAAAGCCCGCCATCGTCTCGAACCAGGCATCCGTAATCGTCAGAATCTGACCGCTCAAATAGAACGGAAGCAGACCGAAAATAGAAAAAACGACCCACACGAGAGCCACAATCACGTACCCTTCCCGTTCGCCGACCTGCCGGGGTGCATGACGGCCGGAAACCAGTCCCGTCACGCCGCCTAATAATGTAATAATTGTGGAAACCAGAAACGCACTCTGATCCGCCTCATCGTAGTAGAACCCGACACCTGTCGCCAAGGCCATGAAAAGCGCCTCGATAAGCAACAGTGCGCCCATCGTACTCAAAACCAGCCGCTTGTTGAAAGCCCTTGTCATTTGAAAAACCGTTCCAGTTCCTGTATGTTATGGCTCTTGCATAGTACGATAACCTGATCGCCGGGCAGAACCTGCGTGTCACCGTTCACCAGCAGACCCTCGTTAGCGCGCACCAGACCGCCTATAATCACCTCGCCGGGAAGGCGGATGTCTCGTATCTTGCTGCGCGTGATGCGGCTGCCCTCCGTGGCGACCAGTTCGACTGTCTCCGCATCCGCACTCGTCAGATTCCTTACATTCAGCACGCTGGCATTCAGTAGCATCTGGTAGATATAGCTGGCGGTTATTGTCTTCTTGTTCAGCACCGTGCCTATGTCAAGACGCTCCGCCATCTGGATGTAGTCGATGTTCTCCACATCGGCTATCGTCTTGATGACTCCGAACCGCTTGGCGGTGAGGCACGCGAAGATGTTCGCCTCGCTGCTGTCTGTCACAGCCACAAAAGCGTCCATATCCTGTATGCCCTCGTCAATGAGGTCGTCCATTGAGGAGCCGTCGGCATGGATGATGAGGGCGTTGGACACCTTTTCGCTCAGTTGGACGCATTTCTCGCGGTCGGCTTCCAATATCTTGATTTCGATGCCCTCGGGGATGTTCTGCACCGCTTTCTGGGTCATGCGTGTGCCGCCGTAGAACATGACGCGGCGTATTTCGCGTGTGGGTTTGCCGAACTGGGTGCGCACGAACTCCATCTCCTCCTTCGTGCAGACGGCATAGACCATATCGCCGTCCTGCACCGCATCCTCACCTGTGGGGAAGAGCGTCCGGTTGTCGCGCTTGATGAGCACGATGCGGTAGCGTCCGTGGCTGTAGAAACCCGAATTGAAACGCTGGCCGATGACCTCCGCACCGTCCCGCACTTTCACCACACACAGTTCCAACGCCCCCTTGCACATACTGATATGGTAGCGCATCCAGTTCGTCCGCAGCGACTCCTCTATCTCGTTGGCGGCCAGCACCTCCGGGTAGATGATATGGTTAAGACCCATATTGTCAAACAGACGGCGGTTGTCAGGCAGCAGGTACTCGTAGTTGTCCACACGGGCGAGTGTCCTTTTTGCTCCCAACTGGTTGGCTATAAGGCAACTGACAATGTTCTGCGATTCGGACGGCGTAACGGCAATGAAGAGATCCACGTCCCTGATGCCCATGTCCCGTATGTCGTGAATGGACGTGGGGCTGCCCACCTTGGTCATCAGGTCGTAGTTCGCTTCAAGGTCGCCGAGATGCTCGGCGTTCCCGTCCAGAAGACAGATATCCATGTTCTCGCGCGAGAGCAGTTTGGCAAGGTGTGTGCCTACCTCTCCCGCGCCTGCAATAGCGATTCGCATATTCCCTCTGTGTCTAAATGAAGTAAATGATAAAGTTCGTCGGGGCTGCCGTGTGGCACGAACCGGTCATGCACACCGAGCCGCACCACGCGTACGGCGTAGCCCTTTTCGCTCATGTATTCGCTCACGGCGCTGCCCAGTCCGCCTTCGGTCATGCCGTCCTCTACGGTAACAACCGTCTTAAAGTGCTGTCCGACATAATCTAAAACGTCCGTATCTATCGGTTTGAGCCACCGCATGTCCCACTGTGCGATTGTGTCCGCACCCATACTTTCTTCGGCTTTCAGAACGGCTTGATAGGCTGTATTTCCAATCGCACCTATCGTCAGAAGAGCCAATGCATTGCCGTCTTTCAGTTGCACCGCCTTGCCTGCCGCAGGTTGTGCATCAACAGCAGGCATGTCCTTCGGCACCTTGCCTCTCGGGTAGCGTATCGCCACAGGATCTTCCATCCCAATCGCCTGCCGCATCATCGCTTTCAGATCGTTGGCTGTGCGCGGTGCCGCCACCTGCATGTTCGGGATGGAACGCAGGAAGGCGAGATCCAGCAGTCCGTGATGGGTCGCTCCGTCGTGTCCCACGATGCCCGCGCGATCCACGCAGATGATGACGTGCTGACGGGTCAGTGCCACATCGTGAACCAGTTGGTCGTAAGCCCGTTGCAGGAACGATGAGTACTCATTGACCACGGGTATCAGCCCGCCCTTCGCCATTCCGGCGGCGAAGGTGACGGCGTGCCCTTCGGCTATGCCCACATCGAACACTCGCTCGGGCAGCGCGGCTTTCATTATCGACATCGAGCAGCCGCTGAGCATCGCGGGCGTGATGCCCACTATTCTCTCGTTCTCTTTCGCCAGCCGGAGCAGTTCGTTGCCGAATACCTCCTGCCATAAGGTCTGTCCCGTGCCGCTTGCCTTGCGCTCGCCGCTGCCGGGGTCGAACTCGCCCGGCGCGTGCCATGTGGTCTGGTCTTGTTCGGCTGGCTCGTAACCCTTTCCTTTGGTCGTAATGATATGCAGGACACGCGGTCCACGGTGGTGTTTGATTTCTGTCAGAATGCGTACCAGACCGATTACATCATGCCCGTCCGCCGGACCGAAATACCGCATATTCAGACCTTGGAAGATGTTGTTCGGCTGGTGGGTGAACCATATCTTGACGGCGTTCCAGAAACTCTGCACACGGTATTTCTTCGTGTCGTTGATAAGATGCAGACGTACCCCTAACTGGTACAGCCACCACCGCCAGCGGTTGTAGCGG
>DBVX01000092.1 GCA_002308815.1 Bacteroidales bacterium UBA1253
CTTGAACTCATAGACACAGCCCCACAAGTTGTTCGACGACAGCAGACCACGGTTCACATCGAACGGCAAAGTCAGGGTCGCCCAGCGGCCTTGTGTGAAAGTGCGGCTGTACGTCACATTCACCTTCCTCGTGTCGTATGTCCAGAGACCGGTGTAGTATGCATTCTCCCTGTTGTCCGCCAGGGTTATATTCACAACGTCCTGCGTCCACGTCGCCGTGTAGGTCGTGTTCTCGGCGGGCATCGTGGCTGCCACGTCGGGAGTCCAGCCTGCGAACGTGTAACCCGTCTTGGTCGGGGTGGCAGGGGCTACGATAGCTGTTCCGTAAGCCACCGTGCCGCTGGTGTACGTGCCTGTCAGCGCGTCACCGTCGGTCACCCAAGTCAGAGTGTAGTTGACAGGTGTTTCAGTCCAAGTGGCGGTGTACGTTACATCGTTGTCAGGCATGGTGGCAGCCACTGCGGGTGTCCAGCCGTTAAAAGTGTAGGTATATTGCGCCGTGGCGTTCTTGGTCGGGGTGGCAGGTGCAACAATGGTTGTGCCGTATGCCGTTGTGCCGTTGGTGTATGTGCCAGTCAGCGCGTTACCGTCCGTTACCCAGCTTACGTTGTGCGTATTGGCACTCCAGTTGGCGGTGATGGTCTTGTCGCCGGTTGAACCGATTGTTATCTGCGTAATGGGATTGCCGCCGCAAGTCCAGCCTGTAAAGGTGTAGCCCGTACGTGTACCCGGATTGGCGAGAGCGAAGGTCGCTGTCTCAATGGTGTACGTTGCAGGGTTGCCGTTGGTGGCACCGTTCAAGCCTTCGTATGTGAGGTTGTAGGTGACGATGTCCCATTGTGCGGTCAATGTGCCGCTGACTTCAGGAATCATAAACGGGATACCAGCATAGCCAACTATTCCCATTCCGCCGAATATGCCGCTCCACTCACGCAACGTGTAACCTGTCTTGGTGGGGTTCGGCAGGTCAATTTCCGCATAGAATCCCCACAAAGCCGTCATTTCAACAGTTGCTCCATTCTCGGTGGTCAGGTTGGTAACTTCCTCTTCGTCTTCGTAGTAATTAGCCTCTCCGTCAAGCCAGCCGTCGAAATCTGCATGTTCGGTTACCGAAGCGTCACCGATGCCTCCTGTCGCGCCGTTGTAATTGTAGGTGATGGTGACAGCCGGACCGGTGTAGGTGTTGGCACTCAAAGCCTTTGTCTCGCCGTATGAGAAGTTTTGGTTTGCCATCGCAGCACCGCTGCCATCGCCTGCATCAAAGGATACCTGATAGGTGTTGACAGCGCGGGTGAAGTGGGCGGTGATGGTCATATCGTTGTCCACGGTATTGCTGTTACCTGTCAACGGTGACGCGCCATTGTACCAACCGGCAAAGGCATAATTGTAACCACCGCCGTCAGATGTCTTGGTTGCGGTGACGGTCGTGCCGTTGATGGTTATGGTGTTGCTGCTAACGGTGATGGTCGCGCCGTGAGGCACATCCGCTATCGAAGCGGCTGTCAGAGTACCATAACTGTCCGTGCCGTCCACAGCAAGTGTGACGGTGTGTGTGGAAGGACCGACATCCTTGCTCCACTCTGTTTTGGTCCAAGTTCCCCACACTGCGTTACTCAAACCCGTATTCGGATTGTTCGCGCAGGTGCGGAAAGCCTCAGGAGCATAAATGGTTCTGCTCGTGCCACAGTTTTTAAGCCAGTTGGTCAGGTTGTTCTCGTCCGCTGCGTAGCAGTGTTGGAAATTGACATGAATACTGCTGATTTTCTGGCAGTTGTTGCAAAGTCCTGCGAATGAAGAAGACACAGCGTTTCCGTCCTTGTCCACGAAATCAGTTGCAAGGAATGTGGGAGCCTGCTGCAAACCGTAGGTGCTTGTACCTGTCGCATCGTAAAACATATCTTCATAGCAATGGGATTTCATCTTCGTTGCAGGCACAATAAGGTTGGTCGCGTTTATATTCATTTTATTGGAAATTCCGCTTATATAGTGGAAAAGACGGTAGAAGCAATATTCGTTGGGGATTTCGTTTGCGGCAGCCAACGCAGCCTTCGCCGCCGTTTCGTCAGAGGTGTCATAACCGACAATCAGCGACATCACATTGCCCGAGATATTAATCTGCCGTGTTGAAGCCGAACTTTCAAAACTGATAGAATAATACACAGTAGAAGAGCGGCTAAAACCGTCCGGATTAACGCCCCTGAACTGGATTTTCCATTTCTTGTAAGGGCTGCCTCCGCCACCCAAAGTAACCGCCGTCGGAGCCGCGCTTGCGACTCCTTTGTATGTCGTGGTTCCTGCGACAAGAACATTGGTCCAAGCCCCCCAAGCCCCGCCGTTGGAAGAAAGACGGTACTGAAGATTGGTTTGTACTTTTGTTGTAGATGACGAAGATGTCGCGCCTGCAAAATAAATCTTGAAACTGGCTGTTACACCGGCGTTTGGCATCTCTATTGTCAGCGGCTCTGTGAGGTTGTCATCCACATAGTCCGCTTTCGCCGTCTGCGGCGAAAGGGTGAGGAAGAGTGCCAAGAGGGGCACAAAAAGAGAAAGTAGTTTTTTCATGATGTTTATGAGTCTTGGTTAGTATTTTGGTTTGTTTTCGTTATTATCACTTGGTTTATTTATTGTCTCTTGGTTTAATTTGTCATACCGAAACAAACAAGATTTTGCGATTTTACGCAGATTCTGTCGAAAACATTTTGCGATTTTACGCAGATTTAGTAGATTAGATTTGTGGAATTCCTGTACTTCTTGTGAAATAGATTTGTGGAATTATTGTAATTTTACAAAAATAAATTTGTGGGATTTCAACAATGGCAGTATCTTTGCAGCCGAAACTCAAAGAGTTACGCATTATGATATTCAAACGCAAATTGTATGACACTCTGCTTCATTGGAAGAAAGAGCAACAAGGAAGAACCGCTATGCTGGTTGAAGGGGCAAGGCGTGTGGGCAAATCAACTCTTGTGGAGGAGTTCGCCAAACGAGAGTACAAGTCGTATATCCTGATTGATTTCTCCAAGCCTTCAAGACAAATCAAAGATTTGTTTGATGAGATGATGAACATGGATATATTCTTCTTCAATTTGAAGAACATAACCGGCGTGTCTTTATATGAGCGGGAATCAGTGATTGTGTTTGACGAAGTGCAGAACTTTCCGCCTGCCCGTCAGGCAATCAAACACTTGGTCAAGGACGGACGGTATGACTATATAGAAACAGGTTCGCTTATTTCCATCCATAAGAACATACAGAACATCGTCATTCCGAGCGAGGAGCATTCCGAAACTCTCTATCCGATGGACTTTGAGGAGTTCCTGTGGGCAACCGGCAAAAAAGATTCGCCCCAATTGCTCAAACAGGCATTCGATATGAAACGCTCCTTCGGAGAAGGTGTCCACCGGACTTGGATGCGTGAACTGCGCCTGTATATGCTTATCGGCGGTATGCCGCAGGCGGTGGAGGCGTATATCAACCACAACGACATGCGGGCGGTGGATGATGTCAAGCGCGAGATTCTGAAACTCTATTTCGATGATTTTCATCGGATAGACTCCACAGGACGTGTTGCCAAACTCTTTGCCGCCATACCTTCCATGTTGAACAGCAATGCCAACCGCTACCAAATAGGCAGCGTGATTCCGAACCAGACAGCGGAACGGATAGCAGAGACCGTGTCGGAATTGGAAGACAGCAAGACTGTGATGATGGCATATCATGTCACCGACCCGAATGTAGGAATGAACCTCAGCCGATCCTTGTTTTCCTACAAGATGTTCATGGCGGACACTGGTCTGTTCGTCACCCTCGCATTCCGGGACAAGAAGTACACCGAGAATGTGATATACCGCAAACTGCTGTCTGACAAACTTGAGGCGAACCTCGGTTATGTGTATGAGAACCTTGTGGCGCAGATGCTGCGGGCGGCAGGCAATGAGTTGTATTACTACACCTTCCCCACCGGCAACGGCAATAAGAACTACGAGATTGACTTCCTGCTCTCACGGGGTAACAAACTCGTGCCGATAGAAGTCAAGTCGTCCGGTTACAAGACGCACAAGTCGCTGGACGTGTTCTGCGATAAGTTCTCACAGCGCATCGGCGAGCGGATACTGCTTTACACTAAGGACTACGCCCGCGATGGTCAGACCGTCTGCGTTCCGGTGTACTTCACGCCGTTCCTGTAAGTCAGTTCTTCCTGTAATGGATTCTCATTTATCTTGAGAGTTCTATTCAGAAGAGTTAGACCTTTCTCCTTTATGCGGCAGACAAACAAGTTCTGTCGCATATTTTGTTGTTTGTTTTCAGTATGTCAAAGGTCTTTTTTGCGCGGTTATCGTGTGCGCGGCACGGTATGGTTCTACTCCGTTTTTCCCAAATGCAGCAAACATATCAACAATTTCAACAATACGCAAATTTTCAGACATTTATTTTGCTTTTTCGTGCTTTCCGTTATCTTTTTACACTTTCCGGCACGAAAAATCCGACCAATCTGCACAACATTGGTACGCAGGCATCCCTGCCCGCGTACCAAAAAGGAATCGCGGCGACTGTTCGCCACGATTCCTTATCATTTCAAGATTCCGAGATTTCGTTATCATGAGCCTTTCTTCGATATACCGATATTACGATATACCGGTATATCGAAGAAACTCTCCACTATCCGCTATCGAATTTCTTTCAACTTTCAACTTTCAACTTACTCCACTCTCTTTCCCTGCGCGTCGTAGATTACGCCGTCACGCTCGATGTAGAGGATGCCGTCACGGACGAACTTCCTTACCTCGGCGGGGCGGGTCA
>DBVX01000070.1:0-4913 GCA_002308815.1 Bacteroidales bacterium UBA1253
ATGCCTTTGTTCCGTTACGACTATCGTGGCCATATGCCCAAGGAGCGTCCTCAGGACAGCTTCTTCATGGGTGTGCCCAATAAACAGAATAACCGTCTGTACAAGAACGATTATTTCAAGAGCAAACTTACCGGTACAATGGATGTGGACTTCGCCAGCATCGGCGTGAATGACCGCATCATCATCTACCGTCAGGTTGGTGTTGTCCCGGCTTATACCATCTCTGCACTCCCCGAATACCAGAGGGAGTACGAGCAGTGCCGTGTGGATTGCCACTACGATGCCAATCTTGAGACCCGCATGAAGCGTGAGGACTTCAGTCTGAAGCCGAAGAAGGCCAGCGACGAAGACCTGCTCGACCTCTGGGTGAAGGGCCTCATCTTCGGCCTGGTGAAGAACGAGAACGGCGAATACATGTTCCAGAGCCGCGAGCACGGCGACGCGCTCGACGACAACTGGGTGCCGCTCGGCAAATACCGTGACGAGGCGTTCGAGAACTTCCGCCGCTACAAGACATCGGTGCGCAAGGAGTTCTCCGAGTTCTTCGAGAATCTGGCAAGCAGCAAGGGGGCGGATGCCATGCGCGCTATCCTTACCCAGGTGCATACCGCGTACCTCGACAAGTTCTCGCAGATCAATATGACCAAGGACGAAATCAAGAAGCACGGCTTCGAGAAGATTCGCCAGCTCATCACCGACGAGATTAACCACGCCAAAAACCTTTGAACAACTGACAACCGACAGCCATGAGGCACACCGTGCATATCATGCTCGGCGACAAAGCCGGGCGGGTGCTGACTGACATCAGACAGTACGTGCTCAAGTACGGAAGCGAAGAGGAAAACATCTTTTTCAATGCTATGCTCTACCGTGAGGAGGAGGACGGCGCGCACCTGTATGCCGCCCGCCCTCACGAGGTGGATGCAACGCGGTTCGTGTCCGGCATAGAGGACTTGCACAATATAACGTTGGACAGGTTCTATTCCATTCCCCGTGCCAACCGTACAGAATATCTGCAGGACTGTTTCGCAGGGTTGTACAACCGGAAGATAACCATCAATAATCCGGGTGATTCCACCGCGTTGCACGTGTGTTTCTATGTCCCTGTGTATGAGGAGAAATACTGGGAGCGTGTCCGTGAGTTTCTCTCGGCAATGGACTCCATCCCACAGCAGTATGAAGTCGATTTGTTCCTTATCCCGTCCGACCTCGCCTTCCTGATTGAGGATGAGGCGGAACCCTTGCCGGTCAAGATGGCGGAGTACCAAAAGCAGACAAAGCAGACGATAGAAGATATACTCGCGTCCAAATCCGCCTTCCGCCCGCTCAACAACCTCATACTCGTTCAGAACTGCAATTCCGACGGGCTGTCGCTTAACCTTGACGAGGAGAGTTTCGTGCGCATAATCGGTGAGTTTGCTCTCCTGACGGTCAGCCATTACAGCGAGATGTTCAACATCGCCGCCCGTGATGCCCAACGTCCTATACACGCACTGGGATTGAGCGTGTTGAGTTTCGATAAGTACTACTTCGTTCAGTACCTCCTCCACAAGGCTTACATCCATATCCTTGACCGTGAGAAAGTGACGCAGGAAGAAGTGGATGTGAACAAAGTGTCCAAGATAGTGCAAGACATTCTCGCACGCAACGTGAATGTGTTCTCCAGCTTATACGACAAGCAAGTAAGAAAGTTGCTTGAACAAAAATTGGATCAGGAAACCGTCATCGCGCAGATACATCCCGTATTGCAGAAAGAGATGGACAGACTGACCGAGGAATGCCGGTCGTATATTGATTCTGAAGAACTCTCCCTTCCGGAAAAACGAGCGACATTGGCGCAACTGCTTGGCGAGGATGACGACCTGCTGACCGGCTATATGTTCAACAGAAAGCAACTCGTTATTGACGATTGCAGCCGCGAAGTGCTCAATTATTTCGTGGATGCCAACAACAAGATTTTCCGCTACAAGGAGAACCTCGATGTTTGGGACACCGCTGCGGAGCAGGTTCGTAAGGAAGAGTACAACCGGTTGGCAGACTATGCTGTTCTGTCCGCCGCTACCGATACCGAAGTGCCGATGCCGGGCGAAATGTTGGACGATCTGAAGAGTCTTAAGGTCGCCATGCGCGAGTCGTCTAACTACATCCGCCTGAAATCTGGCGAGTTGCAGGCTCTTGGCGAACAGATTCACGAACACGATCAAAGCCGGAAACGACTGACCGAAAATGGTTTCGTTTTCGACGGTCATACGTTCCGGTTGCAATCGGATGTCATAGAGAAACCTCTTGAAGAGGAATACAAACCTGTCGGCACGATACCTCCGGCTGCGGATTTGCGCAAGCATTTCACGCCCGTCAAGAGTCAGGGCGAACTGGGTGCCTGCTCCGCCTTCGCGCTGGTGGGCATCTATGAGTACATCCTTCGCAAGAACAGCAAGATGGATTCCGACCTGAGCGAGGCTTTCGTCTATTACAACGCCCGCCGTATGAAGGGCGAAACGAATGAGGACACGGGCAGTTCGCTTTACAGCGTGGTGGTAACAATGGGAACGGAAGGGGTATGCTCCGAACGACTGTGTCCCTATACGGAGCAACAGGATATGCCGCAACCTTCCGATGAGGCTTACAAAGATGCACTCCAAAGGAAGATTGTCAAGGCTCTCAATGTGCAGAAAGACCTGAACCATATCAAATCGGCCGTTGCCAAAGGATTCCCTGTGGCTGTCTCACTGAAGATTTACGACTCGTTCAATCCTGTCGGAGGCTTCATCCCGAGACCGTCCGGCGAAGAGGTGGAGGCGGGGAAGTCGGGCAACCACGCGATGGTCGTCTGCGGCTATTCGGACGAGGAGAAGATATTCATTGTACGCAACTCGTGGGGACCCAAATTCGGTGACCGAGGCTATTGCTATATCCCGTATTCCTATTTCGAGGACTTCCTCAATGTGGCGTGCATCATCACGGAAATCAATGACACAGAAGCCCGTGTCGGAGGGAACGACTTGAAGGTGACGTTGAATTTTGACACATCGAACGCACGCATCAAGTCGGCGATTCTCCAAATCCTGATAGAGGAGGAGAAACGCCGCCTTTCCCGTTTGGAAACAGTCCTTCAGGAAAAAGAAACCGCTTTCAACAAAGTTTTCCAGGCAATGGGCAACAATAGCAACCGCACATCCATTAGCGATGGCACCATCGAACGGCTGAAACTGGAAAGCAGGCAGCACAAGGAAACAAAAGAAAAGATTCAGAAAGAACGTTCCGCTACCCTCAGAGAATACAAGCGGGAAACGCTATGGCGGCGCATCTCTTTCGGTATCAATATGGGGATCTATGTGATTATCTATGTGCTTCTGTTGTTTCTGACGGAGATTCCCGCCAACGTTCTTTTCTTCAACACGAAGAGTTATATCATTTACGGCGTACTGGCTGTCAACATCCTCCTCTTCTATCTCTGGAACAGGTATCGCCGCCATAAGTTCGTGCTTCTCAACGAGGAGTTTCTGGATTGTATCACCATAGAGGAAAAAGCCCTGCAGCGCATTTCGCAGGAACTGGAAACAACGAGACTCAAATCGCATGTGGCGGGGATGATTATCGACTCCCTTGCCAAACTGTTCCGTAATCTGCATTCCAAGTACAACTGTATGCAGTCCTGCATAGGCAATCTCAAGGAATGGCGGAAGGAAGAGAAGGAATGTGAGATGAAGGACGAAGTGCGCGACCCCTTCCTGTCACTCATATCCAACCCGTGTCTTGACCGCTATTTTGACTCGTGCAAGGATCGGATAACCGCGAACATCCGCCTCTGTCGTATGTTCCGAAACGCGTACAGTATCGAAGATGAAGATGTGGTCCGCTTCAAGAACGGTCTCAAGGACGCACTCGTCCGCGAACTTCTCACCGTGCCGGACGATTTTTCCGTTTATCGCCACATTGTTGGAGAAACAGCGTATGACTATGTGGAAAGCGACCATACCAACCTCGACACGCTGCTTCGGCAGATGGATACGAAGTCGGCTCCGTTTGTGCGCACTGTACCCGCAGTAGAAACAAAGGCGGCGCAAAATGCCAGTTGCAAACTGCTTTTCATTGACACCGATTTTGAAAACGACCGTGCCAAATGGAAGACTGTCTGCGACAAGAACTTTCAGATTGCACCCAACCTGTGCAAGGACAGTTCGGGATACAAGATTACCCTGCTGCAACTCAACGCACTTGCCACAAATGAGATAGCCATACTGAAAGGATAACGGCATCATAAAGAAAAAAATGTAAATCATCAATTATATGAAGAACAATCTATTGGCTCTTTGCGCCGCGCTGTGTTTCAGCACGCTTGCCTTTGCGCAGAACAGTTATTCGGATTACATCGGTCAACCCGCTTTCGGCGACAACTGCACCAGTATATTGGTGTCGCCGGGTGCTTCGGAGGACGGATCAGCCATTACAAGCCATACCTGCGACTCATGGTATCGCACATGGATGCGTTGGATGCCGTCACTTGAATATAAGAACGACACCCTTGTGGAAGTCTTCTCCGGTCTGATGCACACTGAATACCCTGACAGTAAGGACGGCGTAAAGGTGAAGGGCAAAGTGATGCTGAAGGCGGGCAAGACATTTCGAGTGCTGGATACCGCCTACCCATGCCTCAACGAGAAGCAACTGGCTATGGGCGAGACCACCTACGGCGGACGTGACACGCTGCGCAACAAGGACGGACTGCTGATGATAGAGGAACTGCAGCGGCTGGCTCTACAACGCTGTTCCACAGCCCGTGAGGCGATTCTCTATATGGGCGAACTGGCATACGAGTACGGTTATGGGGACGGCGGCGAGTGCCTGACCGTCATTGACCCGGCGGAGGCTTGGATTTTCGAGATTCAGGGCGAGGGACCCGACCGGCTCGG
>DBVX01000070.1:4918-12611 GCA_002308815.1 Bacteroidales bacterium UBA1253
GTATGGGCGGCATGCCGCATACCTGACGGCGAGGTAAGCGTGTCAGCGAACATCAGCCGCATTGGCAGTCTCAGCCCGCTACAGGAGCCAACGACGCAAAAGACGAAGAAAGGGAAAAAAGCCGAATACAAGCCTCTTGTAAGTGAGAACGTGATGGCATCGCGGAATGTGTTCGCCGTGGCGCGCGAACTCGGACTGTGGGACGGAAAGACGGAGTTCTCGTTCTGGCGGGCATACAGCGGTCCGAACTACGAAGGAGACATGAAGAACTACGCCATTCGCGAACTGTTCATCCTACAGCAGATTGCACCATCGCTCAACCTGAACAAGGATATGGACGAACTGCCGCTGAGTGTCAAGCCGGACAGGAAACTGTCGGTCAAGGATGTCAGCAATCTGCTTGGCTCGTATTACGAGGGTACGGAGAATGATCTGACCCAGCTGATGCGCGTGCCGAAGAAAGGCCGCAAACTGTTCAGCAAGGAGAAATGGGAGGACAAGGACAGCATCGTATCCAGTTTCGCCAATCCGTGGATGCGTTTTGACGAGATAAGCGCGTATTACGCCATGACAGGAGACGAGCGTTTCGACTGGGTACGAACCGTTGCCGTGCCCCAGTGTGCCTATTCAACTGTCATACAGGCGCGCAGGTGGCTGCCAGATGCTATCGGCGGCGTATGCTGGATGTCGCTTGACAACCCCGGACAGAGTCCCCGCTTCCCCATCTTCGCGGGCTGTACGGAACTGCCTTCGATGCTGAAAATCTGCGGGCAGCACCGCTACCGTGAGGACTGCCTGCTGTGGCATCTGCGCCGCACCAACAAACTCGCCGCCGTGCGCTGGGGGATATGCCGCAAGACGCTCGAACCCGCCCGCGACCGCTTTATGGACAAAGGCTTGCGCGAGATGCCTTTTGTGGAACAGATGTACAGGGAGGCGGCGAAGCAGGAGCCGGATAAGACTGCTGCGATGCTCAACGACTACACGGCTGATTTCGTCGGGGCGGTCGTCCTCCGCTGGGACGAACTGTACCTGAGTTACTGGCGCAAGTTCTGGGCAGGGTTCTGAACATTCCCGTACTGGGAATAGGATTTCCCCCATAATGCGCTGGAGTGCGTTTTTTTTTGGTATTCCGATAGAATGTGTTACCTTTGCGCGCTTTTTGTGTGCGGAAAGGTGTCGGTTGGATATGCTGGTAACAGAAACTAATACTAAAACAACTATGATATGAAAACAATTCGAATTTCTGCGGTGCTTCTCGGGCTGCTTGCTTGGGGAACACTGCAAGTCAAGGCGCAAGACCTTGGATGGCCGTCCGATGTAACGATGTTCGCCACAGCGAAGGCGCAGACAGACGGCAACGGACAAGTGGCTGTGGAAGAGGAAGAGACAAAATCGCCTGACTTCCAGAGTATGGCGGTTGAAAGGACTTTGCAGACAACGGACCGTACAACGTTTGTGGCTTTGCCTCAAGGTGGTTTGTATGTGTATGCCTGGTACTATGCGAAGGCGGATGCCGGTTACTGTTTCGACCGTTGGGTCAAGTTGGAAACGGGCGAAACCTTTACGGAAATGCCCCGTCTGGACTCTGTGTTGAGTTCCGGCACGACTTCTGAATTCGACGGCACGGGAACACCGTTTTATTTCCCGTTTGAGAAAACGTACAAAGATAGTTACCAGACGGTTGGTACCTACAAGGCTGTTTTCAAGGCTGTCCCCGTATATGGTTGCACGGAGGGACAGTTGGTTTATGCTTCCGCAGGCGAGAACAAGAAGTGGAATGTCTCTTTTTCTACGGGTAATGCGGTCTCTCTCGATGATTTCCTCGCTCCGTCCTTTGCCAATGTGACATCGGGCGGATCTTTCGATGCGGAATGGCCGGATGCGGCGTTTGCTGACAATGTGGTGATCATCCCCGTTACCTTCACGGCTCCTGCTGTGGGAACATATACGGCGGATATGACCTTCTCTTCCAAAGGCGGTGCTTCGTATAAGACTACGATTAAGGTTGTAGTGGAGGCAGCGGCTGCCAATGACGTGCTGTTGAAGAACGGTTCGAAGCGTCTGCCCCTCTCTTGGGCGGACGGTCTGGCACTGGCTGCCGGTGGCGATACGATTCAGATTCTTCGTGATGTGACGGTCGGTTCTGCCCAGACGGTTGCGAAGACGCTGACCATTGACCTCAACGGCCGTACCTATAACGGCGAGTTGCAGGTGAACGGCGGTGACCTGACAATCATCGACAGCAAGATGGTCGGTACGATTCAGTCAAGCGGCAATGCTGTGACGGTAATGTCGGGTGCGCTGACGCTGAAGCGCGGCGAACTGATTGGCGGTAACCATGCCGTGGTAATGAGTGGCGGAACGTTCGATATGGTGGACGGTAAATTGACTTCATCGCGCTGCGGTATCTATCAGAACGGCGGAAACCTTCATCTCATCAGCGGTGAGATTAACGTTACCGGCTCGGGCAATGTGGTTGGTATCAACAAGCAGGCATCCAACGGACAGATGACTTTGGAAGGCGGCAAGATTACGGTCGTGTCGTCGGATGCTCAAGCAATCGGTATCATTTCGAAGGGTACGGTAACGATGCACAATGCGACGGTCAATGCCACCGGCGCGACATCTGTTGCGATGGACGTACAGTCCGGAAATGTTACAATGAATCAGTATGCTGTGCTGAATGCCGCGGCTACAGGTAAAGGAGCGGCAGTTGCTTTGCAGAATGCCGGTACGGTGACGGTTGACGGTGCTCGCTTCCACGCCGCGAATGCGGACGGCAGTCTTGCGGAGATCATCGGTAGCGGTGTTACTGTAACATCCGGCTATTTCGTAGCGGATACGTGGGTGAACGGATATACGCTGGCTTCCAATCAGACGTTATATAATCTTGGTGCCGGTCAGGCATACAGGGACGGTTACCGCTATTTCATCGGCACGACGGAGAATGCGAAGGACGATGCGGTGAGCGTATGTGCGATTGGCGAGACTGCCTACGGCACGCTGGAAGAGGCACTTCTCTATGCGCAGAACAACCCATCCGAGGTACTCACCATCCTCATGCTGAACGATTACACGGTTCCTGCCGGATATTATACTCTTCCCGCCAACGCCACGCTTTTGGTTCCCCGGTCGGCAGACCAGAAGGAATCCTCCAATGGCAAAGTCGAGCGTGTGTACTCGGCATCGGAACATCAGGTATACCGCAGACTCACGTTTGCGACAGGCGCGCATCTGGATGTGTATGGAAAGATTGAAACGGGAGGCTATCAGCTTTTAGGCGAAGCGATGCAGCCTGCATCCAGTGCGGTTTCAACAGGCACTTACGGTTTGATTGCACTCAATTCGGGTAGTACCGTGACGCTTGAGGAAGGGGCAGTGCTGTATGCATGGGGATTTGTGACAGGAGACGGTGAGATGCATGCCCGTCGTGGTTCTACGGTTCACGAGTTCTTCCAGGCGTATGACTGGCCCGGTGCGATGAACGCGTATAATATATATATGGCGACGCACAATAGCAACTTGTCTGAAAGCGAAAAAAAGAAGACTTTCCCGCTGAACCAGTACTTTATTCAGAATGTGGAGGCGGCTGCGGTTTACCATCCGGGATCCCGTCTTTATACGTCATTTGCCGCTCGTTCCAACGGTTTCGGTGTAACGGTGGCTGCGGATAAGATTCAGGTTGTCGGACTTTCCGGTGAGGATGCTATGTTCCTGATGGATCCGGCTGCTGACGCGGAGAACACATGGGTGCGCAAATGGTACGATGTGACCAACGACAAGCAGGTGTATGATGTGAACAGTGGCGCGCATATTGGTTCTATGGTCATCGATCTGCCCGCGTTGCAGGCCATCAGCAATATGAGGTCTTTCGATTCCAAATCGTTCATTCTGCCACTGACGAACAATATGAAAATCCACCTTCTGACCGGCTCGTTGGATATCACCCAGAGCGCGGAGATGCTTCCGGGTACGGAGATAGAGGTGGACAAGGAAGCCACGGTGACGGTCAATCCCGGTGTCTCGCTTTATATGTTTGATGCAGACCAATGGGACAAGTACGCGCGCAACGCGTACGCGCAAGTGATTGGCTTCACACCCTCATGGAACGGTCAGCCAACCGCCCGTGACGTGTCTTCTCTCGAAACCATCGGCGATGCCAAACTCAATGTGCATGGCACGTTTGACATCAAAGGCCGTCTGCTGACCACCACATCGGGTGCCAATATATTCTCCAACAACTCGGATGCGGGTACTGTTCGCTTCACCAATGCAGCTCCCGCAACCGCTGACGACAAACTTTACCAGTTCAATAAAAGTTTCAGTGCTCCTATTGCCACTATTCCCGCACTGTTGCGCAACAGCGATGGACAGGATCCGGCGTTTGCAGAGTCCGCATCAACCCCGGCAGGGCAGTCATTCTGCTTTGTGGAGGACAAGTGGCGTATGATGACCGATGCCGATCCGTTCGTATATGACAACTATGGTGCATGGTACATTAAACCCGGCGCGTTCGTGTCCATCGTGACACAACCGAGCGCCGAACAGACAGTAGGAACTGAGCCGCGAATTAATAACGACCATACATACAGCGATGCCGCCGGAGCAGGCAGACTCTTCATCCTTGTGGACAACCAGTGGTGGGAGGTGACATTGGTCAATAACCTCTATCGGGGTACCAATGGCAAGTACTACGTTTATGACGACAACGATGGCGCATACGGAGAGCCGCGCTGGCACGAGAAACAGTTTGTGATCAGTTTCAACAATTGGGACGGAACCCCTGTTCTCGATAGCGAAAACAACGCCACCGTCTATGAACTGTCCTATGGTTTGATGCCTTTCTACAATGGCACCAATCCGACCCGCCCGGAGGATGTGGATTTCACCTATACTTTCACGGGTTGGATGCCGCAGTTCGCTCCTGTAACAGCTGACGCGACATATACTGCCACCTATCAGGCGACACAACGCAAATACACCATCATCTTCCTTGATGAGAACGGTAAGGAGATCGAGCGTCACTTCCTCACCCGTGATGAGATGCCCGAATGTAAGAACATGCCCGCCAAGACAGGTTACTTCCTTACATGGTCGCCCGGTATCGGTGCCGTTGTTGGAGACCAGACCTATCAGGCGGTCTTCACTCCCGAACCAAAGACCGAGTTCACCATCACCTTCAAGAACTATGATGGATCGGTACTCCAGACCTTTGAGAATGTCAAGGAAGGCAAATTGCTCGCCGGACTTTACACCGGAACTCCTGAGAAAATCGAGACACCCGAATATACATATACCTTTGCAGGCTGGCAGCCCGCTATCACATCGGTAACAACTGCTACTGCGGATATGTCCTATACGGCGCAGTTCACACCTACCCGTAAGAAGGCAGCTGTCACGTTCGAGGACGAGAATGGCAATCAGATAGGAGAGGTGCAGTATGTTGAGGTGGGGCAGACACCGGTTGCTCCCGATTATACCAAACCGTCAAATGCCACATATACCTATACCGTAACGTGGTTGCCCGCTGTCTCGGCTGTCGTTTCAACGAATCCTGTTACATATATGGCGGATGTTACGGCGGAGAAGAACAAGTACGCAGTGAAAGTGACCACCACCAACTGCACCGTTACCGGAGCAGGTACCTACGAATACGGTACCGTGGTGACGCTTTCACTCACTCCCGCAGCCGGTTATGAGTCCGCCAAGTGGAGCGACAACACCACAGAAGACAAGACCTTCACAGTTGAGGGCGATGTCACGTATAGTGCTTCCGGCGTGAAGGACGGCGATGAGCCTGAAGATCCCGAGGAACCCGATGAGCCGATTGATCTGGTGCTGGGTATAGGCGATGTCTATACTGTAGACGCTAACGATGGTGCGCTGTTTGGGAATTTGACCATAGTAGCCGATGCCAACGGTAGCGGACAGCTCATTGGTGCAGAGGATGCGGAGATGGCGGAGAATGGTCATGCGTATTACCGTTATATCTTCAACGCACAAGCAAAAGTCTGGTACGATTTCGGTGTTCCGTTCGAGTGTGACGGTGCCTCTGTCAAAGCGGCAGGCAATACGCTGCAACTCGGCAAGGACTACTATATAATTAGTTTCAACAGCGAAGAGCGTGCCAAGATCAGCGATACGGAACACCCCGACAAGAGAGAGGCTTCCGCTTGGGACTTCCTTTCGAAGCAGACAGACAAGACCCTTGTTCCGGGACGTCTGTATATGATTTATTTCAATGCGGCGCAAACAGATGTCACGTTTACTATGAAAGCCGGTGCCGGTCTCGATCCCACACCCGTTACAGTCAGTCTGTATGACAACGGTGGTGCTGCGGAAATGACAGCCAGCAACTGGAACGCCATTGCCAACCCCGCGCTTTATACGGCGAAGATGACTGTCGGAACGGTTACGCACGGCCAGTTCTACAAGCCCGCAAGTGAAAGTTATGAGGCACGCCCGCTGGCAGACGAACGCTTCCTTGTCGGCAAGGCGGTGTTTGTGCAGGCAAATGCTCCTGCGGATGTCGCTGTTGAGCAGTTCCCGATGAGTGCGCCTGCCCGTCGTGCGGCTGCTGACAATGAGGGCTGCGTTCTCACAATTTCGGATGATGCGGATGTCACTGACCGTGTTTATCTGCGCGCCGATGAGGATGCTGCGGACGAATATGTGATTGGTCAGGATCTTGCTAAAGTAGCCATCAGCGGCAAAGTGGCGCAGATGTGGGTCAACCGTTACAACAGCCGCTTGTGCGTCAATACTGTGGCTGCCNNCTACCCGCTCGGTATTTCAGCCCCGCAAGCCGGTGCATATACGGTTGCCGCCCTTCAGAGCGAAACAGGCACACAAGTCATCCTTACCTGCAACGGAGTGGAAGTGGCTGACCTTACACGCGGCTCCTTTGTCCTTGATCTGGCTCGAGGAACGACCACCGCTTACGCCATCCGCATCATTGGCAAACGCGGAACGCCGACCGCTATCAATGAGACTGTCTGCGGGCAGAACGCCGGACAGAAAGTTATACGCAACGGCGTGATGTACATCATCCGCAACGGAAAAGTCTATGACGCACAAGGTCAGGAGATGAAATGATGAAATAAGGAAACGAATTCACATATAATATCAAAATGTAAATTGAACTATGAAGGTCTATAGCAATCCGCAAACATCAATCGTTGAATTGATGGTGAACCAGATTCTGCAGAGTGTTTCTCCCGGAATAACCGAACCGCCTACACCTCCTTATGCCGCTCCCGCCCGCGAATCCTACTCGCCCCGTCAGCAACCCGGCAACTAAAGGGATGAACAAGCGGTCTGACCGGTAGGAACGATATCTGTCAGCAAATTGAATCAAGGGAAAGACTGTCTGATCTCACTGGTTTCAGACAGTCTTTCTTTTTGATATACAATGATAAATAAGATAAAGACGGAGTGGTTTTTCGTAATGGAAACAGAAGAAAAATGCAGTAAGGTAACATTTTTTGTCAAAAAAGTTTTGTCAGTATCGAAAAACACCGTACTTTTGCAGCCGATTTCGACTAATGCCTCTATAGCTCAGTTGGTAGAGCACTAGATTTGTAATCCAGCGGTCGTTGGTTCGAGTCCGACTAGAGGCTCTTCCAAAAAGAAGATGTTCATTGATAAGATGACGAGGGTGTGTTCCAGAGTGGCCAAATGGGGCAGACTG
>DBVX01000070.1:12664-12820 GCA_002308815.1 Bacteroidales bacterium UBA1253
CGAATCCATCCGCACCCACAGATTGCTCATCAATGACATACCAAGCGGAAGCCCTGTGCAAGCCGGGTGCAGCTTGCTTAGCGGCACGGCAATGGCAGGTCTCCCGTGAAGTGTTGTTGTGAAAAAACGGATTTGCGGAAATAGCTCAGTCGATAG
>DBVX01000033.1:0-226 GCA_002308815.1 Bacteroidales bacterium UBA1253
TGATGGGTATGATTGTGCAGCCGCTTATCGGCATCCTGTCCGACCATACTTGGTTCGGCAAGTTTTTCGGACGCCGCAAGTTCTACCTGCTCATCGGTGCCATTATCGCGGTTGCTGTGATGGTGTTACTGCCCAACGCCGGCAACTTCACTTTCGAGCAGAGCGTCTATCTGGGGCTTAACTCCGCAATGTGGTTCGGGCTGTTCTCGCTGATGTTCCTCGACAC
>DBVX01000033.1:248-31906 GCA_002308815.1 Bacteroidales bacterium UBA1253
GATATGGTGAACGAGGAGCAGAAAGGGCTGGCGTACAGCATCCAGTCGGCTCTGTGCAACGCCGGTTCGATTGTCGGCTTCGTGTTCCCGTACTTCTTCTCGTGGATAGGCATATCGAACATTGCGCCGGAGGGCGTGATTCCCGATTCGGTCAAATGGTCGTTCTACGTGGGCGCGGCGATACTGATTCTCTGCGTGCTTTACACGTTCTTCGCCGTGGAGGAGATGGATCCGAAAGAATATGCCGAGTTCCATCATCTGAATGACAAGCAGGACGACAAGTCTTCGGCTGAAGATGTGTCATCAGAGCGTATATGGAAGGCTTTCCTGACCGTAGGTCTGGTTCAGTTCTTCTGCTGGGCNNTGTATATGTGGACCTACTCCAACGGCGCGATAGCCATCAACTGCTTCGGCTGGGAGCAGACCCTGAACGCAGACGGCAATATGGTATGGAACACATCCTTGCCCGCCTTTCAGGATGCCGGCAACTGGGTGGGAATAGCCTTTGCCGTGCAGGCTGTCGGCTCGCTCCTGTGGGCGGTGCTGCTGCCGTGGCTGGAGGAGAAATGCACGAACAAGGGCGCGTACGCCATCTCACTATTGGTCGGCGGACTGGGCTTCGCATCAACCTTCTTTGTAACAAACCAGTACGTGATGCTCGTGTCGTTCTTCTTTGTCGGTGCGGCATGGGCGGCCATGCTGGCTCTGCCTTTCACTATCATCACCAATGCCATTGAAGGAAGCAAATATATGGGTACATTGTTGGGACTGTTCAACTGCACCATCTGCCTGCCGCAGATTATAGCGGCTCTGTGCGGCGGTTCCATATTGGCTGCTATTTGCAATGACTCGCAGCCCGCTATGCTCGTTGTAGCCGGTGTGCTGCTCGCGTGCGGCGCGGCAAGCGTCTTCCTGATACAGGAGAAGAAATGAATACTACATTTGGACTTGATACGTAGAAGAAAGATTACAAATGAACGATGTTATTTTTCAGGAAAGAGAACTTGCCCCCACACTCTCTATGGAGGATTGGCATAGTTTAATATCCATCGAACAGTTGAACTCGGACTTGGATTCGCTAATTCATAATTTCTATCATCGTAAGTAGTGATGGAAGTTCGTATTAGTGAGAAAGTGTATATCTACCTCACGGAGTTCTACGCTATCAGTATGGCTCTACATCCGACTTTGGATGAAAATGTGGTTCAAAACAAGAAAAACAGACTTATAGATGCTTTGTTGAAATTAGGTAGATATGCGGATGCATTGCCTTATGCGGATGTCAAAAAGGATTGGGTGAAAAGGAGATACAGAGACTATTATGTGGAAGGTTTTCATTTTGCGTATAAGGTTGAACGATTATCTGATTTAAAATGCGTAGTGGTTGTGTATGACGTATGTCATGAATTGTTATATTATTGAAAATGATAGTAAAAACTAAATTTAGCAGTATGATGAAACAAAAACTTTTTTCGCTTGTCGCTGTGTGCGGGCTGTGGCTGTTCTCGGCTGCGGCTTCGGCGCAGGTGACAGGTACGGTATTTGAGGCAGCGTCCGGCGAGCCGATTATCGGTGCAACCGTATTGGAGGCGGGAACCTCCAACGGTACGGTGACCGATTTTGACGGCAATTTCGTGCTGAACGTAAAGGAAGGCGCGATGCTTCAGTTCAGTTACATCGGTTTTCAGTCGCAGACCCTCGCCGCCAAGAACGGCATGATTATCCGTATGGCGGAAGAGTCCGAGCAGTTGGAAGAAGTGGTCGTGGTCGGTTACGGCTCGCAGAAGAAGAAAGAGGTGACAGGTTCCGTGGCGAGCATCAAGGCGGAGGACTTCAACGCCGGTGTCAAATCCAGTCCCGAAGGACTGTTGCAAGGCAAAGTTGCCGGTCTGAATATCAGCAAGACAAGCAGCGACCCCACTCAAGGCGGCTACAGCATACAGATTCGCGGCTTTTCAACGTTGGATAAAGGCTCGGGTACAAAACCGCTATATATTGTCGATGGTATCCCTACTGACAATATCGCCAATATAGCTCCAGAGGATATCGCGTCAATGGATGTGCTGAAAGACGGTTCGGCTGCGGCTATCTACGGTACGCGCGGTACGAATGGCGTTATTCTCATTACCACCAAGCGCGCACAGCAGGCGGAAGGCGGAGGCGGAAAGGCTGTTGTTGATTATTCAGGATATGCTTCTGTGTCTGTTCCGCGAAAAGATATGGGATTTGCCACGCCTGAGGAGTTCCGCCAATTGGAAAACCTTTCCGGCGGTAAGGTGATACCGTCTATATACGATGACGGCACGGGTCAAATGTACAACACCAACTGGCTGGATTTGTCACTGCGTCCCGCAGGGGTTACCACCAACCATAATCTCGCCATCTCGGGCAATACGGGCAACTTCAGTTATCGCACTTCCATTAACTACAAGTATGCTGAAGGTATTGCCAAAAATAATGACCGTCAGGATGTGATTGCCAAGTTCGCTGCCGATCAGAAAGCACTTCAGGGTTGGCTGAAATTACAATACGACTTGTCGTATATACACTATAAGAACAATTACTTTTGCGGCGATTTGAAGCAGGCAGTTATTCTTAATCCTACTTATCCGCTTTATGACGGAGCCACTCTGTCGAATTACTATATCCCAAGCGGTTCGGGACAAACCAACCCTATTGCCGCTATGAATCAGAAAGAGAGTTACCAATCAGGTAACTCGTTCCGCGGCTCCGTGAAGGCTACTGTGGATATTCAGCCCGTACCGGGATTGAAAGTCAATGCATTCGCGGCATTGGAAGAGGCTGACAACTACAACCATTATTATTGTTCGCAGCTCTTCGATTCTGATTTGCAGGAAGCCGGTAAAGCAACCCGTAGTACTAATTTGGACTTCAATCAACTATATGAGGCAACAGTTGATTATGCAGGGCAATGGGGAGGACATACAATGACAGCCGTTCTCGGCTTTTCATACCAGCATTTTTTTAAAGACAATTCCAATATGGAGAACAACGGTTTCCCGACCGATAACTATAAGTATTACTCAATGTATGACGGAAAGACCGACAAAACGCTGATGAATATTGGCTCCTCTCGTTCCTCGCATACACTTGCATCCAGTTTTCTCCGTGTCAATTACAACTACAACGAGAAGTATCTCCTCTCCGCATCGGTGCGTGCAGAAGGTTCCTCCAATTTCGGGGACAACCACAAGTGGGGGTGGTTCCCCGCCGTATCAGCCGGTTGGAGAATCAAAGGTGAAGAATTTATGGCAGCCCAGAGTTGGTGCAACGACTTGAAAGTCCGCGTCGGCTTCGGTATCACAGGAAACGACCTGAGTAGTTCGTTGATGTCTAAACAATTGCTTACCAACGGTGGCTCATTCTGGTACAATAACGAGTGGATTACTACCTATACCGTTAATCGTAATGCCAATCCGGAATTGCGATGGGAGAAGAAGTTTGAGTACAACCTCGGTATAGATTTTGCCACGCTTCATAACCGTTTGAACGGTAGTATAGATATGTATTACAGAGATACAAAGGATTTGCTTTGGGACTATGACGTACCTACCCCTCCGTTCCCATACAACAAACTGCTTGCCAACTGCGGTGAAATTACCTCTATGGGGTTGGAACTGGCTCTTACAGGAGTACCTGTAAAAACCAAAGACTGGGAATGGGTTTCCACTCTCACTATGGCATTTAACGACAATAAGTTGAAGAAACTGACGGGTGAGGTAACACTTGATGGAAAAACATACCAGTTGGAGTATTCTGAAATGCTGACAGCAGGTGTAGGTGAGAACGGCCTGCAAGGCGTGAATACTCAGAAGATAGTGGAAGGCGAGTCTGTCGGCACGTTCTACGGATTCAAAGTAACAAGTATCAATTCTGACGGTTCTCTTTCTTATGAATGTGATGAGGAGGGCAACCCGATTAAGCAAAAAATCGGTCGGGCACAGCCGATAGTAACTTATGGTTGGAACAATACTGTTCGTTGGAAAGACCTTGACATTACTATGTTCTTCCGCGGTGTCGCCGGTAATGATATTCTCAACGTGAAGCGCTGGGCATACGGACCGCAGTCATCGCAAGGTCTGAACGTTTTTATGAAAGACGTGAAAGGTCTGGCTAATGGCACTGCAGTATATCGGCAGGGCGTTTTCTCCGATTATTATCTGGAGAACGGTTCGTATCTCAAGTTGGATAATATCACCGTCGGTTACACCTTCCGCTTCCCCGAATCAAAATATATCCAGTCGTTGCGCCTGCATGCCACAGCGGAAAATGTATTTACCATCACAGACTATTCCGGTCTTGACCCTGAAGTAAACACGTCAGACGTATGGAGTCCGGGGCTTGATCAAGCGGGGTTCTATCCTTCTGTTTGCAACGTTATGTTTGGCATAAATATGACTCTCTTCTAATTGTCTAACCGAATAATATGAAGAATATGAAAAAGATATTTATTGTTTCTGTTGCAGCCATACTTGCTTTCTCGCTCCACTCCTGCAAGGATATGCTTGAGGAGGAAGTATTCGGACAGCCTACTGCCGATGAGATGCTCTCCAACCCGGGAAATGTGGCTAAAGTGGTAGGGCAGGCGTATGCCGAAGTGAAATGGCTACACGACCACTGGGGCTACTGGGGAATCACAACCATCTCTTCTGACGAATGTGTCAATCCTGTGCGTGATCCGGGACAAGACTGGAGCGATGACGGTTACTGGAAAGGTTTTAACGACCACTCTTGGACTGCCAACGATTTGAGTTTTGAGTTCGTATGGCAGTATTCTAACGCCGGCGCAGTACTTTGTAATAAGATTATCAGTCAGCTGGATGGTATCAAGAATGACCTTGATCCTGCTGTATATACGCAATTTACAGCCGAGTTGAAAGTGCTCCGCACCTATTACTACTATACCCTTTTTGATGCTTTCGGTCGTATCCCCTATCTTGACAACTATGCATCAGAGAAAGTTCCGCAAAGCGAGACATGGGAGATATGGAACAAACTTGTAACCTGTCTTGAGGAAGAAGCTCCCAGTCTGCCGATAGTGAACGACAAGAATCGTGCGGAGAACTACGGTCGCTGCACGCAAGGTATGGCATATACACTGCTTGCACGCCTGTATCTGAACGCACCGTCCTTCGGAGTAACGCCCGACAATTGCGGTGTGGAAGGAATAACCAATGAAACAGACTTCTACAAGAAGTCAGTAGAAGCCTGCCAAAAAGTGATTGACAGCAAGTCATACCGGATAGAAGACGACTTCTTTGCCAACTTCAAGATTCATAATGAAAACAGCAATGAAAACATCTTCGTCATAGTTGAGGACGGTAATGCCAACTTCGACTATCGCGATGCCGCAGGCAAAATGGCAAACAAACTGCGCATAACAATGCTTACTCTCAACTATTGCCATAAGACCTGCTGGGATCTGCTCGAAAAACCGTGGAACGGATTCTGCGCACCACACGATTTCCTGATGCGCTATGAATATGGTATAGACCATCGCGGTCCTTGCGACAGCGTGCGTGGCACGATCGGTTGCGACGGTTGGGGGTGGTTCCTCGGTCCTGTTTATGACAAAGACGGACAGACTATCCTTAAAATGACGGACAAAGGCAATATAGATGCCGTTATGAAAAGCACCGTCACATCTTTGGATAAAGCCACACACAACGATGGAGCGCGCCTGCTTAAGTACGAAGTGGACAAGTCGGGTACTTACAAGTTTTGTGAGAACGATTTCGTCCTGATGCGCTACGCCGAAGTGCTGTATATGCAGTATGAGGCGGCAATGCGAGCCGGTCTTGACGATGTATGCGCCGCTCTGCTTTCCGACAGCGAGTTCCAAAAAATTCGATCAAGGGCAGGAGTCGCTCCCTATGGCAGTCTTGACCTTGATGAGATCCTAGATGAAAGAGGACGCGAGTTCGCTTGGGAGATGCTCCGCCGTCGCGACCTCATTCGCTACAACCGTTATTCAAAAGGAGAATGGGACTTCAAGCCTGTTGCAGATGATAACCATTGCGATTGGTTTCCGATTCCCAGAAAGATGATAGAAACATCAGGAGGTTTGTGGACACAAAACCCCGGATATACTACAGATAAATAAATATGTAAGTGTTTCTTATGTGTTTATTTATTGATTGTTTAACATAATAAAATCATTAAATCATTATGAAAATGAAAAAAATTTTTGTAGCCTTAATGGCTGTTGCAACTATCGCATTGGTGGGCTGTGAAAAGGAAAAAGACGTTGCCCAGAATACGAATCAAAATTCAGATAATGGCAACAACAACACAGAATTGATTCCGGAAGGTTATGTTGATATTCTGATTCAGGTACCTGATGGCGAAGAGTGCCACGGTATATATATGAAGGGAAATATCAATGGAGAAGATTGGTCAGGTGCTGATACTTACATTGGTCTTGAAAGCGGTTCGACAGAAGCCGACAAGGCGATCAAATTTGAACGTACCACAGAGAAGAGCGAATTCTTCAAAGCACGTTTCAAACTTGGAACAAACGGCTTGGAAGGTGCTGTTTGCCAGAAATATCCTGACGATGGGAATTGGCAGGGCAAGAGCCGCAAAGTAAGTCTGATTCCCGACAAAACCACTTTGGAAGGTGCTGACCAATTGTCGCTCCCGCAATTCCATATCCCCGCAGGCACCAAACCCGGTGTTCTCGCTCTTAAGATTGGTGGCTGGGAGAACAGTGAATGTGTAGTGGCCAACCAAGCAGGAAAAGCCATTTGGACAATGAAAACCTCTGTTGATCTGCCCGATGGCACTGAAGTGGGTATTACAGGTGTTAACCTCGAAGGATATTCCAACTGGGATCATACGAATCCTATTATTATGAATAAGGAGAGTGACGGCACATATACTGCTATCAACATGGTTGGCGCAAATTGCGTTTATAAGTATGTGCTCCGCCTCCCGGGAGAACCCGTGTTTGCTGACCATCACGGACACATCATCGACGGCAGTTCAGAGAATCTGGTAATGCCCGTCAGCCTCGAACCCGTTGACGAGGTTGAAAACTGGTTGGAACTTGATAAAACTTATGGTGCACAGGATTTTAATCCTGAAAACAATGTCTACGGTCTTATCGGTAACGCTCTTAACGGTTGGGGTGAAAATGACGATGTACTGTTCGTTTACAAAGGTGAAAATGAAGGGGTTTATACCTACGAGGCTACGAATGTTACTATGAAAGCCGATGCATTCAAAGTTCGTCTTGACAACAAGTGGGATGTAAACTACGGTTGGAGCGAAATCACAATCACCGGCGATGAGGATAATTTTGAGGATGCTCAAGCCGACAATAACATCCGTGTAAAACAGGAAACAGTTTATTCCTCTGTACAGTTGACATTCAAGTGGAATGGAGTTCAACGTACTGATATCACCCTTATTTTCACAAAGTAAATAAATGCGCAGAGGCATACGGCATCGGGTATGCCTCTGCGTTAATTAATCAAACGAATTGGACAGATTTAGATTTTACATTATGACTAAAAAACTTTCTTTATTAGTACTAACAGCAGTGCTTTGCCTTGCCGGTTGTAAGACCGACAATGTAACCGGCTTCTCCTTCGAACAGGACGAGGTGACAGTTGAAGCTACCNNAAATATGCCCAACTCGTTCTTAATGTGAAACCTTCCAATTCGGAAGCGTGGATCGAATGGTCATCATCCAATGAAAACGTTGCGGTGTTGGCAGGTGGCAGCAGTTCCACATTTGTCCGCTCCGTAAAAGGCGTATATGAGGGAACAGCCACCATTACCGCCAAAGTGAAAGGCGACAATTCTAAATCTGCCTCCTGTGTGGTAAAGGTTTACAACGTGGCTGCATCTGACATCAAGTTCGCATGTGAAAAGGCTGATTCTGCATATATTTCAGGCGACGTGGTAACGCTCCTGCCGATGCAGTCAATCACGCTTACCCCGATTGTGTTGCCCGAAACAGCCAGTTTCCGCACAGTAACTTGGGCATCCGACGATGAGACCGTCGCTACTGCGAATGAAAGAGGGAAGATAACAGCTTTAAGCGTGGGAACAACCGCTATTACTGTAACCGACTACCTCGGAATGGTAACCAAAACGCTTACGGTGAATGTCAATTCTATTCCTGTAGAAGATCTTAAAGTTTTTGTTCCTGCATCATTCAAAGCTCTGGAAGGTGAAACGGATTATGACATTTCACGTGCATACGCCATCCGTCCCGCTATTGCCTCCAATACCAATGTCGTGGTTACCAGCTCCGACCTTAATGTGGTTCGGGTGGTCAATCAGGATACTATCCATACGGTAGCCCCTGGAACAGCCACCATTACCATCACAACCGAAGACGGCGGAAAAACCGGCTCGTTTGAGGTTACGGTTGTTCGTACCGAAATAGGCGGCTTTAAGTTGGATGTCGATACTATTCGTCTTAACGTAGGTAATAAATTCAATATCCCTTACACCTTCACGCCTGCCAATGCCACCGACAAGCAGATTGTCAGTTCAAGCAGCGATCCGACAGTAGTCGAAATCATCGATGGTAATGTTGTCAGAGCTCTGAAAGCTGGTAAATCGGTGGTTACAATTTCAGCAGGTGAGGGCAAATATGAGGATTCCGTAGTAGTATTGGTGCAAGTGGCTGTGCAAAGCATCACTTGCAACGAGGCTGTCAAGACCTTGAACGTAGGTGAGGAGTACGACATAGCCTATACTATTCTTCCTTCTGATGCAACCAATAAGAATCTGACAGTTTCCATAGCTGACAATAGTATTCTTGAATTGTTGAGCGGAACGAAAGTGAAGGCTTTGCAAAAAGGGAAAACCGTGGTTACACTGACTACCGAAGACGGTAATCAATCAGATGACATTATCATCAAGGTTGAGTAAGTAGCATTATCTGCCCTTTTTCAGTCAGACAGATGTGAAAATTGAAGGCATCGGTATTCGCATTTTGTCTGATTATTTGATAAAACAAAACCGATGATTTTCTGATATGGAAATCATCGGTTTGTTGTTTTTGAAGTACCTTTCATAGACCTTTCATAGACCTTTCATAGCCTATTGATTTTTGCAAAAAACAAGTAATATTAGCAGCTTGTCGCAATTTTATGTTATCTTTGCCGCAAAATTTTGACAGTTATGATGTTGGAAAATTCTTTACCCCGTATTCCGTTCGACATTCAGTCGTTTCAGAGAATTCGCACTGACAGTTATCTCTATGTGGATAAATCGGATTTAATCTATGATTTGGCACATAGTGGCATTTATGTGTTTTTGTCCCGTCCGCGCCGCTTTGGCAAGTCGCTTCTTTGCGACACACTGCGCTGTTATTTTGAGGGGCGCAAGGAACTGTTCGAAGGGCTGAAGATAATGGAGTTGGAGAAGGACTGGACACACCATCCCGTCATCCGTCTGGATATGAGCGGCATTGACGGTACGGCACGCGGATTGGCTTCGCGCCTCAACGCTATGTTCGGCAACTACGAAGAACAATATGGCTTGGAACCGCTGACAGAGAACACCGAACCGGTTCTTTCTCCCAATTTCGGAGTCCGTTTTGAACGTATTATTATGGCGGCTTACAGGCAGAGCCAACAGCAGGTGGTGGTTCTTATTGATGAGTACGACCGCCCTTTGCAACAAACTTGGCAAACGGACGAACATGAACGTACACGGCAGATTTATCGCAGCGTACTGGAAATGCTCAAGCCGCTTGGTGACTACCTTCGTTTTGTGTTCCTGACGGGTATCACCAAGTTCACGCAACTGAGCCTGTTCTCGTCCATCAATAACCTCCGCAACATCAGTTTTGACGGTCGCTATGCCGCCCTGTGCGGCATAACCGATTCGGAGTTGCACACCGACTTGCATCCCTATATCGTGCAAATGGCTGAGGCACGCGGTTGGACAGTGGAGGAGACATACTTCCGCCTGAAAGCCAACTACGACGGCTACCATTTCAGCGAAGATAATATGGTGGATATTTATAATCCTTTCAGTCTTCTCAATGCGTTAAGTGCGCAACGAATACAAAATTTCTGGGCATCCTCGGGAGCGACTTCGCTCCTGCCGAAGTTTGTGCCTGATTTGGCAGAAAGGATCAGCGACTATTGTGATAATTACCGCATAGACCGTAATACATTGGAAACGTCAGACATAACCACTTCGGAATATGGTTTGTTTTTATTTCAGTCCGGCTACTTGACCATCAAGGACTCGACGGAGCGTAGTTACACATTGGGATTTCCAAACGCGGAAGTGCGCGACTCGCTCTATAATATGGTCTTACCATCGGTAATGATGCGCGATGTGAGTCAGATTCGCAACTTGCAGTTGGATTTGGCGGACGCTTTGGAAATTGGCGATGTTCCGGTTGCTTTTTCGTTGCTCAAGGCGCAGGTGGCGGATGTGCCGTACTCAAATATCAAATATGCGGAGCGCGTGATGCATATAGAGGAGCGTTACCGCCTGATTATATCCATCATTCTTCGCGCCTTGGGCTTTCGTGTGGAGGTGGAGCGTATGCAGGCGGGCGGCAGACCGGACATTGTCCTTTATACCCCCAAGTTCACCTATATTCTTGAACTCAAGACGGAGAGCAACGGCGGTTCCTTTACAGCAGAGCAACAGATTCTTGACCGCCGGTATTGTGCGCCCTTCCTGACGGGTGCGCATCAGTGCAAGCGGTCTGCGGATGCGTACCCGATGGTGTCGCCTGCTCCCCAAGTCATAGCCCTTGGTATAGGCATGAACGACGAAGGCAAAGGACTGATTGACTATAAGAGGGTTGAAACAGATGTAAAGGACGATACCAGTTTGTTGGGATAAAGGTATCCATCCGAAATAGGTCGCATAGAGAGAATGAAGAAACAATCCCAAGAGGTTCTACTTCGCTTGAGATTGTTTGTAATTGCATTTCCTTTTTCGCTGCCTATACGCCGCCTGTTTGAAGGGATACGATACTTTGCCCTCCATTAAATTTTGCGCCGCAAAAAATTCGCATTATCTTTGCCGCCGTATAAAGAGCCTTATGGTAAAATTCTGACATTTATGAAACTTCTTGTGATTTTTCTGACAGTTTTGTCATCGTTGTTCTCAACACTGGAAGAACACATACTGCAATCCGATTTCACCATTACAATAACCTCAAAGGACGCGCAGCCGATGACCTATGCCGGGAATTTCACCGTGCAGGGAGAAAAGTTCCTACTCCATGCTTTCGGTATGGATGCAGCATACGATGGCGAGACTATGTATCTGTATCAGGAAGAAACGGACGAACTGACCCTCTCCCACCCCACTACCGAGGAACTGCACCAGACCAATCCGCTGCTGTTCGCCAAAGCGTTGGCAGCATCGAGCAAAGTGACAGAGAAAGCAGCGGCGGACGGCAAGACGGTGCTGGTAACGCTCATACCCGAAGACAAAACAACGGACATCGAACGTATGAACTTGCGCGTTAGGGTGCGGGACAATATGCCTATAATGATAGAGATAAAAGAGCATAACCGGACGAGTACGATGCGGCTTGGGAATCCCAAATTCATTGAGACAGCACCCGATTACAAAATTGAAAAGGAAGGAGCCTATGTCAATGACCTGCGATAACCTTGCGAAGATCAAACTGTTCCTGACCGACGTGGACGGCTGTCTGACGGACGGCGGGATGTACTATTCGGCTTCGGGCGACGAACTGAAACGCTTCTGCGTATATGACGGTATGGGAATGGTACTGCTGCAAAAAGCAGGCATTCCATGCGGCATACTGACCTCCGAGACAACCGATATCGTGCTTCACCGCGCGCGTAAACTCCAACTGGACTTCCTCTATATGGGCGTAGGCAGGCAGAAAGACAAGACACCCGTTGTTGCGTATCATCCTGCCCTCGGAGAGGCTCAATCGCTTCCGTTTATGAGCAAGACGGATGCCTGCCGCAGGATATGCAGTGAGTCAGGTATCGGTCTGGACGAGGTGTGCTATATAGGCGATGACATCAATGATGCGGAGTTGCTTCAGGCAGCAGGTTATGCCGCTTGTCCCGGCACGGCTCTGGAGAGCATCAAAGCCATCCCCGGCATCCATATCCTGCAACGCGGCGGCGGAGCCGGTGCCATCCGCGAACTGTGCGATGAAATACTACAGGCACGGCAGAACGCAATGTGCCAAACGCAACCATAAGGACACCAGACCTATGAAGAAAGCACTCATCACAGGCATTACCGGACAGGACGGCAGCTATCTTGCCGAGTTTCTTTTGGGAAAAGACTACGAGGTACACGGAATCATCCGCCGCAGCAGTGTGGATTACCGCGAGCGCATCGCCCACCTTGAAGGTCTGCCTCATTTCCATCTTCACTACGGCGATATGGGCGACTCGATGAGTATCGTCAAAGTAATCAGTGCCGTGCAACCGGACGAGATATACAACCTTGCCGCGCAGAGTCACGTACAGGTCAGTTTCGACGCGCCGGAATTCACGTGTGACGTGGACGCGACTGGCGTACTGCGTATCCTTGAGGCAGTACGGCAATGCGGGCTGACGCATACGTGCCGAATCTATCAGGCTTCCACAAGTGAGTTGTACGGCAAGGTAGAGGAGGTGCCGCAGTCAGAAACGACACCGTTCCACCCCTACAGTCCCTACGCTGTCGCCAAACTCTACGGCTATTGGATAGTACGCGAATACCGTGAGGCGTACAATATGTTCTGCTGCTCGGGCATCCTCTTCAACCACGAGAGCGAACGCAGGGGCGAAACATTTGTAACACGCAAGATTACGCTTGCCGCCGCCCGTATTGCGCAAGGCACACAGGACAAGCTCTATCTGGGCAACCTCTCCTCACTCCGCGACTGGGGGTACGCCAAGGACTACGTGGAGTGCATGTGGCTGATTTTGCAGAACAAGCAGCCGGAAGACTTCGTGATTGCGACAGGCGTGCAGCACTCGGTTCGGGAGTTCTGCCAGTTGGCTTTCCATTACGTGGGCATTGACCTGCGCTGGGAAGGCGAAGGCGAACAGGAAAAAGGCATAGACACAAAGACCGGACGCGTCTTGGTGGAGGTCAGTCCTGATTTCTACCGTCCGACGGATGTTGTCAATCTGTGGGGCGACCCGTCAAAAGCCAAACGCGAACTGGGCTGGAACCCATCGAAAACATCGTTTGAGGAATTGGTGCGCCTGATGGTAGAGTCGGACGTGCGAAAAGTGCGTGAGGAGACCATCCTCTCCCATTCCCGCGTCAATCTCGCCGAGTATCTGGAGAAAGGAATTGTGAAGTAGCTGAAAACTTATGGAAAAGAACAGCAAAATATATGTGGCAGGTCACCGGGGAATGGTGGGCAGTGCCATCGTACGCGAGTTGCAACGGCAAGGATACACCAACATCATCGTGCGTACCCACAAGGAATTGGACCTGACCCGACAAGAGGCAGTAGAGCGTTTCTTTAAGGACGAGAAACCCGAATATGTGTTTCTCGCCGCCGCCAAGGTCGGCGGCATNNTATGTCGCCGGTCATCTCGGCATGGTGGGGAGCGCCATCGTCAGGGAACTCCACCGTCAGGGGTATGATAATCTGGTCACCCGTACTCATGCCCAGCTCGACCTTGTCGACCAGCGCTCGGTGGATGACTTCTTCGACAAGGAACGTCCTGAGTATGTCTTCCTCGCCGCCGCCAAGGTCGGCGGCATTGTGGCGAACCAGAACGCTTTGGCGGACTTTATGTACGAGAATATGATTCTGGAGATGAACGTCATCCATTCGGCATGGAGGAACGGTTGCCGAAAGTTGGAATTTTTGGGTTCTTCATGCATCTACCCGCGTATGGCGCCACAGCCGATGACGGAGGACTGCCTGCTGACCGGCGCACTCGAAAAAACCAACGAGGCATACGCACTTGCCAAAATAAGCGGCCTCAAATACTGCGAGTTCCTCAACCGCCAGTACGGCACGGACTATATCTCCGTGATGCCAACCAACCTCTACGGACCGAACGACAACTACCATCCCGAACACAGCCACGTGCTGCCCGCCCTCATCCGCCGTTTCCACGAAGCCAAAGAGGCGGGTGCGGAATCGGTAACCTGCTGGGGCGACGGATCGCCGTTGCGCGAGTTCCTCTATGTGGACGATCTCGCCAACCTGTGCGTGTTCCTGATGAACCACTATTCGGGCAACGAGACGGTCAATGCAGGAACGGGCAAAGAACTGTCTATCAAACAACTGACAGAACTGGTAGCAAAAGTCATCGGTTACAACGGACGCATCGAATGGGACACCACCCGCCCCAACGGTACACCACGCAAACTGTTGGATGTCAGCAAAGCCACCCGATTGGGCTGGACATACAAGACCGAACTGGAAGACGGCATCCGTCTCGCCTACGAGGATTTCCTGCACAACCCCATGCGGGCTGAAAGATGAACTCTATTTATGAGCGGGTTTCGCAACATAGCCGTTCTTTTAGCCGGAGGAGAGGGCAAACGGGCAGGAGGTGCCGTCCCCAAGCAACTGCGTATGCTGCCTGACGGGCGCAGCGTGCTGCAAACCTGTATAGACACGTTCCGGACGTGTGCAGCTATTGATGATATATGGGTGGTGATGCACCGCGACTGGCTGCCATTCGTTCCGAAAGGCGTGTACGTCACGGAAGGCGGCAAAGAACGCTGGGAGTCATCATATCGGGCTGTTCAAGTCATTGTCAGGCAACTCTCTGACCATTCAAACAGCCAACCTGCTGGTTTGGAGAATGTCAATATCCTGCTTCACGATGCAGCTCGGCCGTTTGTCAGTACCGCCCTGATAGAGCGCGTCTGCGAGACATTGGAAACCTGCGAGGCGGTGAGCGTGGCGGTTCCTGTCACCGACACCATCTATCAGGTTCAACCTTCTACCAATGATACGNNAAGCCGCAGCGGACATAACGCTCCAATCCGTCCCGCCCCGCTCTATAATGATGCGCGCGCAGACACCGCAGGCTTTCCGTCTGCCGGTGATACAGAAGGCTTTTGACCTTGCCGTTGCCGACCCGGACGGGATAACCGCCACCGATGATGCGGGCATCGTCCGCAAATATCTGCCCAACATCACCGTCCGCATCGTGCAGGGAGAGGAAACAAACCGGAAAATTACGTTTGCAGAGGATTTCCTTTGTCAAAACAAATGACAAGTTACACAAAACGAAGTTATAAACAGGGAATAACGCAAGTATGCAGGCAATCATTTTAGCGGCGGGAATGGGGAAGCGTCTGGGCAATCTGACCCGATACAACACCAAATGCATGATTCAGGTTGGAGGCGAAACGCTTATCGGGCGTTTGTTGCGTCAGTTGGACAAGTTACGATTGGACCGCATCATTCTCGTGACCGGATACAAGGCGCAGGAACTGAAAGACTATGTGAAAACACTCTCCATCCGGACTCCCGTCTTGTATGTAATGAACGAAGTGTACGACAGGACGAACAATATCTATTCGCTGTATCTGGCGAAAGACTATATGAAGGAGCAGGACACCATTCTGCTGGAGTCTGATATAATTATTGAAGATGCTGTTCTTAATAAATTGATGAAACATTCGTATCCGGATTTGGCACTGGTGGANNGACAAATACGAAAGTTGGATGGACGGCACCGTAGTGACGATTGATGACGAGAATCGCATTCAGCGTTTTATTCCTAATAGTCAGTTCCGGTACGAGGAGATTCCGGATTATTACAAGACGGTGAATATCTACAAGTTCTCACAGGCTTTCTCGGAACACATGTACGTGCCGTTTTTGGAGGCATACAGTTCTGCACTGGGTAACAATGAGTATTACGAGCAGGTATTGCGTGTCATCACAATGCTGGACAACTCCACGTTGCGTGCGTTGCCTTTGGAGGGGGAACAGTGGTATGAGATAGATGACATTCAGGATCTGGATATAGCGGAATCCATTTTTACGGACAGACAGTACGATTTGTTGTGCTCACGCTATGGAGGCTATTGGCGTTATCCTCATCTGTCGGACTTCTGCTATCTGGTCAATCCGTATTTCCCCAACCAGCGGATGCGAGACGAACTGGCGGCAAGTTTTAACCGACTGCTGACAAACTATCCTTCTGGACAGAGAGTGAACAACCTGCTGGCGGCAAAGGATTTTGAGGTGAAACAGGATTATATACTGGTAGGAAACGGAGCTGCAGAACTGATTAAAGCATTGTCAGTTCAGATGTTAGGAAAGGTAGGTATGATTCGCCCTACTTTTGAGGAATACCCAAACCGTTTGATGCAGGAACAGGTGGTAGTATATACTCCTACCCAGAAAGATTTCCGTTACACGGCTGATGACTTGATGGATTACTTTGCAGACAAACGGATTGGTTCGTTAGTGCTGATAAATCCTGACAACCCGACCGGCAATTACATACCGTATGCTGATTGTCTGCGTCTGGCTCAATGGTGCCAGAATAAGGATATTATGCTTGTGCTGGATGAGAGTTTTATTGACTTTTCAACAGAGCACCCAACATTCCTTAGGAATGAAGTATTGGAGAAATTTAACCATTTGGTAGTGGTGAAGAGTATCTCCAAGTCACATGGTGTACCGGGATTACGTTTGGGCGTTATGGCGACAAGCAACCAGAATCTGATGATGAATGTCCGCAGGGAGGTAAGTATATGGAATATCAACTCATTCGGCGAATTCTTCCTGCAGATTCTGGGCAAATACGAAAATTCCTATTCCGAGGCGATGGATGCTTTTCGCAGAGAGCGTGCAAGATTTGTAAAACAGCTGGAACGGATTCCGTGGCTTCGGGTTCTTCCGAGCGAGGCGAACTATGTGCTGTGCGAAGTGACAGACCGTTTCACTTCGCGTGAGCTGGCGGTACGGCTGCTGCGCGAATATAATATCCTGATAAAGGATTGCACACAGAAATGCAGAGGCAATTATGTACGCTTGGCTGTAAAGGACGAGAAGGATAATAACCGCATAACAAATGCCTTGAACACTTTATGAGGATTATCACTAATCAGCAAATAGCGGATTTGGGTATTTCTCCGCGTGAATGCGTAGAGTGGTTACGTGAGTCTTTCTGTATGAAGTATGAGGCTCAATTACCAACCAAAATCAGCCTTCATCCGCAGGGTAGTGATTTCATCAATACGATGCCCTGTCTTTTACCCGAACAATATGGGCGTTTCGGCGTAAAGGTTGTCTCACGCGTAGCCGGGCAGAAACCATCGCTGCATTCGGATTTGTTGCTATATGATTCTAAGACAGGCGAATTGCTTTCATTAATGGACGCGGATTGGATAACTCAAATGCGCACTGGAGCTGTCGCGGCATTAACTATTCAAACATTACAAAAAGTGAATGCGAAGGTTTTTTCGTTTATTGGTTTAGGGAGTACAGCGAAAGCCACAATGATGTGTTTGCAGACAATTTTACCCAAAGAGAAGCAAATTATGGTAAAATTATTGCGCTATAAAGATCAGGCTGAGTGCTTTGCAGCACAGTTCGCTCATCCACAAATGCAATTCGAGATAGTTGATACACACGAAGAACTGTTAAGAGAGTGTGATGTGTTAGTGTCAGCGGTAACCGAGATGCCTGAACTTTTTTGTGCGGATGACGCGTTGTTTCCGAAAGGAATATTATTAGTCCCTATTCATACACGGGGTTTTCAGAATTGTGATTTGTTCTTTGATCACGTGTTTGCAGATGACAGAGGGCATGTGGAGGGCTTTAAGTACTTCCATCAGTTCAGGGCATTTAATGAAATGAGCGAGGTTCTGTTGGGAAAAGCAGATGGCCGTCAATCCGATGATGAGCGGATTCTGGCGTATAACATTGGTATAGGACTGCATGACGTATTCTTCGCATCTTTGATTTATGAGAGACTTAATAGTCCGCATATTGGTTAGATCCGGTTTGTACAAGCCAATTGTGGAACTCATCGGGCGTATTGAATTTGAGGTGCAGGCTCGGCGGATGAAACGCGACGGATTGCAAATGCTGTCCGCCGCTGACAAGGCATTCACCAGAATGGGTGTGCGCGCGTTTCTGACTTACGGCGCGTTGCTGGGCGCGTACCGCGAGCACGGCTTCATATCTTACGATCCTGATATTGATTTAGGAGTACTGGCTTCGGAAATTCCTGCTAACATGCACGAACAAATGCGAAAGGCAGGTTTCCGGCTGCTGCGTCAGAACTACATCGGTACGACAGGACAGGTATGTGAAGAGACGTATGAATACAGGAAAATACACCTTGACGTTTTCTTTTATTTTCCTGAAGGCGAAGATTTATACAGCGTCATCCAGCGCAGACACGAAACGAAGGAATGGAAAGAGGCGAACACCACGGACGGATTCCCCTGCGACCGCAGTTATGTGCCATCATGTGGCTTTGAACGCAGGGATTTTTTAGGGCTGGACGTATATATGCCTGATGACACGGACGGGTGGCTTCGCGCTATTTATTCCGACTCCTATATGACACCTGTCAAAAACTGGAATGCAAAGGACTATAAAACACGAATAGTTCATACTTCAGAAAGATCCTACAGGAGGTGCTGCTAATTTATGCGAAGCATAAGGACATATCTGGAAATTCTGCGCAAAAAGGGGGTTTACACTTGTCTGCGCGAGACGAAGAAGGCGGTATGGCCCGTGTGGTGGACTCACAGCCGGGCGGCGATTGAGCAGATTCAGGCGGAGCGGACAAGCCGGTATTTGTGGTGCGAATACGGTTCTATGATTTCAGAACCTTTGGAAGCGACACAGGATATTAAGCGGAATAAGCAAATCTGGATCTGTTGGTTGCAGGGAAGGAACAATGCACCGGAAATAGTGAAAAAATGCATTGATTCTGTGGAGAGATACGGGGATGGATATGAGGTGCATGTATTATCCGCAGAGACAGTATTTGACTTTGTGTCGCTTCCGGAGCAAATTATTCGCAAATACCAATCCGGTAAAATCGCTTTTACCCATTTCTCAGATATACTTCGTACCGCTTTATTGGTCCAGCATGGTGGAATATGGATTGATTCGACAGTGTTGCTGACAGATTCAATACCGGAAGTAATTTCAGAACAACCCCTATTCTTTTTTCAACGCTCCGTATTACAGTCGGCACCGCATTTTGGATCCAACTGGTTCTTGGTGGCCAACAAGGGCAACCCTGTTATGAAAAGAATGTTAGAACTGCTGATTGCATATTGGACAGGTGAATGTGTGTTGCGTGATTACTATATATACCACATTTTTATGTATCTTCTGCTTGTCCGTAACACACAGGCGGCAGATATGCTTCGGACAATGCCATATATTCCAAATGTAGATGCACATACACTTCAGTACAGACTGTTTGAAGATTTCAACGAGCAACAATGGAATCATATCTGTTCACGCAGCGCGATACACAAACTAACGTGGAAGTTCAATCATAACGAACCTACAGAAAAGAGCGGTACCTATTATGACCATATCCTTCATCATCTGCACGTATAACCGCGAGAAGTACATCTATGAGTGTCTGAGCCGACTGGCAAAGAACACGGTTCGGACGGATTGGGAGATTGTCCTCGTGGACAATAACTCAACCGATTCCACCGCATCGGAATGCAACCGGTTCCATACGGATTTTCCATCGGTCAATTACCGCTATTTCTTGGAAAAGCAACAGGGTCTGAGTTTTGCCCGCAATCGCGGAATACAGGAAGCAAAAGGCGACTGGCTGGTTTTCCTTGACGACGATGCGTTTGTCGAACCCGACTACATCAAGCGTCTTCAACAGCACATTCAGAATCTGACCGATATGGCGGCATTTGGGGGTAAGATCCTGCCCTTATTAGAGAACGGTCATACCCCCGAATGGCTCGGTCGATGGACAATGATCTGGCTCTCGGCTCTGGACATGGGAAGCAGGGTCAAACGTTTCACGGGTAAGCAATACCCCATCGGAGCCAATATGGGAATCGCCCGCAAGACAGCGGAACAAATCGGCTTTTTCGACACGAACTTGGGACGCAAAGGCAAGAACTTCATCGGCGGCGAGGAAAAAGACTATTTCTCACGCATCAAGCGGTTGCAGCGACCCGTCTATTACCTACCCGACATTGCCGTGCGCCACTGCATTCCCGCATCGCGCACCACCGACGAATACATCCGTAAGTTAGGCAGAGGAACAGGCGCGTCGGAACGACTGCGTACCCGCAGCAAAGGAGCAACGGCGTACGCGGCAGCACTTCTGAAAGAAAGTTTCAAATGGCTCGCCAGCCTTCTTCTCTGCGCCGGGTATATCCTGACCCTCCACCCCGTCAAGGGTACGAAACTTATTCTTTTCCGCGCCGAAGTAACGAAAGGACTATTGGAGAAAGAAGCAGACTGACACTTGCAAGCAAGGCAACAATAATGATTGCCACGCACCAGCGGTCGGTCTTCAGCGCATCGGGTACGAATTCCATCATCACCGTATGACTGCCTGCGGGAATAATCGTAGCGCGAAGCGTATAATTCACACGCTCAATGGGTTGCTCCTCTCCGTCCACGTACAGATGCCATCCAGAAGGATAGTAAATCTCCGAAAAGACCGCCAGACGTTCCCTATCCGTGGATGCGGTGAACGTCAGCCTGTTGGGCGCATAGTCCGTCAGCGTGATTTTACCGGTGCTGTTATCCTCATTCCTGAACAGTTTCTCGCAAACACCCGATTCGCACAACCGGCGATTGGGCGCATAGGTCGTATCGGTCACCGCCACGCGCTTCAAATCCAACGTATTCAGAGCATCCGACTCAGCATCGGCCGTGCTGACACAAACAAGCGAATCGACAAACCATGCGTTGCCGTAGGCGGCTGGATTATATTTCACACCATCTCGGGTAATGAAATAGCGCGTATTGAGCATATTCAGTACGGAGAAATTGTTCCTGCTGATATGTGCGTCAATGAGATCCTGATACCGGCGCAGTTTGGCTGCGCTATACCCTCCGACAGACTTCAGACGATAACTGGTGCGTGAATCGTTGAACGTGTTGGTGTTCACATTCAGCACACGGTACGACAGGTCTTTGTCGCGCAGTATCTCTTCCTCCCACGGTTGCATATTGAAATACGCCTCCTGCGCCTTGGGACTGACAAAGTCCTGCGAACCGAAGAAACGGCGGTTGACGGGTACAAGATCAAAAAGAATCAGAATGCCCAACGCCACATACAGATGCCACGTCCTCATCTTGTCTTCCGTGTACATCCATACCACAACAACGGCTAAAACGATGAAAGCGAACGAACGCCAAGCATCCGCTTTGAGCATGGAAGCGCGCTGACTGAGAATCAGTTGGTAAATATCGTTGCCCATCTGACTCTTCCATGTGTCATAAGAGGATGTAAAATCGCACACCGAACCGCCGAACAAGGCAACGAAAAGACACAATCCGCCTGTAACAACACCCGCAATCAGAACAGCCGTTGATAAAGGCATTTGTTTTCTGTCGGAAGAGTCATTTCCCTTATCGGCAACAAGCCGCTGCACGCCGAGCAGAGCAAGCAACGGAATCGTTATCTCCGCCACCACCAGTATGCTCTCTACGGCGCGGAACTTGTTGTACATAGGGAAATAGTTGTAGAAAAACTCCGTCAAGGGCATAAAGTTGCGTCCCCATGCCAGCATAAGGGAGAACAGGGTGGCTATCAGAAGCACCCACTTGTATGTTCCCGGAACAATCAAAAGAGCCAATACGAACAGAAAACAGATGACCGCCCCCACGTACACAGGTCCGGATGTGAACATCTTCTCGCCGCGATATGTCGGAGCCTGACCACAGAACTGTTTGGCACTGTTCTTTGGCACACGCGCCTTTACCAGCCCTTTGTAAAGCGAAGAGTTCGTACCTACGTCATAACCGCTGGCACCGCCCATAAAGTTCGGTATAAGAAGCGTCATCGTCTCGTCCACTCCGTAACTCCAAGCGGTGACATAGTCCAGATCCAGACCTGCCTTCTCGGACTTATCTTCCTGATTGAGTTCGCTGTGACCTCCGCGCATTGTTTCCGCCAGATACTCAGTGTTCATCTTCATCCAGCTGAGTTTGCTGCCATACACCATTCCCGCACATACCATCAGTACCAGTACACTAATGGTCAACTCATTCCACTGTTTTTCACGCACGTGCTGATACACCTCGCCCAAAGCCATTACGCCCATCAGCATCGCCATATAATAGGTCATCTGCGGATGAAGATTCAGACCAATGATTCCGTACAGCAAAAACAGCGGTGCCCCTAACCAATAGCGACGGCGGAAAATGGCATACATACCGCCTATCATAGGTGCCAATGCCGCCAGACCGCTCGCTTTGGTGATATGACCGGCAGGGATAATCAGCATAAAATAGGTACTCAGCGTCAGCGCAAACGAACCGACTACGCTCAACCACGGATTCACGCCGAAGCACAACAGCATCAGATAGAAACCCAACAGATACCCCATCAGCAATCCCACAGGCTCCCAATCGCCCGTCATACCAAACTGCGTGATATACTGTAGTCTGCCGCGCAACACATTGGCAGGCGTACTGCCCGTAATCTGGAATGTCGGCATTCCGCCGAACAGCGAATTGGTCCACCAAGTCGTCTCACCTGTCTGCGCTTTGTATTCACGTGCTTCATGGGAGAACCCCTCCCAATGGGTCACATCACCCGCCTGTAGGACTTTGCCTTCCAGCAATGGCGAACAATACGCCAACGAGAAAAGTAAAAACACCACTACTGCCACCATATACGGCAGGGGTCGTTTCCAATCTATCTTTTTCATTCCGACTAAATATTAGCGTTTTCCGGTTGTCAATAAAAGTATTCCTTATTGCATACAAAATGTCGCTTGTCAAGGCAGTGTCTTTCATCCGTTTCTGTTTCCCAGCAGGTAGTAGGCGGCTGTAATGCAAAAGTCGCGCAGATACGGTACGCTCCGCAGTATGGGAAACGCACGCCTCGGACGCAAGCCGAATTTCACTTCGTAATTGGGATTGATAAAGTACAACTCACGTTTCAGGACGGGAAGGTTCTCCGCGCGCAAAATACGCTCCCAACGCTCGATGGTAATGCCCGTCTCCTTGATTTCCAAGAGGTCATCCACACATTTATCCGTCTCGCCGCAGGCGTGCATCAATCCTGAATACCAATTGTGAGGAAGCAGATGTATATAGGGAATCTTGCTCAAGCGGCTGCGGCATATCTGCTGATGCCCGCCGAAAGGCATCATCCATGGGGGGAAAGCGAAGAACATCACTCCGTGAGGCTTCAGGAATCGCGGAAGGATTTGCATCAGCCGCTCCTGACAATGGATATGCTCTATCACATCGCGCAGCATTATGATGTCATACTGATGCACCTCAGGCTGCACATCGTATATATCGGCGTGCAGAAGAGTCAGACGGTTCTCGTGTGGATGACCGGCGAAGAACTCGCGGGCGCGCTCAATCTGCGGACCGTTCAGATCCACACCCGTACACTCGCACCCTCTGTCAAGGAAAGGTTTCAGGTTGCCGCCCTCGCCACAACCGATTTCCAGAACGCGTAATAATCCGGACTGTCCGTCCACCGCCATCCCGCTCCATTTCTCAATGAAGGGAATGACATACTTTTCGGTCGTATAAGACTGTTCGTCAAAGTACAGTTTCCTGTCCGTATGTCTTTTCTGCATCGTGCTATCTGTAGCGGCGGTTGCGGTTGCGGAGTCCGCACATGATACATTTCTCCCTGCCCGGAAAGGTGAACAGAAGGGTAAGTTTTATGCCCGCCGTGAAATTGTGCAGATAGGAGTTACCAATCGCATTGGAGAACCAAACGGGTTTGGTCTGGAACGTCACAAAATCCCACTTGGATACATACGGCACGTTGAAAGCCGGTTCAGACGATTGCGTCGAGAAGTTGAAAAGCCCGAGATCGGCATAGGCACCGACGCGGAAATGTGTTCCCTCTCTTGCCGTCCAGTCATAACCTGTCTCAATGATAAGAAGGACATCAAACCGTTTGTCCGTTACATCATTCTGACCCTTGATCGGGACTTGTTCGCGATAGCCGTGATTGTCCATCTCCATCCACTCGGCACCGTCCCCCAAACCGTAATAGCGGTCGTAGGATCCGCGTGAGGTGACATTCATCTCCGTCTTCGTCTTCTGTATGAACGGGAAGGTGAACGTAAATCCTCCCATCAGGTAATAGCCGTAGGTATGGAAACCGGCAAGAACAGGAATCTGTCCGTGAACCTGCATCAGATAGTCCTGACGGTCGGTGACTGTATAGGAAAGGGATGATAGCGGTGTCCCCCATGTGTCGATTACGCGCTCCCATAACGGATCGTAAAGGACAAGATCCATATTGGTGAGCCTCATATCGGTCACAGTATTTCGAATTTCGCGGAGGGATGCGCCTATACCTATTTGCATCATAAACAGACCTTGCCTGTATTCATACACCATTCCCAGCCGTGCATCGTAGCCTCCAGGTTTCATCCTGAGCGATTCAGAGCCTCCGAAGAGATTGGAGTAGCCGCCTATGCCGTAGAATCCGAAGGTATGTACCTCGCCTGTCTCCTTTGAGTTGAGAAGCCCTCGCGTATCGCGCTGGCGGTGCACATCTCGGGATGTGAAATGCCGCGCGGACAACCCGCGCATGGACGGCTCGCCGACGATACGCGTCTGCGCCGTCAGCGGCAAGGATGACAGCAGAAACAGAAAGATTAATATGGCGAATCGATTTTTCATCACTAATTGACAAGTACTTTAACCGTCCGTTCCAAAGAGGATGAGTCGTGCAAATGGAAAACATATACTCCCGGAACAGCAGGCAGCCGAATCTCATAAGCGTTGTGTGCCCCGGGATAGTAGGAACCGCCCGTCAGTTTGGCTCCGTAGGGGTCATAAATCTCATAGGTGCCGCTATTGACACACAGGATATTGACAACGGGGTTCTCCACCACCACGCTCGTAGGAACAACGGATATGTACGGCAATGAAGGATTCAGTATCTGCTGCTGCGACAAGTCTGGTGACAGATAACAAGTGAAGTACGTCAGCGAGTCCATGCTACGTGTCAATGCCACACTGTACAGGGCATCCTTCTCAAGATACTGCGGGCAATAGAGATACGGTTTGGTCTCACCCGGCATCCGCACATCGTTCTTGTACCACTGGAACGCATAGAAATGGTAGCCTCCGTTGAGCGAATCAACTAGCAGTCCGATAGCATCGTTCCAGTGCTGTTCCATCAGCCAGGACGGATAGCGCACTTGGAAATTAACGGGAAGAGCAAGCAGGTTGGAGTCAAGGCAGTAGCCGTTGTCAAAATAAACGATAGCCGAATAATCGGAAGGAACGGTATAGTGCCACTTGTCTTCATGTTCCGGCATCGGAAGGGTCAGCATACGGTCATCAGGATGGATGGCAGTCCAATCCACATCCGAGAAATTATGCTGGTGCGCCCAATCGTTATAGCGCACGCAGTAGGCGATGGCAGGCTCGCCTACGGAAGCGAAATGAATATCAAATGTCTTGTCGTCCGCACACACAACAGGATTGTCAGCGAGTGAGAACCGTGTGGGCGGAATAACCAGCAGGTTCATCGTGATGCTTGAGTCGCAACCGTAGATGTTCTTGTCCTCATCGGTGATGACAACGGTCTGCGTGAGAATATGGTCACGGAAATACAGGGTGTCCCCCAAACAGATCGTGTCATACAGGAAAGTCTTTTGTTCGGGCATGACACGCACCGGGCGGTGGTAGTTGGAGTCGCAGCCCAATACTGTCGTGTTGATATCCCATAGGTTGAATATCCTGTCTTCCGTCCATTGTGCGGCATCTGCGGGCGTGAGGTCGATCCGATCGGTGTGTCCCGGCCAAGTGTAAGGCAAATCAAACCCGCAGACAACCACCGTGTCCTCCTCAAAATGGTATGCCTTGTTAATCTTCAGGTAGAGGAAACTGGAGTCGTTGCAACCCGCTGCATTAGGAATGACCAATGTGTCTCGAATCAGCGTGTCAGCATCAACGGCGTAGGTCTCGTTGTTCTTGTTCCATGTGTAGGTTTCATCGGAACAGATTGTCACCGTATCATACAGATTTACTGCATCGTTCACGAAGAGTCTGAGGGTATATACGGAGTCGCACTTGCACGTGGCGGTGGAGAGCGAGTCGTAGATGACTATCCAGCCTGTCGTATCAGTAGGGATGGATTTCAGTTTTTTGCCAAACTCGTCCCGCAGACCTTGTGTGTGTTCCACGCCGTCTTCCGTCATCCAATGGTAAGGTTGGTGGCGGCACACTTCATCTGTTTCAACAGGAAAACCATATACATCAAAGTATTGTACTCGGACTTGGTAGAGGCTGTCGCACTCGTCAACGCCGGTGAAACGTTGTTCGTAATTAACCCACAAGTCGCCTTCGTTGTCGGGCTGGTATTGCAGGGTCAGTCCGTGCCATTGCAGCGTTGCATCCTTGCACATCTGTTTTTCCGATGTCTCCAGATAACCCGGAATATGAATCAGGTGGAGTGCGCGGATAGAGTCTGCATTAAACCGGACAGACTGGAGGGTATCGTAGAAATAGTCCCTTCGGGCGAGGTTGATGTTTAGGAACTTGTCGGTGTATTCCGCCCGCCAGTCGTATTTGTCGGTGGTGCAGGTCTTGTCTTCGGGATCCCACATGAGGTAGGTGGGTACGACGGTAAGGTAGCAATGGATGATACTGTCCACTCCTTCGGCAGTCTGCAGGGTGTCTATATAGAAAAACTCGCGTATATCTCTGTCATCGGAAGAGTAGTCATCCACCAGATACTCTTTGCCGGTGTGCCGGTTGTTACTGTGTCCGAATTCCCACTCGGCATTGTTATCCCCGATCCGTTCGTGGATAACGGTCAGTTTAGTCTGTTTGAATTTCAGACGCAGATAGAGGATGGAGTCACAGAGCAATACTGTCTGGAAGGCTGACTGGCGTTTGTAGAAACCGTTCGCATCCAAGTCGGAGGAAGCGATGCGGACTATGTTGTCGTAATAAGGTGAGGTGGGTTCAAGCGGCCATGTCGTTTCATCGTAGTCGGGTCCGACATACAGGGTGCGTTCCCATACATACGTGTCGTTGGTGGCAAGCGTGTCCTGCGAAACGGATTTGCTCCTGTTGAACACATCCGTATACGATGGTGCCACATAGATGCGAAGCGTCCATGTGCTGTCCGCATACGTGGTTGTAGGCACGCCGCCGTGGGGGTCTTTGTGGGTGACGATGGAAACCAGTTTGTCGGTTACTGTCTGCCAGCCCGATTCGCGGAGCGAAATCTCCTTTATGGGCAGACCGTTGATGCGAAGGTTGTTGTCCGGTCCCATGTGTCCCTCCCAGTTGTACGTTCCGTCCGTCTGGCAGACGGTATCCGTCACGGAGAAACTGTAGTCCTGCGCGCCGTATAATGCCAGTATATAGATGGAGTCGAATCCGAGGGTGGTCTGATACGTGTCGTAGCAATAGAGCGTCTTGCCGCCTTCGGCTTTCAGAGTGCAAACAGTTTTCTCCGTGCCGTCCTCCGTCGTGCGTTTCCACGTGTATTCCTCTCCGCCGCCGACAAAGACGTATGTCGTGTCGCGGAAGACGTTACCCAACCGTATGTTCCACACGCGGATGCTGTCGCACTCGTGCGTGCCGGTGCGAAGGGTGTAGGTACATGTTACGGTCTGGTCGTGGTCAATAAGTTCGTCGTAGGGTTTGGTGGCTTTGGCACCGCCATAGACAATTCCGCCGCACTCAAGTACATCTTCCTCTGAGAAATCAATGTTCTCCTCTACATAGTAGGAAGGAAGAACCGTAAGATGGAGGACATAGACACTGTCGCATCCTTTTTTCCTGCAATCGGGGCAGTCATGTGTGAGCAGGCTGTCCGCGATTACATAGGTGGTTCCGGGAGTGTCCTTATCCCATAGTTTGCCGTAACCGAAATTGATTTTCTGACCGGTGCTTACGTCATACAAGGTGTGTCCATTGTCGGAATGATCTGTCCAAGCAAAGTCCTGATTGTTGCTACAGATGGTGTCGTACTGCGTAAAAAGATATGTCTCGCTCATACGGAAGACGGCATGGCTTATACTGTCGCAGCCGGTTATGGCACCGATGTTTCTGTCGTATGAGGTCTCGGTTTGTGTCAACCGCATCTTGACCGGCAGATTGGTTACCGCCTTGCTGCCGGCAAACCACTCGCCGTTGAGTTCAACAACCTCGTTGTCACACAGATAAATCACATCATCGACCTCGTATATAGGAAGGCATGTAAGGCGGATCCAATATTCCTTTTCAGAGGTCTCGGATTCTTTGATGGTCTCCACCTTGATTTGGTATGTTCCGAGTGCCACTTCGGTAAAAGGTTCAAAAGCGGCATCAGGATAAGTATCCCGCCATTTGGCTCCTGCGAAGATTTTTCCCCTGTACATGATGGTGTCGTTCAGACATACGTTTCTCGGAACAATTTCTGATTCCGTCTTCTTGCTAATCAGGGTGAGGTGGAAGAGCATCGGACAACCGTTCTCATAGTTTATACGTGCCGTGAACGTTCGCGTCTCGTCATATCCGGGTTCGATTTCCATCGTGCGGGTGACATCGCCGTCACCATATACCCACGTATAGCCGAAACCGTTGGGAACATATTCCGTAAATTCTTTTACAACAACCTTCTCCCGGGTCAGGAAGAGAGTGTAGCAACTGTCCAACCCGTCCTTTGTCGTATAGCAGTCCTGAAATTTCTTCGTCTCCCCTACTCCTACCTGACCAGCCACATCGGGATTGGGATGTCCCGTCCATACGAAATCAGTCCAGTCCACACCATATTTTTCGGGGTCTCCGGTTTGGTCGCAGAAGGTCTGTATCAGCGTGTCACGCAGATGTACACGCAAAGTGACGGTGCTGTCGCAGCCTTCAAAATCGGGATCAATTATATCGCCGCAGTTGCATCCGCGCGTCTTCAGATGATCGGTATAGACTCCCGGTTCGCTGATGGTTCTGCCATTGTAGAAGGTGTTCTCCCCTCCGTTGAAACGTATGGAGGGGTTGCTGCGGGTCAGCACCATATCCTCCAACTTGACCTCCGGAGTGACAGGACACACAAAGACTGCGAAGGTTACTATGGAGTCGCAGCCGGACCGTGTGGTGTATTTGCGCTTGAAATAGTGCTTGCCGAGTCCGATGCGATACTTGAAATCCTCAATTTTCTGCTCGCCTGTCACCGTCGGATCGGCGATGAACATTGTCCGCTGCCGCTCACTGGCAAGTCCCAGATCGCTTGTCTTTGGGATGTCGGGCTTGTTGATGGTCTCAAAGTATGACTTGTCGGAGAAAAAATAGGTAGTGTCTTTCGCACAGAAGACGCGTGGAATGGTGTCATCGTATGAGCGCATAACGCGAACTACTGTGGAGAGCGTGTCATAAACAGGCATCTCGTCCGGACAGATGACGCGTTTATGGCGCAAAAGGACGTACACATTGTAATTGGTGTAAGGGTCACGTTGGGAAGGCTGCTTGTCCTTGTCCGGATCAACAATGAACTGGTGTTCCCATTTGCTCTGTTTGGAAAAGGCGAAATCCTCCCTGATGATGACCCGCTCCAGTTTCCCCTGTTTGGTCATCTTGTCCACCTGCCAGATAACGCTGTCGAACGTATGGTCGCAATCGACCTTGAAGTTGAGGGTTGACTTGTCGCACACAATAGCAGTGTCCAGTCTGTGCTTGTCGGGCGGGAAATCCGCGAACTGGCGCTGGTACCATCCGTCTTTCATACGCTCCAAATCATACGATCGGGGACTCATATGATTCTCCGCGTCGGTGATATAAAGCGAGTCGGTGTAGAGGTCAAGACGGTATCCGAGTGTATACATATAACTTGTTCCCGACTGCGATGCGCCATATACATATCCCGTAAAGCCTTCGCCGGTCGTGGTCAGCTCGTGCTTACCGAACCCTTCCACCGGAATATGGGCATACGCCATAGCCGCATCACCCCCGTACGTCTTGAACAGACTTCCGTCCACGGGCACTCCGTCCAACTGGAGCAAACCAATATCCTTCTTCGGAACGTTGACTTCCAGCCAATGGTATTGCAGGACATCATCAGTTTTTGTCTGAAGCTGGCGGGTGAAGAACGTCATATTCGTGACGCGGTGATCCCAAGGAACCAGCATCGCATTGGAAGGATCGCCCCATGTGTAAGTCGCTGTCAGATTGCCATCGGAATCGTAAATCTTCTCCTGATTATAGGAAGAACTGGTCATGTAGGCGAAACATATCGCGGGTTCGGTTGTCTCGATTACGATGTTGGATATCTTCTCAGTCAGAACAGGGCGAACCGCGAGCGACTGAAAAGCGGCCAATGTGGTGGTTGTAGTGGATGTCTTGCCGTTTTCTTCGTTGTAACGGGTTTCTGTCACCACCGTTCCATCGTACAATGCCGTGACGCAGCATTCAATATTCTTGATATGCTCAGTCGGACGGGATACGAAAAACCGCTTGCCGTATGAACTGATCGGAGGAAGCTGTTCAAAAGTGAAGTCATTTGAGAAGGACTCACCCATAGGGATGTTCACCATTTCATTGGCAGAGAATACAGCTACGGGCTTGTCAGCACAAATCAGAGAACCGGACATATCCAGCGTGTCACCGGTGTTCTTCAATTTCTGCTTGCTGGCTATCATCACACTCCGATGCTTGGGAAGCGTCCTGACGATAGGTGTCCACGCCTTCACACCAGAGGATGTCTCTGCACTCGGCACGATGCGTACCTTCGTATTGTCCTCCGGAGCTATAACCACAAATTCAGTACTTCTACCGTCATTCGGAAAAGTATGAATCATATACTCACGCCCCAGCGACTTGTACGGAATCAGCAAAGCGGCATCACGAGCGGAGTTTCCCAACGGTCCCGACTGATTGTACGCATAACAGGAAAACGGAGTCTTCCCGTCCTCTGCATATATTTGCACGCCTTTCGGACCAATCACATCATCCTCAAAGATATATCCCTGATTCAAATCCGCCTTGTATTCGCCGGTTCCTCCGCCAGCGGGTATATCGATACGTCCGACGACACTTCCGTTGTAACCCGCAAAATTCCTTATTAACACCGTCACTTTTTCCTTAGCCGCCACAACAACATGCATCTGCAGGGTGACATCATTGACCTTGGTACCGGTTATACGCGGGAAAACGGCATAGAAACGTGTTCCCTCGGTGGTATTGGAAACCTCTTCCTGCTCCTGAGCACAGACTTTCGGGACAGCCGCAATCCACAGGGACAGCATCGCCGCCAACAGGAAACGCACCCTGAGCAGAACGCCACCATACAGGACTCTCCAGACGGATTCTCTTATCATTGTTCGCACAGACGGATGAATTGTCAAAAACAAAAGTATTAGGGATTAAAGCACGCAAAGGTACAGTATCATCACCATCCTTCCAATTTTTTTTACACTTTTTGCTAATTTTTTACGTTTTCCATCCATTTTTCTTCCTTGTTGGCATGATTTCACAAACTCTTTTTCACCCGCTGCGGTATGTATTATGTCAAGTATATATCTACCGCAGGATTCGCACATAAATATAGTTTCCATTTAGAAACGCAATT
>DBVX01000048.1:0-3172 GCA_002308815.1 Bacteroidales bacterium UBA1253
CCGCTTAGCGATAATATTTAACGTCATTTTTTTAACGAACTATTGCATATAATTACATTCTTTTTAAAGTTGTTCATCTTATTACGAAATATACAAAGAAAATCCTCTAATTGTGCGGCATCCAAATGACTCAATTCAGGATAATTCCTAATGATGTCCACATATAAGATTTTCCTATGCTTGATAAATTCGCCTAATCCTAATGCTTTAACAGCCTCATACGGGCCAGTGCCATTAAGATAAACATATTTTTCAGGCCATACACGATACTTATATGCCAGTCGGAGTGCTATGTCATAAATAATCAGCGCATAGGGATTTTTCAGCATGCCGTTGGGATTAGACGGAGTTTGTGCAAGAAGGGAACGTACATACTCATACAAATCCTCAAAGTCATTAAACGACTTGCGATTCCATTGCTTCATGAGGGAATTTTCAATCTCCTGCAATCTCGTTTCCGGAATACGGCCTTGGTGAGGGTGTACGTTTGAATAACCAAATACCGCATTGTGGATAGTACACTCTCTGTCCCATTGGCGATGAATGTCATAGTGTTCTTTGTAGTGCCTGACTAAATCTTCTAATGCAGCATTCGGTGACACATTAGGTTGTGGGGGACACTTCCCCATTCTTGGCTGCAATTTTGAGCAACTCATATCATTGGATGTTGATTATTGCCTACTCTTTGTCGGATTTTCGGCATTCTCCGTTATGTCAATTGATATAGTTCGCGCATATACACACAAAGTAGCGTGAAGTCCGTCTGTTCTTCACGCTACCTCAGGGCTTCGCAATCCCCGTTTCAAGTAGAAAAACAACCGAAGTCCACGCCCGATATGCATAACCCACCCGCCCTGTGACGGGCGTGGATAAGGATATCATACCCACGGGACATTCATTGTTGCTGTCCGGACTTGAAACTGAATTGTGCGAAGATTCGAGGTAGTCGCAAACAACGTCAATAAACGCCTTTTTATGTAACTGCTTTTTTACGTTGCCAGCCTCAACGCTCTCAGTTTAACGTCATGGAGAGGGGACGGTATGGTTATTACATCAGTCTTGTCTGGAGTTGGCGGGGATTCTGTTCACGCTCCAAACGCTCCTCGTCATTCTTAGGAGGATCTATATACAAATCTTCTTGCAGGGCAGAAGGAATCAATATCCTAAAACCATTCTTTTCATAAAAAGGCAGCACAGCAGTGATGACGCTACTCTTACAATTGTCTCGCAGAAAGTTCATTGCATCATATTAGCCCATATCCGGCGTGCTGTCTGCACACCTTTTGTCTGTGACCAATCGATAGGTCCGCGCTCATCGTAACGTCTTTCGGCGGCTTCACCAGCAGCCAAGAACCGCTCGGCGTCTTCACCATAAAGTGTAGGGATAGCTTTGATTGCTGTTGCCATAGTTTTGTTCTCCTTTATGGGTTTGTTTTGTGACTTTCGGTTAAACCCTTTTACCCGGGCTTAAAGTAGCAATTAATAGTGCCGCAAATATACTGCTTATTCTTGAGACAAGCAAGGATTTGGGCGAAAATCGTGCGAGAAAGTAGATCTTTGTAAGGGGAAGTGCTATTCTGCGTAGTTTAGCCAGTCGGAGGAGAGGCGATTAGTTTTTTTCGTCAGACTTAATCAGTGCGACAAGTTTCTTTAGTGCCTCTTCGGCAGGAATGTTCTGCTCAATACATTGTTTGTTCCGATAGAGGCTCACTTTCCCGCGTGCTGCCCCTACATAGCCGTAGTCGGCATCCGCCATCTCGCCGGGACCGTTGACTATNNGCCATCTCGCCCGGGCCGTTCACAATACATCCCATTACGGCAATCTTGAGAGGCTTAAAGGGTGTGTTCCGCATAGCGTCTTTAATCTCTGCCACCGTGCGCTGAAGGTCAAACAATGTTCTTCCACAACCCGGACACGAAACAAACTCCGTCTTGTAACGAATGACTCCCGCCGCCTGCAATATATCTTTCTCCAACTGGCGTAGTTTATCTTCGGGGAAATGCGGATTGTCCAGATGCAAGTGTTCGCTTGCAACAGACTCGTTTTCCCATAGCAGCCGACCACATTCCGCAGACGCTTGCAGCACAAACAACTCCCAATTCGTTTGCTTGGAGTGGTAGGCGGCTGTGCCATTGTCTATAGTCAATTGCACGTTGTCAATACGGTAACGGATACTATCTTGTGCATAGAAATAGTCCACTAAAGCTTTTGCCACAGGCAGTTCCTTTTCAGGCTCCTCGCTCAGGCTGACCCTTACCGTATCGCCAATACCGTCTGCCAGCAACGCGCCGATACCCACCGCCGAACGGATGCGTCCGTCTTCGCCTTCGCCCGCTTCCGTCACGCCCAAATGGATCGGGAAAGCCATTTCCTCTTTCTCCATTTGTCTCACTAACAGACGCACCGTATCTACCATAACCCGCGTATTACTGGACTTGACGGACAGCACGATGTCAGTAAAATCTTGTTCAGAGGCTACTCGCAAAAACTCCATACAACTCTCCACCATTCCCTCCGGCGTGTCTCCATAGCGGGACATAATGCGATCGCTCAGGCTGCCATGATTGACACCCAAACGCAACGCCGTATGGTGCGTCCGGCAAATGTCCAATAAGTGTGTGAACCGTTCACGGAGACGATGCAACTCGGTCTGATACTCTTTGTCCGTGTAGTCTATATGCACGAACTTGCGTGCAGGGTCGATGTAGTTCCCCGGATTGATACGCACTTTTTCCACAATCGCTGCGGCTTTGTCCGCCACATCGGCTCCANNCGGCTCGGAAATGCACGTCTGCCACAAGAGGCATCATACATCCTGCTGCCCGAAGCTGTTCACGAATCAGACCTACATTCGCCACTTCTCTCTCTCCTTGCGTGGTGAAGCGGAATAGTTCTGCTCCAGTTTGGGCACATCGGATGGCTTGACTGACAGCAGATTGTATGTCGTTTGTCGATACATTCGCCATTGTCTGCAGGCGAATGGGATAGTCGCTGCCAATCTGTAGATTACCTACACGGGTCGTTACAGTCTTCCGGCGTTTTGGTGGATGCAATTCTAATATATTGCTCATACTTTTTGGAAAAAATCAAAAAAAGTTTTGTCAGGTTGAAAAAACGCTGTACTTTTGCGCCGCTTTTGTGAAAAGCAGGAGAATCAGTAGCTCAGCAGGT
>DBVX01000048.1:3209-9592 GCA_002308815.1 Bacteroidales bacterium UBA1253
TCGAGCCCCAGCTGGTTCACAAGAAGGTCAGGATGTCGGCAGACATTCTGACCCTTTTTATCCATTGTTATTCTGCCTATTCTTCAAAACCAGTTTTTCCACCAGTTCAATAATGCGTTCGCAGGCATCAGGATGATAGTTTTCACGTTGCGCTTTCATCATCTTTTCGCGGTATTCGGTGTCATTGGCCAACCGGATGGCAGCTGCTGCCTGCTCTTCTGTTTTTTCTGAATAGAAGGACATGTTACGCTCATGGCAGAACTTGGCGTTTTCGTCCTCAATACCCGGTATGGGAGCTGTATGCACCAGCGGGATGTTCTTTACAATCGACTCGGTGGTACTGATACCGCCCGGCTTGGTCATCACCACATCGCAAGCGTCCATCATCAGGGCAATCTTGTCCGTATAACCCACGGGACAAATACGGTAGTCGTCTGCAAACTGATGCTTGATGACATTCAGATTGTGCTCATTGCGCCCGCAAACGCATATTACACGGCTGTTCGGACGGATGTGTTCTCTGAACTCTTTGAGTAAAAATGACATATTGCCGAACCCCATACTTCCGGACATAACTAGATACCAGCGGCTTTTTTTGGCAGTACTGTCTTGTTCCTGCATTTCGAACCCTAGTGCTTCCGCCACCTGCCTGCGGGCTTCGTCCTTTTCAATGCGATGTCTGAAAAGATCCTCATCGACTGGAATGCCCAGTGCCTGCAGTTGCTCCTGCTTGAACCCATCGCCGATCCACAGCGGAAAGAGATCTTTATGCGGCAGCACGTAGCAGTCCAATTCGGTGTCGTTGAGGAACGGATGTATGGTATAGTCAGTCATAACAAACACCGATGGGATGTGCAGTTTCCCCTCCCTCTTGAGTGCTGTCAGTTTCTCTGCGGAAAAGAGATGCACGGACACAACCGCATCATAACCTCCGTCTTCTATGAAATGCCACAGTCTGCGCCAGTAGAGTTTGTTCACCCAGTAAATGGGCGAATGGCGGTGACCGTTCAGATGACGGGAAACCCACATGGCTAAGGAATAAATTTTCGAGAAGATGTTAAATCCCCTTGTACTGCCGACATAAGCTTTGGAAACGGCCCGCGAATTATTGGATGTCCCGTTCGGTTTGGAAATGGATAGGATGTCTTTCATCTCCGCTTCTATCCCATGCGCCACCATGGCATTGAGCAGCGCTTTGCCACATGAGTTGTGACCTTCGCCGGTGTTTGCGGACAAGATTAGAATTTTCATACGATGCAATTCCCCCGTATTATTCGCGCCAAAAGTACGGGGGATTTCTGATTCGGGCAAATTATTTGTGAATTTTGTAAAATCTGCGGTTATTTGTTACAGTCCATACGGTGTTTGCGCGTTTCATTTTCAGACGGGCAAACGCAAGGCAGGCTGTCAGACATTTGCTGACAGCCTGCCGATAATCCGTTTCGGAATGCGGAATGAAACCCGTGTACCGTCTGTAGATTAATACTGTGTGAGAGCACCCGAATAGGTGGCATGCAGAATGCTTTGCTTCGAAGTGTTCGGGTCGGTGTAGACAATGGTGAAACGAATGTCCATGTTCCGATTGTTGGTGTCAATCGAGCCTTCCATATCGGTGAAACGGGCATCATTGAACTTCTCGTTCATACCGATGGTTTTTACAGAAGGAATAACCACGTCCTTTGTGAATGAATACCCGTTGGCAGTCTTTTGGAAATTGATTCCTTCGGCAAGAATCGTCAATTCGGGTACCATATCTCCATACGAGAAAGCATAGAACGTGATTTCGGTCTTGTTGATATCCACACCTACCATCCTGTTGTCAATCGAGAAATTGTCCACATCCACCGCGAATGTGCCGGATGCCAGAAAGTCGTGATTATAGAGTTTCTGTTCGACTTGGTCGGGTTCGTCAGGATCTACCAGCGATCCGATGAAGGATGCCTCATATTCGTCCTTCTTGTTCGTTTGAGGATCAACATATACGAACACGAGGGTAATCTGCATTGTTCCGGTTTCGGCTTCTCCCTCAATCACACCGTGAACATTGCGGAACTCACAGTAGGGATAATAGATGCTCTGTCCGCCCTTCTCCAGGATGGGAACTGCTGTTTCTGCATTAAATTCGTAGCCCTTGACCGTTTCGGTAACATTGAGATTCTGCGCCTGAAGAGTAACGAAACTGTTGCCGTTATCCAGCGAAAGGGTGGCGAGATAGAGGTTCGCCTTCATATCGTCCTTGTCAATGGCAACACGCACTTTGTTGTCGGGGATAACTTTCCCGGCCACTTTGAGGACACCTCTGGCGGCAAATTCTTCCTCATAATCAACGGTTTTCTTCGCTTCTTCGGGAATAACCTCGTTAATCTTGCTGCTTTCAACCAGTTTGCCGTTGAACGCAACGGAAACGTCCATATTTTGCTTCAGCAGAGGATTGTTGTAGGCAATGGTGAAATCAATGTGCATCGTTTTCTCCTTGGTGTCAATCGTACCATTGACGTAAGTCAGGGGGCAGTTGTTGTAAAGCACGTCCTTGTCTCCCATCTTGACAATCGGGACAATCTGCGCGTCGCCATTGGAAATGACGCAGGATGTCTCACTCGGGTTGCTTAGAGCAAGACCTTTGACCAGAATGTTCATAACGGCACCGTTCAACTCAAAGTTGTACAGGGTCATATCTGCCGTATGATTGTCAAGATTAACATCCACGGCAACGGTTCTGCCTGTCAGCGGCTCTTTGAGCATTGGAGACTCGGAAGTAAAATCGCCCACAGCAACGTATGTGTCGTCATCGCTGACCACATCCACACCGTTCGCTTCGTTTTTCATCTCCCCGCAGGATGCAAGGAAAAAGATCGCGATACTCATAAGGAGTAACGGAAAACGGAAAAATGTTTTCATAAAAAAATGTTTATAGGTTTGATTGATGTTTATTATTTCGGGCGGCAAAGATAATGCCTGTCTGGCAACCTGCCAATTTTTTTTCGAATTTTCCAGAAAAATATAGTAAAATGTTGTTTTTTGGAGACCCTTACAGGATTGTCAGTTTGTACGATCGGCAGCCTCCGGATGTCAGTTGGCAGATGTTCACGACATAGACTCCTGTCCGGGCGGGGGCTGCGAAGATGTTCTCTCCCGTTTGCAGGTGAAGGCGGAGCGACAGTTTTCCCGCCGGATCATACAGCGTCATCTCCGCCGGACAGGACACACGGCAATGAACAGGTTGTCGCGGGTCGGCAACGGTAGGGTAGAGCAGGATGTCCTCTTCCGCATCCTCCATGTCCGTCAGCGTCCGCGCCACCAGCGGGCAGGTCATCATCCGCCTGCCGTTGCGGTCGGTCAGCAGCGCGCTGTACTCGCCGCCCATAATCAAGGGTCGGTAGAGGATAGAGGCGGTCTCGCCAGCGAGCGGCACACCGTTCTCGTACCACTGGAACGCCACGAAGTCGTAGCCGCCGTTGTAGTCCGAGTTCATGACCGCCACGCCATCGTCCCAGAGCTGCTTGAGGACGGACGAAGGGTAGGGGAGCGTGAATGGAATGGTCACGGATGCGGCTGTGGTGTCGCGGAAGAGCAGTTCCGCCGTGCAGGTGAACTGACCGACACGTCCTCGAGCAGGCAGGACGATGTCGCCATCATCGGTAAGCACGATGAGCGTGTCTCTCCATCCGGCAACATGCGCCGCCGAGTCGAAGGTGAGGCGTACGCTGTGGGTCGTGCCCGTGAAGTCGAGACTGATATGCAGTTCCTCCTTGTCGGAGCACAGGTCATTGCAGGCGGCAGACAGGACTTGCACCGCGTTCTCCTCCAGCATGAGCGTGATGACGGAGTCGCAGCCGTCCACCGAGGGCAGCGTGACGGAATAGGTGCCTGCCGAAGCGAGTTCGGTTCCCTCAAACAGGAGGGTCTGACCTGTTAATAGCGTGTCGGTGAGTTGGCGCTCGTAGGAAGGATAATGACGCAGGTGAAGGGTGACAAGGGAGTCGCAACCGTTAGCGGATGAGAGCGAGAGAGTGTAGTCGCCTTCGTCGGTGTATTCGGCGCCATTCCATACGAACGAGCCTGAGGGGCAGATGTGCTCCGTCTGCTCGATGCCGCTGTATGACGGGTGAACGGTCAGATGGAGGATATAGACCTGCTCGCAGCCGGGGGCGATGGGGAAAGTCTTGGTATAGACATCCGCTTTGGTCAGTTGGTCGCCGAAGAAGTCGTAGGTGGTGCCGTCGCAGATCGTGTCGTACAACTCGACCGTGCCGCCCTCCGTGGTGGCGATGGCGATGTCCTTGAGATAGTGGGTGCAGGCGTCCTTGTCGAAGTACTCAAGGGTGTAGGCGACGTAGTCACGGTCGCGGCATGCCGTCACCGAAGGCAGGGGGTAGTCGTAGTCGTGGAAGCGGTACGAGGGCTGCCAGCAGAGAGTGTCCGCAGGCTCTTCGACGTAGGTGTCTTCCTCGGGGTCGTCCTCCTCTTCTTTCGCCGTTCTGCGTTCCGGTTGCGGTGTCCTGCGTTCCGGCTCTGCTGTCCAGTGTTCGGCTGTCGCTGTTCTGTGGCCTGTTGATATCCATGGGTCCGGTTCTTCCGTCCGGTAATCTATGTATGGTGTCCAGTAGTCTGTGTCCGGTGTCCGGTATTCGGCAGCAGCTGTTGTTGCTGTTCTGTACGGCGGTAGGGAAGATGACGGCGGACAGTCGCTGACCAGCCGCACGCTCTTGCCGCAGTAGCGGACATCGCTGGGACAGCCGGGTTTGCACGATATGTCGCTGAAGAAGAATACGGGAAGTTCGTACTTGCTTTTCCTGTACCGTTTCGCCATATTGGTGGAGGGGGTGTAGTCTCCCCATTCCTGTAAGCGTTGAAGCGTCTTTTCGTGCCTGTGTCCCGCGCACGGCAGGAACACCGCCCCCGCAGCCTCAAACGGAAGCCATTGCCAGACGGAAAGGATATTGCTTTCAAAACTGCCTCTTTGGGCGTTGTATATCGTGTCGTTGGCGACATAGAAGCCCTGCTCGGTGCTTGTGATAAGATGCGGTTTGTCTTCGGGGTCCCAGTTGTCGGGCAGCAGAACCATCCCCTTCACGCCGTTCACGGTGGCGAGAGCGAACAGGCCGGCGGCATTGGGGCGGTGCAGGACTATGTATGCCCAGTCATTTTCAGTCATCGTGTGCCAAGTACCTGCCGGATCTGTTTTGGTGCCGTTCACGATGTCGTTGTACACGCCCCAGTCGGCGTAACTGTATTTGCCGCGCATGTCGTTTTCCACTTTCCCCCCAATCAGGTAGTAGCTGTTGGTCTTGCCTTCATTCCACGGCCGGTAGTTCTTCGCGCCGCTTTCCCATCCGCTGGTGCCCCAAGCGAAGAGGTCAATCCAGCCGTCGTACTTGCTGCTTATCTTCGTGTTGCTGCATTTCGTGCCGTTATGATATACGGTGCCAATCTCCGTATCGCCCACATAGTCCCATTGGTGCTCGGCAAAGCGCCATGTGCCTTGCAGGGTGGTTCCGTCGGCGCACTGATGGGTGCCCTGCGTGGCGTTGTACTGCAGGTTGCCCGGCGAGAATAGTATTTGTCTGTCCGCCGATATGCTGAACGGCTGCGGATTGTAGGCGGAGGGTGGCGGGGTTTGGTCTTTGACCAGACGGACGGAACGAGCGAAGCAGCGGCTGTTAAAGCCGGCATTGAGGTTGACAGGACTGAAGTCCAAACGGTAGGCATTGTTGGCATCGTATGCCGTGGATGACCAACAATAACCGCTCATGCCTGTGCGGCTCAACTTTGTACCTTTGCGGTAGCCGGCACACGGGAGAAAGACGGCACCGTTCAGCTCCATCAACTGCCATTGCTCCGCTGTGTAGATATTGGTCGCGGCAACACAAGTCCAGTCATCCCAGTCGCTCGCGGTTGTCTTTCCCGGCGTGAAACCGCAGCCCGTTGGCAATGTAAAGTCATCGGGCAGGATAACCAAGCCCGTCATTCCGTTCACTTTCGACGCACCGCACTTACTGATCGCATCGGGACGGGAATTGATGAGATAGTTCCATTCGTCTCCGGTCAGTGTGCGCCATGTGCCGGGAGCATCATCGCCTATCCGGTTGTATATACCCCAGTCCGCATACGCATAATCGCCGGTAAGGTTGTTTGTCTCACTTCCGCCCGGGGTGTAATCCGTGTTATCTGAATTGGTCGCCCACGGCAGATAAGCCTTCGCGCCGCTGTCCCATCCGCTGGTGCCCCAGCAGAAGAGGTCAATCCAGCCGTCGCAGGTTTCGCTGATATTCCGGTTGTCGCCGTTCTGTACCGTGCCGCCGATATAGCAGTGGTTGTCCTTGTCGGTCTGTCCGTAGCCCATACCGGCTATGTCCCACTGGTGTTCTGCAAAACGCCATGTG
>DBVX01000048.1:9644-10336 GCA_002308815.1 Bacteroidales bacterium UBA1253
TGTACTGCAGGTTGCCCGGGGAGAACAGCACCTGTCTGCCGGCGGATATGCTGAAAGGCTTCGGTTCGTAAGCGGAAGGCGGGGGTGGGGGGGCGACATCCTTGACCGGCCGGACGCTGCGTCCGCCGAAACGGCGGGCTTTGTACTGCGGACAGAGACGTAACTCGGAGAAGTTGAAGTCGCTGATGTATTCTGTCTCGCAGGCGGAGGCCGACCAGTAACTGCCATATTCCCCAGTTTTGGTCAAGGTTGTGCCGTAGCGGTAGCCTGCTGACGGAAGGAACACCGCGCCGTTCGCGGCCATCTGCTCCTCCCACTGCAAGGCTGTGTAGGCGTTGTGGGAGTAGTTGTCCTCCGCGCTGTTGGCATAGTTGGTCTCCTGCCATAATAGTCCATTGTCCGTGCCGGCGTTGAAGGTAACACCGGGAGGGGTGACCCATCCGTCAGGCAGGATAATCGTGCCCTTCACGCCGTTCACCGTTCCCAGTCCGAACAGTTTGTCCGCATTCTTACGATCACGGAACAGGTAGGTCCATTCTTCTTTGGTCAGTGTGCGCCAGGTGCCTGCGGGGTCATCCCCGACAGCGTTGTACACACCCCAGTCTGAGTAGGCGTAATCGCCTGGAGGTTGTTGTTTGCGTTGCCGCCCGGCATATAATCGCTGCTTGTCTGACTGATTGCCCACGGCTGGG
>DBVX01000048.1:10343-18606 GCA_002308815.1 Bacteroidales bacterium UBA1253
GTTCCCCATCCGAAGAGGTCAATCCATCCATCGTATGTGTTGCTGACCCGCGAATTCCTGCATTTGACGCCGTTCGCATATACGTTTCCTTTCTCCGTATCGCCCACGTAGTCATACTGGTGCTCGGCGAACCGCCACGTCCCCTTCTTGGTCGTTCCGTCCGCGCATGGGTGCGTGCCGAGGGCGGCGTTGTACTGCAGGTTACCCGGGGAGAACGTCACTTTCCGGGTCGGACTCACGGAGAATGTGCCTCTGACAACAGTGACGAGTGGGGTGTTGCACGCAAAGCCGACTTCGTTTGCAACCGCATCTTTCAGGTCGGTGGGGTAGGCGAGACGGTCGGGATTGGCAGCGCGCTCCTCATCCGTCAGGCTGGTTGCGCTGTACGGAAGCAGCAGAGTGCTCTGCGCGACGGCACAGGCACACACAAGCGTAAAGAATATGACAAACGCAAAGCGGCGCATAATTTTGCCCGCAAAGGTAGCGCAAACTTCCTTTCCATCCAAATCACTAGTCTTACCCTGACAAAATGGCTCGGCGATTGCATATCCGGGCAGAAACCGGTACCATCGCCCCCCAGTCAGAAACATAGGATGCGAAAGACCAAGCCCTTGAGAGCCTGTGTGCGAAGAACGAGATGCTCCGCCGCTGGTGGAGCATGCTATGCTCGCCAACAAAACGCTAATTCCTATCATCAACTTTAATTTGCATATATCTGTTGTTATGTTGTACCTTTGCGCATTTTGAAAAGTTAACCGTAAAAATAATCAACACAATTATGCTACACAAGATTAGACTTTATCTTTCTCAAGGCAATCACGCACAATGGCTTGTGTTTGTGATATTTGCGTTATCTGTTTTCATCAAATGTGTTTTCTTCCATTTGGAATGCTTCCGGGAGACTGTCATTCCCAGTATTTGGCATCATACTTTATCTTTCTTGGCTTTCTGCATTCCCAAGTTGGCACCGGCCGTAACTATTGCAAGTTTTGTATTCGTAACCAAAGGGAAGTGGTGGACCGTCATCTTTAGTATTCTCCTTGATATCTGGATATTATCCAATCTTATATATTTTAGAGCAAACGAGATGTTCTTGAATATTGATTCCATAATGATGGCAAATAATATGCATGGCTTCTGGGGATCTGTAGAAACGTATTTCAAACCATTATACTTCATTTATATAGCCATTAGTCTCTTGTATTATTTATGTCTCTCTTGGATTCAAACTCAGTCAAAAATCAGAGAACGAAAATTTATAGTATTTCTTATGTGTTTCACTTTCGGAATAGCATTAAATCTTTTATCGCATGCAAGTGAATACCATTGGACTCCAAAGAAAGAGAGTTTTGACGAGGAAGACATACTATATATTGAGAAACAAATAAAGACAGTCAAACACTATCCTGTACCATATCGCACATGGAGATTATTTATTCCATTTCAACAAGTCTATAGTTTTTCTGTCAATCCTCCTTCTTATGACTGGACTCCCTATTATATTAAGGGTCAGTCTATCATTCAGTATGCACTGGCAGCCTGTTTGTATCACACTTTTCAGCCCAAACATATCGGCGCGCAAGAAATCTGCGGAACAGATCATATTATTTCCAAAAGTAAAAGAGAAATAGTACCCACATCAAATCTTATTATAATTATCATTGAGAGTTTGGAAAGTTGGATTTTTGAAAACGAGTCTCTAAAGATAGCACCGAACATATCCAAACTGAAAAGAGCAAATAATATTCTATATTGCGACAAACTGAAATCCCAAGTACGTGCAGGGACTTCCGGTGACGGGCAAATGACGATTAACACAGGATTGTTGGCGACAAATACAGGAGCGGCTTGTATCGCATTTGCTGACAATATATACCCAAATTATGCTCATCTATATGATTCTACCTACGTGTTCAATCCCTGCCCGGATAGCTGGAATCAGAAGAAGGCGACACGAAACTATGGATACAAACGACTTTTTCAACGGGAATGCTCCGAATGGGAAGATGATGCTCTCACATTTGCAAGATTAGACAGCGTCTTGTTGGAAAGACCGAAGAGTTTTTGTCTTATGGCACTTACAATCACTTCGCACTCTCCTTTTAAATTAAAACCCATACGGGAATCTTATCAATCACTAAAAACGCCCAAATACATAAAACAGTATATGAGTTGTGTTCATTATACAGATTCTTGCCTTGGACATTTGGTGGATCAAATCTCAAAGGATTCTATTCTGCAGTATTCAACTATTGTAATCACAGGAGATCACACTATATTCAAACCTACGATGTTAGAAGAATTCCATAAAACATCCATCGATGTCCAATTGCCGAAACAATCTTTTGTTCCTTTGATTATTTATTCGCCAAATATTCAAGAAAACGTTCATATAACAGATACTTGTTACCAAATGGATATTTTTCCGACTATCATGAATCTAATCGGCTGCGAGGACTATTATTGGAAAGGTGTAGGCGTTAATCTTATGGATTCTGCGGCGCGTAATAATCGCATACTCTCCGAACAAGAAGCATTTGAACTGTCGGACAAACTCATTCGAAGCAATTATTTTGCCACAATAAACCACTGATCTACAAGAAATAAGATGTTTATGGAGGCAATGGTAGGAAAAATCAGTATTATTTTTGTACGTTATAATTTGGCAATCCGGAAAATCGAAGTACCTTTGCGCGCTTTTGTGCGTCTTTACGAGATGTTTCGTGCGAAAGCGACAGTTTATTAACCTATAATTATTAACACAAAATGACCAATCACTACGAGGCTGTTTTCATCCTAACTCCCGTTTTGTCTGAGCCGCAGATGAAGGAAGCAGTCAGCAAGTTCAGTGACCTTCTCGCCCAGAACGGCGGTACCGTTATCGCGCGCGAGGAGTGGGGGCTGCGCAAACTGGCGTACCCCATCCAAGGAAAGACGACAGGTTTCTACGCCCTGTTGCAGTTTGACGTTGAGCCGGAAGTTATCGCCACGCTCGAGACAGAGTTCCGCCGTGACGAGCGCGTGATCCGTTTCCTCACCACACGTCTTGACAAGTATGCTTATCTCTACAGCGAGAAACGCCGCAGCGGTAAGAAGAGTGTTGAACCCGCTAATGAAGAGGAGGCTTGATTATGGCACAGAACGATGAAATCCGTTTCCTCACCCCTCAGGTAAGGGACAAGAACAAGAAGAAGTACTGCCGTTTCAAGAAAGCCGGCATCCGTTACATTGACTACAAGGATCCCGATTTCCTGAAGAAGTTCCTCAACGAGCAGGGCAAGANNATTCTGCCCCGTCGTATCACCGGCACGAGTCTCAAGTTCCAGCGCAAAGTGGCGCAGGCTGTCAAGAAAGCGCGCCATCTGGCTTTGCTGCCTTACGTAACCGATTTGATGAAATAAGGAGGACAGACTATGGAAGTTATACTTTTGCAAGACATCGACACGCTCGGCTACAAGAGCGACATCGTGAAAGTCCGCGACGGCTATGCCCGCAACTATCTGATTCCCCAGAAACTGGCCATCATCGCCAACGAGAGCAACAAGAAACAAAACGCCGAGAACCTTCGTCAGCAGGCTCGCAAGATCGCGCAGGCTCTTGCCGCCGCACAGGATCTCGCCGCACGTCTGGCACAAACCGTTATCAAGGTGGCAGTAAAAGCCAACGAGGACGGCAAGATTTTCGGTGCAGTTACCGCCCAGCAGGTGGCTGACGCCCTCAAGGAGCAGGGTATGGAGATTGACCGCCGTGTCATCACCGTAGAGCCTATCAAGCAGCTCGGTGAGGGTGAGGCGCATGCCCGCCTGCACCGTGAGGTGAAAGCCGACATCCGTCTGGAAGTGGTTGCCGCTGAATAAGTTTTTTTTTAATTCTTCAAGCAGTATGAAAAAAGGAATTCATCCCGATAATTACCGTGTCGTTGTCTTCAAGGACATGAGTGACGGCACGCAGTTCTTCAGCCGCTCAACCGCCGCCACGAAGGACACGATTGAGATTGACGGTGTCAAGTACCCGCTCATCAAGCTGGAGATCTCCAACACCTCGCATCCCTTCTATACGGGTCAGGCGAAACTGGTGGACACAGCCGGTCGCGTGGACAAGTTCTTGTCGCGTTACGGCAACCGTCAGAAGAAAGCGTAAATCCGTTTGCAAGGAAAAGGGAAGCATCGTCTGCTTTTCCGCGCTATACAAGAACAATCCGACAGATTCTATCTGTCGGATTGTTCTTGTATAATTGTTCTTGTCCGGAACGGTGTGTCTTAACGAAGTGTCGGTGGCGTTCAGTCGAACGTCTGACCAAAGTTGTTCGACATCTGGATCATCTTGTCGTACTCCTCCGGACTGAGGTCGATGAAGTAGTAGTTGCGCGGATCCACTGGTCTGCCGTTCTGATGAACCTCGTAGTGCAGGTGCGGCCCCACCGACGCGCCGGTGTTGCCCACAAGAGCGATCACATCGCCGCGCTTTACATTCTGCCCCACGCGCACAAGCGACTTGAACAGATGACCGTACAGGGTCTGGTAGCCGTAGCCGTGGTCGAGTATCACTGTGTTGCCGAAGCCCTGCCGCCAGCCCACATAGACCACCTTCGCATTGCCTGTGGCAAAGACATCCGTACCCGTCTTGGCGGAGAAGTCCATGCCGTAGTGGAACTTGCGCGTGTGGTAGATGGGATGGATGCGGAAGCCCCATCCGCTTGCCACGTGCTTCAAATCCTTGTTCAAAACGGGCTGTATGGCGGGTATGTTGTCCATCATCACTTCCTGTGACTTCGCCATCTCCAGAATCTCGTTGAACGAGTTCGCCTGCACGTACATCTCTCGCTCCAGCACGTCCACTTTCAGTTGCAAGTCCGCAGCCAGCTGGCTGTTGGTCATACGTGACAGATCCTCGTAGTAGGAGATTTTGTTCGTCGCGCCTTGCCGGACCGCCAGCGGAATGGGTTCCGCGCCAAACAGCACGCGGTAGAGGTTGTCGTCCCGCTGTGCCATATCCGTCATCACCACCTGCATCTGGTTCACTTTCTGATCCATCAGCTGCATCTGAGCCTCCAGAGACTCTTTCTGCTCAATGAGTTGTTTCTCGCGAGGAGACGGGAAAACCATAAAGAACACGAAGAAAAAGGCAATCCCCAGTATAAGTCCCACTATTATATATTGTCCTGACTTTTTCAGCCAAAACACTATGCCGTGTTCGATGCGCTCGAGTGCCAGCGTTTCCGGATTGATTCTGTATTTATGCTTCATAATCTGCCTGTTTCTCTAAACTCTAAACTATCTGCTTCTTTCAACTTTCAACTTCTCTTCCACCAGAAGAAATAGCTGTTCTGCCTCCGTTTGTCCTGTTCTGTCCGTGCCACATAGACTCTCTCCATCGTATAGGGGTTCAGTCCCGTATAGAACATTGTGGTGGACAGGGTCATAGGGGTCGGTGTGAAGTCCTGCACCTGCTCCGGCCTGTAGCCCATCCGCCGTGTTTCGTCCGCCAGTACCCTCATATCCTTGTCCGTGCAGCCCGGATGGGAGGATATGAAATAGGGTATCAGTTGCTGCCGCAATCCGCATTCTTTGTTCACCCGATAGAAAAAGTCGCGAAAGCGCAGATACTCACCCCATGATGGCTTGCGCATCAGGTTCAGTACCAAGTCCGATGTATGCTCAGGAGCCACTTTCAATCGTCCGCTGACGTGCTTGGTTATCAGTTCTCGTCCGTATGCCTCATCCATCAGGTCGTAGCGTATGCCCGAACCGACAAACGATTTTTTTATATAAGGCAGCGCGTCCACCGTATGATACAAGTCAAGCAGCCGACTGAAATCCCTGTTCAGGTTCCTGCATATCGCAGGATGCAGGCACGACGGGCGGGCGCAACGGGCGCATAACGACCTGTCCTTCCCCTCAATCCCGTACATATTGGCACTCGGACCGCCCAAATCGCTCAGATAGCCTTTCCAGTCCTGCAACTGGTGCAGCCGTTCTATCTGCCGCAGGATGCTCTCCTTGCTTCGTGACACGATCTGTTTGCCCTGATGGGCGGATATGGTGCAGAACGCGCAACCGCCGAAACAACCCCTGTGGATGCATATTGAGAAACGTATCATCTCGTAGGCGGGTATCCGCTTGTCCTTGTACTTGGGATGCGGCATATATTGGTATGGCAGGTCGTATATGCTGTCCAGTTCCGCCTGCGTCAAGGCAGGGTAGGGCGGATTGACAACCACTGTCATATTGCCGGTCTTCTGCACCAGCCGCTTCGCCTGCTGCTTGTTCGACTCCGTCTCAATCAAGCGGAAGTTCTCCGCGTGTCTGCGCTTGTCCTTCTGCTCCTCCTCATAACTGTGCAGCACGATAGTTTCCCCATCGGGTATGCAAGCGTCCCCGCTTGCGGTCGTATCACACAAGTACGCCGTCTGCGGTATGTCGTGCTGTATGCCTCTGCGGGCTATCTCCACCATCGCCTTCTCGCCCATTCCATAGACCAGCAGATCCGCGCGTGAATCCACCAGTACGGACGGCATCAGACGGTCTGACCAGTAGTCGTAATGCGACAGGCGGCGCATCGAAGCCTCTATTCCGCCGATCACTACCGGCACATCAGGGAACAGTTGACGCAGAATCCTGCAGTACGTCACCGTGCAATAGTCGGGGCGGTATCCCGCCTTCCCGTCCGGCGAGAAAGCGTCATCCGAACGCTTGCGGCGGGNNTGGTTCACCATCGAGTCCATCGCGCCCGCTGTCACACCGAAGAACAGACGCGGTCGACCCAGTTTGGTGAAATCGCGGTAGTCGCCATGCCAGTCCGGCTGCGGCACGACAGCCACACGGTACCCCGCGTCCTCCAATACCCTTCCGATCACTGCCGCTCCGCACGATGGATGGTCTATATACGTGTCACCCGAAAACAGAATCACATCCGCGCAGTCCCAACCGCGCAGCTGCATCTCCTTCTTCGTCGTAGGAAGATACCGTTTCAAATCATATATCGCAGGTGGCGCCACTGAACGCATTGTTATTCGATGACAAGCCCCAATGACTGACGGAACGCCGCCAGTCCGGGATACTCCTCCGTCATCCGTTTCATCTTCTCCTCCGCCGTGTATGCCGTATGCGACTGCAGAGACTCGTCTATGGTCACCTCAATCGTAATACCGTCATTATTCAACGTCTTTCGCAAATATGCCTGCATCTCATTGCGAAGACGTTGTACCTCCTCTTTCTGCCACGGGTTGGACACGCCCAGACGGATTGTCTCGCCGTCCGGCTTCGGCTCACATGCCGACATAATCGCCAGCAGACGCTCTTCACTGCGGAAGTGCCGTTTCAGACCAATCCACGCGTCATTGAACTGGTCTCTGGTAAAAGGGTTGTGCTGCCCTCCTTCAGCAACATTGATCTGTCCGCTTTCTGCCGGAGCAGTGACTTGTGTGTTGCCCGCCGGACTGTTTCCGCTGCCCGTTCGGATGGAAGGGATAGTGGGGATGGATGGTATGGACGGCATCGCGGGTGCCGCCTTTGCTGTCTGGACAGGTTGTGTCTGTATCACTTGCGCGGGTGCCGCAGGCTTAGCCTGAACTTGCGGCACGGCGGGAGCGGCAGGTTGCACCTGTGGCTGGTTCAGTGTGCAGAGTTTGATCAGCCCCAGTTCAATCACCAGACGCTTGTTGGAGGATGTCCGGTAGTGCATGTCACATTCGTTCAACACGTTCAGTGCGGCGAATATCCATAGTGCGGGACATTGGGCGGCCTGCTCCCTGTACTGGTTGCGTACCGAATCCGCCGTTTCCAGCAAAGGAAGCGTCTGCGCGTCCTTCGCCACCAGCACGTCCCGCAGATGACTCTCCAGTCCGACTATGAACTGACCCGCGTCAAAACCTTTCTGCAGCACCTCGTCGAACAGCAGCAGCGTCTGCGCCACATCGCCCGCCAGTGCCGCGCTTACCGCACGGAAATAGTAGTCCGTGTCAAGAATGTTCAGTACTTCGATGGTCTGCTGATAGGTAATCCTGTTACCGCAGAAAGCCACCAACTGGTCGAAGATCGACAGTGCGTCGCGCATACCGCCGTCCGCCTTCTTCGCCACTACACCCAATGCCTCCTCTTCCGCTTCGATGCCCTCCTGACCGGCGACGTGCTGAAGGTGACGAACGGTGTCTGTTATCGTGATACGTTGGAAATCATATACCTGACAACGGCTCAATATGGTGGGAAGCACCTTGTGCTTCTCTGTTGTGGCAAGAATGAAGATGGCATACGACGGCGGTTCC
>DBVX01000068.1:0-125 GCA_002308815.1 Bacteroidales bacterium UBA1253
GCGGAGAGACTGCACATCCCGACCGCCAAGGTTTACGGCGTGGTCTCCTTCTACTCATTCTTCACGATGGTCCCGAAGGGTAAGTATCCGGTGTCCGTCTGTATGGGTACGGCCTGCTACGTGCG
>DBVX01000068.1:196-1460 GCA_002308815.1 Bacteroidales bacterium UBA1253
TCCCTCACCTCCCTGCGTTGCGTCGGTGCCTGCGGTCTTGCTCCCGTCTGCCTCGTGGACGGCAAGGTCTATGGCCGTCTCGCCCCCGCGAACGTCAAGAACATCGTTCAAGAATACAGAGAAAAGGAGTAATAATCCTTGGATCGTATGATATGGAAAAGGCACTCGGAAACGGGTGCCTTTTTTTGTAGGGGCGAATAATTATTCGCCATTACATGTTGTATAAAGAAATAATTTCTATTTTTGCAGATTAAAAACAGAAAGATGATAAATGAAGCTTTTTTGCCATACATGCCTATTGTGGTACAGATTCTGAAAGACCATAAGGTTAAGGATGCGTACCTGTTTGGATCCGTGCTCACCCAGCGATTCAACGACAATAGTGACGTGGATTTCCTAGTCCGTTACGAACCTTTTGACGATCCTGTCGCCTTCGGTGATAACATTTGGGATTTGCGCTTCGCTTTGGAGGACAGCTTACACAGGGACATTGACCTGATTAACGAAGAGAGTCTGAAAAACCCCTACTTCATCCAAGAGCTGAATGAAACCAAACACAAAATATATGGATAGAGAAATACTGAAATACCTATATGACATCCAAGAATGCATCAACAACATTGACAGTTACATTGGTGCAGAAAAGGTTTTTGCCACGTATGAGGGTAATCCCATGTTGCAAGATGCTGTAGAGCGCAATATTGCCACAATTGGAGAGGCTATGAACAAGGCTTTGAAATTGGATCCCGATTTGAGCATCTCGTTTGCAAGAAGGATTGTCGGTACCCGAAACCGCTTGATCCACGGCTATGACGATATTGACAACATTGAAGTGTGGAACATCATCGTCAATAATTTACCCGTTTTGAAAACCGAAATAGAATCATTGTTGTCCGCATCAGGTCAGCAATAATATGTATGTTTGCACGTCGGGCTTGTCGCCGTGGCTGTAAGGAACAACTATCGACCAACCAAGTAGTTGCATCGCTCTTGGCAGGCATTTGCCAGCGAGTTGCGTTACTATTTCTTCGATAGTTCTTCGATAGTTGTCCGATAGTTCTCCGATAAATCATCGAAGAACTATCGGAGAAGTAACGGGGAACTATCGGACACACAGTATGCCTAGAGCTTGGTTACTACGGCTCTGTTACGGTGCAACTACGATACAGATACGAAACAAACAGCTGATATAATAAAAGAAAGGAGCTATTATGAAAATCAAACAACCGAAAATAGGAGTGGAGATCATCGGCCGGATACCTTC
>DBVX01000068.1:1549-2695 GCA_002308815.1 Bacteroidales bacterium UBA1253
TCGCCTTGTGGAAAGCGCTGTCTCCCTGCAGCCCTATGTTCACCGAAGCGAAGACCAACTACCTCGGCTTTCTCTCGTTAGCCAACAAACTGCCTGTGGTTTATATGCCTAAAAACAAGTGGGAGGTCGAGGGTTCGCTGCTGATGCCCGGCATCCCCGTGAGCGGCGGCACCTTGCTGCCCATGCAGCAAACATTGGGCGAGGTGGACGGCACCCCGGCGCTCATCACCGACGAGAAGGCCAGCAACAGTCTGCCTTACAGCGCCTTCCTGCTCTACTCCGCTGAACAGGGCACCGGCCACATGAGCTGTCCTGAGGTACATTTCAAGGTGCGTGCTGTGAATCCGGACGAGTTTACCTTAGTGGACGGATGTCTGGCCTTGGTGGACAGCGACTTCGCTAACGAGATGAAGGGCTGGACCCTGGTGCGCGTGCAGGGGAAGAACTGCTCACCGCAGGGCATCGTCACCCGCTGCAAGGTTTACGAGCAGTACACCACCGAGGAGGCGTTGCAGGAGGCGGCCAAGAGTTATGGCGGATTGAAGTAGAATCATTAGAAAACTACACCGCCGCAAAGGCAAGAAACTTGAATTTTCAGGCCGCCCGTTCCCCAAAAAAATGTACCTTTGCCGCTCTTAAATTAAGAACCACTATGGGCGCATTCAAAGCATACGACTTTCGCGGAATCTTCGGCAAAGATTTCGATTTAGAGACTATCTACAAGTTCGGGTTCTTCCTGCCTGCGCTGCTGCACGCCGACAAGGTGCTGATTGGCAGGGATATGCGGCTGACCTCTGACGACATGTTCCACGCCCTCGCACAGGGCATTACCGACGCGGGCGCGGACGTGTATGACATGGGGCTCACCACCACCCCGATGGTCTATTACTTCACCGCCAAGCACGGATTCCCAGCTTCCGTGATGATTACCGCGTCCCATAACCCCAAGGAATACAACGGGTTGAAGGTCTCCCGTAAGGATGCGCTGCCCGTCGGCTTCGACACCGGATTGGGCGAGCTGGAACAGAAAGTGCTGCATGAGGAGGTGGTCGTCACCGCGCCGAAAGGCAAGGTGGTCGATTATCCGGTGAAGGAGGAATACCTGCAATTCCAGTCGCAGTACCATTATAATATTGACAACCTCAA
>DBVX01000039.1 GCA_002308815.1 Bacteroidales bacterium UBA1253
GAAGGTGAACTCCAACTTGTTGCGGTAGCCGTACTCCGCCTCCGAACCCAGCACAGGTTCCGTTTCGGGCAGTTCGACTTTGCCGATACGCACGAGGTTGTCCTCCACCTGCCGCTGCTTCCATCGCAGTTGCTCCTCGTATGGCAGTATCTGCCACTTGCAGCCGCCACACACGCCGTAGTGACGGCAGACCGGTTCGCGACGCATCGGGGAAGGCTCGATAATCCGCTCCACACGCGCCTCCATAAACGAATGCTTCCTGCGCGTCACCTGCAGGTCCACGCGGTCGCCGGGAATGCAGTACGGCACAAACACCACCTGGCCGTCCACATGCGCCAGAGCCTTGCCCTCCGCAGCGATCGCCTCTATCCGCACATCTTCCAGCAAGGGGAGATTCTTACGACTCATAATCCTTATAAATTGATAATATTACACTTACTTTCCTTCCAGAAAACGGACGCACCGCTCATAGAGCGTGTCAAACTCGCAGACGCTCTCCGGCATGAACGGCAGCACCAGTATGCTGCGTCCCGTCGCCACTCCCGCCNNCCCGCCGTGAGGAAACTGTCCGCGTACCACCCTATACTGCGGCTCACACCGTCAGGCTCAACCGCATCGGGCCGTTCGCACGCTATCCGCGTCTCGTTCGGCTGCATGAACAGTTGGCAGACAGTCTTCTCACCGCCAGACAGCTGCATCTCTATCAATCCGTTATGCGATGCCTTCGGCTTGCCGGGCAGGAAATGAAGTGTTGTCCGCGCCCACATACGGGCATCGGCACCGCACGCGCCCGAACCGATGTAAGAGCCGCACAGTAACAGTCTTCCGCCGCCGTGCAGAAAACGTGTTACAGCCTCACGCTGCGCCGATGACAACGCGCCGATACCCTTCCTGTCCTTGCCCAATATGACATCCGCCAGACAGCCGTCCGGCAGAGCGTCTAACGAACCGAGCGACTGACTGGCATACGAATAGCCCAGACGCTCCAGCACCGCACCGTGAAGAGCCGGATAATCGAACGTGTTGCCCGCAACAGGCACATCCGCATACTCGTCGGAACACATGCCATAGCCGCAGTCGTCATCGCTCATCCACGGGTGGGTCTTGTCAAAATCAATCTGACCGCCTATGTACGACACATCCACCCCGTAGGGGACTGCCAGCGCCCCCGGCACAATCCCGCCCGTCAGGCTGTCGCCCTCCAGCATATCCGGCGCATATACCTCGTTAAATCCGTTGATTATCAACGCCTGCTTCCTGTCCTGAGGGTCAATGTACGCGCTCAACTGCTCCGAGGGCATACTCACGCCGCCCGCATTGCCCGCGCGCACAACAAAGTCGCACCGCTTGCCGCGTTCCAGCGGCAGCGTTACCCGCTCGCACTCCACGCGCGTGCCGTTGTCCCAGTCCCTGCCCGCCTGACGGCGGTAAACGACATAGTAGGAAGGCTCCGCCGTCGTCTCCAGACTGTCATGACGGCTGCGCCATGAGAGACGGACCGAATCACAACCCGCCACGAGGCGGACGGCGAAATCGCGCACGGGCAGAGGCTGCACCACACAGTCCGTCCCGTCCTGCTCGTGCAAAAAACGCAGCACGCCTTTGTAGATGGCACGGCTGATGACGAAGCGCGCCCTGCTGTCCAGACCGTACCGCATGTCATTCTGGTTCTGATGGCTGAGCATCTCCAGCAGCAGTACCGGCACACGGGGAATACGCGACTCGGCGTACACGCCGTCCTTCAGTTCGCGTCGCGCCCAGTTAGGACACAGCGTCGCGCGCATGTCCTCCACCACCTGCGTCTGCACATAGTCCGCCAGGTCGCGCCCTATCAGGCGGTTGCCGCCGCCGCGATAACGGGTATGTCCGTCCTTGTCCTTCTCCGAATAGATGGCGAGCGTACCCACTATCGAGTCGCCGCCGCGCACGCCCGCGTCCGTATGGACAGCCAGCGCCAGATGAATGGGAACATTCAGACGCTCGTTCATATAGTTGACCCACCGCCCGCGGCTCACGAGGTCGTCGAGATAATGGCTCCTTTTCTTCTCGAAGGTATAGACCGAGTCGGNNCGGGCAGACTATTGTACTCCAGCCAGTAACGCGCGCCCTCCATATAACGCGGATAGCCGCTCACTCCCACGCCGCCGCCAATCTTCAGCCCCTCGTGCGAAAGCGCCATCCCCTTGCCCGTGCCGTCCCTCAGCGTCAGACTGTTGGCGGCGGAATCCGGTCCGAAAGCAAACGTGCCGAGGTACAGCCACTGTCCGCCACCCGCCTGCTGGTTCACCTCCACTCGCGTTTCCATTCCCTGATGGCGCACCGTATAAACTGCGCGGGGGCTGTTGGAGGGGTTGCGGGTGTAGTGGACATACAGCGCGTACTCGTCCGCAACCGCCATCGTCAGCGGATGCACCAGACCGCCGGTCGTGTCCACGCGTTCCGCGCGATGGATGTCCCGCTCACGGGGCTGCAGCACCACCGCTCCCGCTTGCTCGAGCATCGGCACCAGATAACCGCTCGTAAAAGAGAATGAGAGCATATCCTCGACCGTCGTCCACAGACGCGCGCGCTGCCACATCCAGCGGCTGTCGCCGAGGCGCAGGAACATGCCGTGGCTCGGCCACAAGGCGATGTTCCTGCCCGACAGACCCGCCTCCGTTTCGTATGCGGCATCAGGATAGGTCACCAGCGCGCCGCCTGCCTTCTTGTGTTTGTCCGACTCCCTGCGCGGGCGGAAACGCGATGTGACCAGTTCGCCCAGTTCGCGGTTGTCGCTGTAGATGGACACACGTCCCTGCCGGTCGCCGCGTACCCATACGCTCACCTTCCCGCGCAATTCCCTTATATCCTCCCTACTCAACGACAGACACGACAACGCGCAGTCGGTGCGCAAATCTATTTTGTTCCCGTTCATCCGGCAACTCTTCACAATCACACGCGGCACGTCCGCTTTTCCGCGCGCGTACTCTGTCAACGAGTCGCCCAACTCACGCAACTGCCCGATGTTCAGTTTCTGCGCAGAAAGCATCATGCTCCCCTGCAGTATTGTTACAAACAAGGACGACAATACCATTGCCGTCCTCAACGGTTTCGCGAACCGTATCTCTTTCAATTTCAACATCAGCATACACAATCTGCATCCTGACACCGCCCCGTAAATTGTTTATTTGACGACAGAGCCATACACAAATCCAAAAGCTTTGCCGAGAAAAGCAATCCCGACAAAGCAGACAACTAACAAAGAAAATGCTTGAAAAAAATCAGTCCATCGGTACACTTGGATCGGGATCAGATCCGCCACCATCAAAACTGGGGCTAGGAAGAACAGTGGGATCCATAATCACTTGTGCGCGAATCGCGTACGTCTCAGTCTGGGGAACTTGGTAGAATTTAACTGCCATAATTTTTGGGGTATTATCTGTTTATGATTTCTTCAATCCGGCGGCAAAAGTAGTACATTTTTTTTATCCGCAAATAATATTTCAGATTTTTTTAAATTATTTTCCCTAAAAATCGCAGCGGAATAGTTATATCTGACCTACAAATAATTGATAAATAGTTTCTTATCAAACTATCGCGTATATCAGATTTTTCACCTGATTCTTTAGTCGGAAAAAGGCATTATGCAAATAACTATTTCCGACTGCGAATTATGAGCGCAAAATTTCACTTCAAATCCGAAACCATCACATCTTTTGGTGGAATTTTATCACAGAAAATTTTTAGTTCTATCTAAACTTCGAAACGTATGGCATATAGCCATAAGGAGGATACGACAATCTTCGCACGCTTCTAACCTCTTTGTATTTTTTTCCGCCGCCGTACTGTTAACCACCTTTCTCCGCATACTTATTGCTCCGCGCTGATGCGCGGAGAACCTGACAAAGAGTGGCGGGGCAATCACTTCAGCCAGCGGAGGAAGGTGTCGGGGGAGGTGGTGAAGGCTTGGGGGGTACCTTGGGGCTTGCCATCAGAGGAGAGCCGGATATAGAGGGGCTGGGCGTTGGAGCGGAACAGTTCGCGCTGAAGGCGGGAGAATTCCTCACCATCCTGTATGCCGTTCCCGTTCCCGTCCTGCCGTGAATCGACAAAGAGCTCGACAAGCACATAGTCCCGCAAGGCTTCCCGCACACGGCTGTCCGCCATCACGTACTGCTCCATCTTGCGGCAATTGACACACCCATAGCCCGTGAAATACAGCAGAACGGGTTTGTTCTCCTGACGGGCGTATGCCAGTCCCTCGTCGTAGTCGTGCCAGATATCCTTGTAGGGAATCTCCGTCGGCGGGGCGAAAGCCGCCACAGCCTTCGCGTCGGAAGCGCCCCAGACGGCGGGAAGCAGATACACCGCGAATGCCAGAGTCGATACGGCAATAAGCGACTTGATCGTCAGACGCACGGCGGGACGGTCAGCGGCACGGAGCAGACGGATGATACCGGCAGTATGATACACCGCCATTCCGCCGAAGCACAGCACCCACAGTACGAAGAACAGCCACCGGGGCAGTATGCCCCACCCGTAGGCTGTGTCCGCCACGGAGAGGAACTTGAGCGACAGAGCCAGTTCCAAGAAGGCGAGGGTCACTTTGAGCGACTCCATCCACTCGCCGGATCTGGGCAGCCGCTGCATGGCATCGGGGAAGAGAGCCAGCAGCGAGAAAGGCAGAGCCAGCGCAAGTGCGAACCCGAACATCCCGACCGTGGGAGCCAGCAGGTTCATCGATGCCGCCTCCACCAGCAGCGTGCCGATAATCGGTCCCGTGCAGGAGAA
>DBVX01000101.1 GCA_002308815.1 Bacteroidales bacterium UBA1253
GGACGCTTCACCTCGTAGATGTTGATCTGAACCTCCTGTTTGGTGATTTTCTTCAGTTCCTCTTTCAATTTGTCAACCTCTTGTCCACCCTTACCGATTATATAACCGGGGCGAGCAGTGCAGACAGTCACAGTCACAAGTTTGAGAGTTCTTTCTATGACGATACGGCTGATACTTGCCTCAGCAAGGCGGGCGTTCAGATACTCACGGATCTTGGTGTCCTCCAAGATGGTGGCTCCGTAGCGTTTGCCGCCGAACCAGTTGCTGTCCCATCCGCGGACTATTCCCAGACGGTTACTGATTGGATTGATCTTTTGTCCCATAGTCTTACTCGGCTTTTTCAGGTTTGGTATCTACATAGATGGTTACATGGTTGGAGCGTTTGCGGATACGGTAGCCGCGCCCCTGAGGAGCGGTGCGCAGACGTTTGAGCATCATACCCCCGTCAACCATTATTGTACTAACATACAGAGTCTCCTGATCGGCTTTCTTACCGGTTTTCTGCTCCCAGTTGGCGATGGCCGATTTGAGGAGTTTCTCCAAGGCGCGCGAAGCCTCCTTTGTGGAGAAACGCAGCGCACCCAGTGCACGGTTCACTTCCAGTCCACGAATCATATCGGCAACAAGGCGCATCTTTCGCGGGGAGGTAGGAACGTTGTTGAGCTTGGCGAAGTACTGAGTCTTTTGAGCCTCCTTACGCGCCTCAGCTGTATTGTGTTTTCTAGCACCCATTTTAATCTTTGTTTTAGTTGTTGTTTTAATGATTCAATGGATTACTTCTTGCCTGCATGACCGCGGAAGATGCGGGTCGGGGCAAACTCGCCCAGCTTGTGTCCCACCATATTCTCGGTGATATAGACAGGAATGAACTTGTTTCCATTGTGAACTGCGATGGTATGACCTACAAAATCAGGAGAAATCATTGACGCGCGCGACCATGTCTTGACCACCTCTTTCTTGTTAGCCTCATTCATGGCGAGCACTTTCTTCTCCAACTTAACGTTGATAAACGGTCCTTTTTTCAATGAACGACTCATAATTCCTTCTGTTTTACAGGTTATTTCTTACGTCTCTCGATGATGTACTGATTGCTCTGGTTCTTCGGGTGACGGGTCTTGTATCCCTTGGCGAGCAAGCCCTTGCGGCTGCGCGGATGTCCGCCGGAAGCGCGACCTTCACCACCACCCATCGGGTGATCCACAGGGTTCATCGTGACACCTCTGTTGTGCGGACGGCGGCCCAGCCAGCGGCTGCGACCCGCCTTGCCGCTCTTCTCGAGGGCGTGGTCACTGTTGCCCACCTCGCCGACAGTCGCCTTGCAGGCGGCCAGCACCTTGCGAAGCTCGCCCGAAGGCAGTTTGATCAGGGCGTACTTGTCCTCACGGCCAGCCAGCTGCGCGAACGTGCCGGCGGAACGAACCATCTGCGCTCCGTGTCCCGGACGCAGTTCGATGTTGTGGATGATTGTTCCCAGAGGAATCTCAGCCATGGGGAGCGTGTTGCCTACCTCGGGCGCGACACCGCTGCCCGATACCACTGTCTGACCTACCTGCAGTCCGTTGGGTGCAAGTATGTAACGCTTCTCACCGTCAGCGTAATAGAGCAGAGCGATGCGAGCCGAGCGGTTCGGATCGTACTCAATGGTCTTTACGACTGCGGGTACACCGTCCTTGTTGCGTTTGAAGTCAATTACGCGGAATTTCTTCTTGTGTCCGCCGCCGATGTAGCGCATGGTCTCCTTACCTGTGTTGTTGCGACCACCCGTACGCAGCTTGCCGAATACAAGAGACTTCTCCGGTGCGCTTGCGGTAATTGTCTCAAACGCGCCGATAACCTTGTGTCTTTGCCCCGGTGTAGTGGGTTTTAATTTACGTACAGCCATTTTCAGATATTGCTATAAAAATCGATTGTTTCTCCTTCTTTCAATGTTACCACGGCCTTCTTGTAGGAATCGGTTTTGCCGCGAAGCAGACCGCTGCGAGTCCAGCGCTGCGTGCGCTTGGGGGCTACCACCATCGTATTCACGTCCAAGACCTGAACATTGTACATCTCTTCGACTGCCTTCTTGATTTGCAACTTGTTGGCAGTACGTTCCACGCGGAATCCATAACGGTTAAGTTTCTCTCCTGCGGCTGTCATCTTCTCGGTGACAATAGGTTTGATTATAATTGCCATAGTTCGGTTCCTTTCTTAAGCGTTGAATATTCCTTCCAGTCCCTTGACAGCATCCTCGGTCATAATGACCACATTGGCGTTCATCACCGCGTAGGTGTTCAGTTCGCCGACGGTTGTCACGTTCGTGCGCTGGATGTTGCGGGCTGACTTGATCACGTTGATGTCGTTCCCGGGCATTACGAACAAAGCCTTCTTGTCCGCCACGTTGAGGTTCTTCATCACCTCGAGCATCGCCTTCGTCTTGGGAGCGTCAAAAGCCAGCTTGTCAAGAACAATGATCTGTCCGTTCTGCGCACGCATACTGAGTGCGCTGCGACGGGCGAGCTGTTTCACTTTCCTGTTGAGTTTGAAACTGTAGTCACGGGGTACGGGACCGAAGATGGTACCACCACCGACGCGAACAGGTGATTTGAAATCGCCCGGACGCGCGCCGCCGCCGCCTTTCTGACGACCGAG
>DBVX01000005.1:0-198 GCA_002308815.1 Bacteroidales bacterium UBA1253
AGCTTGCAAGCAGTACTTACCGACAGACCTTCCTGCTCGCAAAGTTGTTCTACTGCTTGGCCCCAGATTTTTTTCGGATCTGGATGCCTTGCGATTCAGCAATGTCAATCAGCGTGTTCAACGCCTTAATCTGTAATTCTGCCCACTCTAAATCCTTCGACAATTTCTTGTTTTCGGCTTCGAGTTCTTCGGCACTTC
>DBVX01000005.1:383-6465 GCA_002308815.1 Bacteroidales bacterium UBA1253
CCTTTCTCAAATTCTCGCACAATTGCGATTCGTTCTTCCGGTGAGAACCAATAACCTTTTCTCTGATACATAATGTAGACATTTTGTGTTCCTAAATGTGTCTACTTATTTAAGGATAAGACAATCAATATACCAGTCCGCACAGTAGGACTACTTCTGTGTCGCGAATGGTGCAAAAGTCTTGTCTTTTTGCACATTATCGGATGAATGGAGTAAGCCGGGAATCCGGATGCGGTATATCTTCATCATCAGCCGGTTGAGAACGGCTTCCTTTTTTGCATTAGGCAATAAATCGGCACTAAAATGCGTATTTGATTTGCCCTGTCCGCCAAAACTCTCTATCTTCGCCGCCGCAATGTTTCACGCCGAAAGAAAGCGGGCTGGTATGTCCCGTTCATTGCACCCCGAGGTGAACTTTATGTACAGATAATAAGGCGTTTGTCAGACGCTTATTACGTCCAAGCATTAGAAAGGAGGGTTAATATGACTGCTTTACAGTTGGATACGGATTTTTTCAAAAATCTTGGCATCATTGCCGAAGATGAGACTATACTTCTTAAGGTGACGAAGTATGTGCGCAATTTGGTAAAGAAAATGCAGACAAATGACTCCACATTGTTGGCTGAAGAAGAATATTTTCGACATCTTGATGAAGCGGAAGAGAATTATGCCAAAAGGAATTATTATGAAATGAAACAGGGCGAAAGTCTGGAGGATTTTTTATGAAGGACTGCATAATGTTTCCTTAAAAGTACACTCCGGAAGCACGCAATGATATTGAGCGTTTGCAACATACCGAGCTTGCCGCGTTCAAAAATGTCAAGACTTTCTTGTTTGAACTGGCTGAACATCCCAAAACAGGGATGGGGCATCCGGAACCGATGAAAGTCCGGTCCGAAGACCGCTGGTCAAGACAGATAACCAAGAAACACAGATTAGTCTATCGCATTTATGAAACGGAAGTCGTGGTTCTGATTATAGCGGCATACGGTCATTACGATGATAAATAGCCCCCGTTGCAAGGCTCTAAATCGCACTGTCACCCCATGACGTAAAACAGGAGCATCCCTCACGATGTAAAAAGGAGGACATAAGAAAAGGCGTTTATTGACGTTGTTTGCGACTCCCAAAAACTTCGCAACTTTTTGTAATCGGTCCAAACAGCAACAATGAATGTCCCGTGGGTATGTTATATCCCACGCCCGAGATTGACAAGGATAGTGTATCTGTGATGCAATCCTTGCGGGTGGGTGGGAAAGCATATCGGGCGTGGACTTCGGTTGTTTTTCTACCGATTACAGGGATTGCGAAGCCCTATGGGAGCGTGAAGAACAAGTGGATTTCACGCTCTTCTTATGTCTATATGACTGATCTGGCAACGACAATGTGAGTAGAATACGGACAAAATGAATACTGGAATGAATAATGAAAAGAACTCAGGAATCAGAAAAATTGTAAAAAATACCTGTCTTACATTTGCTATCCTTCTCTCTTTTATGTCTGTGTCCGGATACGCGCAAGAGGGTGCAGGGACCAAGCCTGTCCTGAAGGCTGTGCTTCCGGACGGTGCTGTTCAGACATTTGAGACATGGAACGACGCGCTGAAGTATGCGAACAAGCAGGAACGATGCACATTGTCGCTTCTTGACGATGTGACGGCAGGCGAGTTGACAGCCATACAGTATGTCCACAACGAACTGGTGCTGGATCTCAACGGGCATACGCTCTCGGCTATCGGTACTGCCAAGTACTACCGCTTTCTCGCCCCGCGCTATGAAACGAGTTCGCTGACCATATTTGGAAATCCGTCCGGTGCAGTCGTTTTCACTTCTGAATCAAGTACTAGCCTTCAGGTTGTCTATGCGGCGAAAGGCAGAGTGAGTCTGCGCGATGTACGGTTGGAATGCCTTAACCATGAAGGCGCCACGGAGTCCGTCAAGCAGACCGCCACTTCTGTTTCCGCAGGGCAGGGCGTTCTCGTGGAGATGGAAAACTGCGTCATCCGTGCAGTCGCCCGCAGCGGCGCATACGGACTGGAAACCGCAGGACCCGCTGTCATCGGGAAATGCGCCATCCATGCGGAGACAACCTCCGGGGCGACAGCCTACGGAATTTACCTGAAAACGGCTGCCGCAGCCGACACAGCCAAGTGCTACGCCGCATCGCTCCGGATGACAGGAACGGAAGTCTCAGCCTTTTCCGCCTCAAACACAGCCTATGGCGTATATTCGTCCGCCAAAGGAGCTGTGACAGACACTTTGTCCGGCATCATCCGAAATCTACGGATGGCGGCGCAGATGTATATCGAAGGCTGTACGGTTACAGCCGAGGCGGCTGGCCAAACCGCTCAGACCATTGTGTGCGCGGGCTCACATAACTCACTGTCAGACAATGATTATACGGACACTATCCGCAATACGGAACTCACCGCGAAAGCGGTTTCTGCCGCCACTGCTGTCGTTCTCAACGCCTCCGCCGACAAAAAAAGCGGGATTACGATGGCCGCCAACGTTCTCCTTGACGGTGTTACCGCCACTGCACTGACGCAAGGGAACACAGCCACCGCTTTGGCGGTCAAAGGCTCGGAGGCTGTCGTTTCCGACTCCCTGCGCGGCAACAGTCACTTTGCTGCCGGTGCCTCCGTTGTCATAATCGGAGGCTCGTATTACGCTTCCGCGCAGGGCAACGCCTACTCCCTTTCCGCCACCGTCAGCGGACTGACGAGACAGACAGAGGATGCCTATCCGGTCCTGAAAGCGGAAGGCTGCCGTTTCTCCGCCAAAGCGCATACCGGCTCCAGAGCCTTGTCCCTGACCGCACGGACCGAGATAAGCCGCTGTGTGGTTTCCGCCGTTTCTGACAGCGTGAACGCCTACGCCGCCCACTTGAGCAACGGCACGTTCCGCGCGGAAGGTTCACATTTCACGGCACGGGCGGGCAGCAAGTCGTATGCCGTATGGAACACCAATACACAAAATATCGTCAAGGGCTGCACAGTGGAGTCCGCTTCCTTGAACTCCACAGCATACGGCTTCTATGTGACAGCCCAGATTACCGACAGTGTTCTGATACCGAAGCCCTCGCTTGTGTCAGAGGACAACACGGTGAAAGTGACTGCGGCGGATGGGACAGGCGCGTACGGTTTCTATTTGACAGGCAGCAAGAAGAAAATTGGCGGCAGGACGTTCGTGTCGTGTCCCGTAGCGGGCATCAGCGGCNNCTGCCATGCGGCGGCTTCGGACAACTCTTACTGCCGCAGTGTCTCGGCAGCCATAGAGGGCAGTGATTCGACCGCCGCCACCCGATGCAGCATATACAGCGGGGAGTTCCGTGCGGAAGCCTACCTGCAGGATAACTCGCTGACCGCTGTCATCAACAAGAAGGCTCTGCCGGGGGATATGGTCGTCTACGGCGGTTTTTTCAGCGACAAGACCGACCTGCACCCTTATCTGGCATCCGGCAAGTATCTGGCACATACAGAAATGGTGGACGCGGGACTGTCCTCACTGCCGTATATGGTGATTGACGGTTCGGATCCGAGATACGGTGCCTGCCGCATCGGTTCTATTGTCTACAAGACGCTGAAAGAGGCACTTCAGCGGGTGGCAGGGCAGAGCGGATCCCACACCATCGTGATGCTTACCGACCATACCCTGCCGGAGGGCGAATATGCCATACCCGCCAATACGGTGCTTCTCATTCCCTCCAATATGGATCAGGAGTACGGTTACGGTATCAACGCACAGCGGACAAGCGAGAGAAACCAGCGGACCATTCCGTACCTGCGGCTCACTCTGGAAAAGGGTGTCCGTTTGCGTTGTGAGGGAAGGATAGAGACGGGCGGAAGGCAGCACACGAGTTACCAGCCTCGCGGAAGCGTCTATTCCACTTATGGCGTGTTGGAACTCCGGCGCGATGCCCGACTGACAGTTTGCTCCGGTGCCTCGCTCATTTCTTGGGGATTCGTTACCGGCGACGGACAAGTGGAGGTACTCAACGGAGGTATTACCTACGAGCCGTTCCAGATAGGGGACTGGAAAGGAGGCTCGGTGGTGCAGGATCTGTACAACAAAAAGGAGAAGGTCTTCCCTATCAACCAGTATTTTGTCCAGAACATAGAAGCGGAAACAACCTATCGGAATGGGGCGCAGGCTGTCGGATCGACTTGCATCAACACCTCGCAGACAGGTGAGATGACGTGCAACATCCCTATGGTAAGAGAGAACGGCGCGCTGTTCACATTCAGAGGCGGCGAAAAATCAAGAATTGCCAGATGTTATGACGCAGTGACGGATAGAATGACATGGAGTCTGTATGACGCATCCGTCGGGAATATCATCATGGATCTGGGCGATGTGCAGCTCAACTCCTGCCAGTACGTGCTGCCTGTGCCGAACAACTACACGCTGGTCGCGGCGGGCGATACGGTGGATGTGGGGCAGGATATGTTCCTCGCTCCCGGGGCGCAACTGCGTATCATGCCGTCCGCCACGCTGGATATCATGCCGTCCGCCGGACTGTATCTTTATGCCGAGCAGGACTGGGGGGCTTATGCCTCCAAGCGTTTTTCCTGCTCCCTCTATTCGCCGTCGTGGGAAAGCAATCCGCGCGACACCGCGCTGTACGACGCGCAGATGTATGTGGGCGGCAAGGTTGTGGTCAGAGGCAGTCTGCAGACCACTCCGCATACCGCGCTTGTATGGTCGGATGACGATGCGAAGGGCTGTATCGTCTATGAGACGGATGCCGGACGTTCGTCCGCCCTCTACCAGCTGACAGGCACATCCTCCTACTATCAGATACAGGCGGTCGCTACCGGACCGGTCAGTCTGACCAACGCCGACGGCAGCCTCGTCCCGACCGGGGATACACAGGCGGGCAACATGTGGCAGTACAAGGAAGGGAAATGGATCCGGCTGCTCACAGACCTGCAACAGACCGGTACGGACACGCAAACACGAAACCGTAAGATGTGGGTGAACGGCAGCCTGTACATAACAAGCGGGGACAGAGTCTTCACCCCGCTCGGGCAGTCTGCCAACAACCTGACGCTACCATAAAGGAAGAGTACATTTTGCGGAAATAACAAAAAACTGTTACGAATCCGTTTGTTAGTTGTACTGTTTTTGTACCTTTGCGGCGTTATTTGAGAGATATAATCAGGAAACAGTTGTTTCCTGATGTTTTGTAACGCAATGAAAGCAATCATAGCCCCTACTTGGAAGCGGTTGGTATGGTATCTCGCTATGGAAGAGTACCTCGCAGCCAACGTCAAGGAAGACACGTTCTTCCTCTGGATAGTCCGTCCGACCGTCATCTTCGGCCGTCATCAAGTGATGGAGAACGAGGTGAACATCCCCTACTGCGTGGCGAATGGTATAGAGATGTACCGCCGCAAGAGCGGTGGCGGCTGTGTCTATGCCGACGAGGGAAATCTGATGGTTTCCTATATATCCCCGTCCCCGCACAGCGAGCAGGTCTTCGCGCATTATATGGAGTTCATGTCCGGCGCGCTCCGCAAGATGGGCTATCCGGCTGTAACAACCGAGCACAACGACATACTGGTGGAAGGCAGAAAGGTCAGCGGCACCGCCTGCTTCGCGCTGCCGCAAAGCACCATCGTTCACGCAACGCTGCTATGGCAGGTCAATTTCAACCGTCTGCAACAGGCGATCACGCCCCCGCCGGAGAAACTAGCCAAGCACGGTGTGGAGTCGGTAAGGCAGCGAGTGGTCAACCTCTGCACCATACAGCAGGATACGGACTTGCAGCGCACACCTGCAATCAGCAGTATGTCAGACTTTGTAAAGACACTGACCGGTCTGCTTGCGGACAGCACAGACATGCTGCCGGAAGAGGCGCATCAGGCCATTGACGCGATTGAGCGGACCTATCTCGACCCCGCGTTCCTTCGTCCTGTCCGGTAAAGTCGTGTCGTATGTGTTAGAGAAAATGGACAATAAGGAATAATGATCTAAAAACATGATATTTATGAAAAGCAAATCAAAATTGATGCTTCCTGTTTTTAGGGATGTTCGTCTGTCTGACGGGCTGTGTCAAGATGCCTGAAGAGCAGCACACG
>DBVX01000005.1:6523-7511 GCA_002308815.1 Bacteroidales bacterium UBA1253
GTGTCGCGCTGCACGGGTACGCTCAACGAGATCAGGGTGAAAAACGGTCAGCGCGTAGGGCAGGGGGATGTGCTGTTCCAGATAGACAGCCGCAGCGCTCAGAACAGTCAGGAGCACGCCCAAGCCGATCTGCAGACCGCCATCGCCTAGCGCGACAATGCACAACTCGAAGCCGAGAGCAACAGGGAACTGGCAGACCAAGGAATCATCTGCGATTACCTGCTCAGGACCAGCCTGAATACCCTGCAGTCGGCTGAGGCTCAAGTGCTGCAGGCGCGTGCTGCCGTCCGAGATGCCGAACTGCATTTGGATTACCGCACTATCAAAAGTCCGGTGGATGGTTTGGTGGGAAATATCATCCCGCATGTAGGCGATGTGATTGCTGAAGGAATGATGCTGACACGTATCGCCGGAGTGAGCGAGATGGAAGCCGGTTTCTCGATTACAGAGAGCCAGATTCACGCTTTAGTGGCTGAAGTGGGTAATTTGGATCAGTTAGTTAAGATAGCCCCGCCGATTACGCTGCGGTTCAAAGACGGCGGTGAGTACAAGTATAAGGGCTGTATCACCAGCCTTTCGGGTATGGTGGACCAGCAGACGGGTTCGGTGACCTGCTACGTCACCTTCCCCAACCCCGACGGCGAACTCTTCTCAGGAATGCAGGGCTCCGTAGTGATGCCCGTTGAATGGGAGAACGTGATGCTCGTACCCCTCACGTCTATCGTGCGTATTCAGAACAAAGTGCTGGTCTATAAAGTGGGTGCTGACAGCCTTGCCACCGGTGCAATAGTTGAAATTGAGGACCTTGGTGACGGCGAACGGGCGGTCATCCTCCCCGGTGCCGTAGAGGGAGAGACCATCGTAGCCAAAGGCGCAGCCAACGTACATGATGGACAACAAGTGTTGTTTTGATCGGCTTCGCCTGACAGAACACAAACCACTGCGTTGACAGAATAAAGACCTAATTAGTCGTTCCTTAAAAATTTGT
>DBVX01000002.1 GCA_002308815.1 Bacteroidales bacterium UBA1253
CTTCGGGAACTTCCGTGGTAAAGAAGATAAGTTTCATGACCTTTTGGCTTTTTTGCGCCGCAAAAGTACGGCACTTAACTGCCAAAATCTGTCAGTATAGTAAAATTAGGTAAAATATTTAGTACTCATTAAAAATTTTATCTATGCTCCCTGTAGCACTGTTGCATTATTAATTTGAATTTAACCCGACTATTTTCACACAATCAGGCAAAACTACTGATTATTTGTCCAATTATACAAATTATTTTGACTAAAAACGCGTTTTGCACGCAAATATTGCATTTTTATCATGATAACCCGAACAGCGTTTTTGTGTTGAGTGTTGTCTGAAAATCTATTTCCGCAGGCGCAAGTCCGTACACTTCGCCGAGCGCGTCCATTACGTAAGTCATATAGCGGCTTTCGTTGCGCTTGCCGCGATAGGGGACGGGGGTCATATAAGGGGCATCCGTTTCCAGAACGAGCCGATCAAGGGGGATGCCGTGCAGGTGTTCCTTCAGTCTGCAGTTCTTGAACGTGATAACTCCGCCGATACCGAGATACAGACCCATGTCAACAATCTGCCGTGCCACCTCGTGACTCCCGCTGAAGCAGTGCATCACGCCCCGGACAACAGGTAATCCCTTTTCGGCGGCTTCGCGGTTGGCTTGGCGGATGATTTCCAGACAGTCCTCCGTCGCCTCGCGGCAGTGAATCATAGCGGGCAGGTCTTTCTCCTGCGCCCAAAGAAGCTGGCGGCGAAAAGCCTCCTTCTGCTCCTTTTTGTACATTGTGTCCGTATGGTAGTCCAGTCCTATCTCGCCTACAGCTATGTAGGGTGATTGGGGGGCGGACAGGCGGCTGTGAATGGTATCCAGTTGTTGTTTCCAGTCGGCAAGGATGTTCTCTGGGTGGAGTCCGATGGCAGGCAGCAGATAACCGTTGCTGCGTGTGCAGACATCCAGAACTGCATCTATATTCGTGGCATCCACGCCCGGGACGAGGATGCGTTCCACGCCTGCCGCTTGCTGTGCGGACAGGACTTCCTCAAAATCCTCTGTATATACAGGATCGTCCAGATGGCAATGCGTGTCAATCATGTTGTCGTGTGTTTTTGGTCAGTATGGAACTGTCGCCGTAACTCAGGAAACGGAATCCGTGACCGAGTGCGTATCGGTAGATGGTCTGCCAGTCGCCGTCCACGAACGCGCTGACCAGAAGCAACAGGGTGGAGCGGGGCTGGTGGAAATTGGTGATGAGCTGATCCACCATCCGGAACGTGTACCCGGGACGTATCATTATCTGTGTTTCGGCATGAAGAATCTGCTGTCCTGTCTGTTCCAGCCATCCGATAAGCGCGTCCAGAGTCTCCTCTGTTTTGGGAGTATCGTTGTCCGCATCGTAAGGCTCGAACTGCTCCACGCGCATCTCAACGGTGTCTGTCTGACCTTGTGCCTTGATTATGCGCAGCCCCAGCCAGTACAGCGATTCCAGCGTCCGCATTGAGGTGGTACCCACAGCAACGATATGCCCCCAGTTTTGCCGTATCGTGCGGAGTGTATCAAGCGGTACGGCGATAATCTCCGTGTGCATCACGTGCTCGTTGGCATCCGCCACTTTCACGGGCTGGAACGTGCCTGCGCCCACGTGGAGCGTCAGTTCCGCCATTTGTACGCCCTCGGCGCGAAGGCGGTCAAGCAATTCGTCCGTAAAGTGAAGTCCCGCCGTGGGAGCCGCCACAGAACCTTGGATACGTGAATAGACAGTCTGGTAGGTGCGTTTGTCGCTCTCCTCCGTTGCACGGTTGAGATAGGGAGGGATAGGCAGTTCGCCCAACAGGTTCAGAATCTCCGCGAACGATGTTCGGGGCGCGTCCCACGTGAAGCGTATGCGGTGGGTGTTGCCTTGTGTGGACAGCCGATCCGCCGTCAGCGTATGCTGTGTGCCGTCCAAAGAGAAAGGAAGGGTCAGCACGCCTTGTTTCCACTTCTTGAGGTTGCCCACCATGCACTTCCACGTGCAGCCGTCCGTACCGCCCAGTGCCAATTGGTAGTCACGCGGTTCGAGCGGCTCGAGGCAGAAAACCTCTATGCGTGCGCCTGACTGTTTGTGAAAGACGATGCGCGCCTGAATGACGCGCGTGTTGTTATAGACAAGAAGTGAATGAGGGTCGATATGCCTGCCTATATGATAGAACACGTCCTCGCTCACCGTACCATCCTTGTAAACCAACAGTTTGCTGTGGTCGCGTTCCGCCAGCGGGTACTTGGCGATGCGGTCGTCAGGCAGGGGATAATCATATTGGTCTATCAGCACGGGCTGCATCGGCAAAGGGTGTTTCAGTTTGCAATCAGTGTCTCCACAATGTCGCATCCGCCTTCGGAAACCAGTTGGATATCCGGCAGACAGGCGGGGACAAGGCAGGTCTGTCCCGCCGTGAGTGTCACCGAGCCGTCCTCATAGCGAATTTCCGCTTCGCCTTGCAGGCATATATAGACCACGAAAGAGTCATAGCGGGCATAGTCGCGTTGCAACTGACCGGAAAAGCGCAGCCGGTTGGTGGAGAAATGCGGGTCGTTAGCTATGTTGGTGACAGGCCGTGTGTCTTTCACCTCCGTCAGCGGCTGGGGCAACGCCTCGTAGCGCAGCACCTGCAGGGCTTGCGGGATATGCAGTTCGCGCAATCGGCCGTCCAGTCCGGGACGGTTGTAGTCGTACAGGCGGTAGGTGATGTCGCTCGTTTCTTGTATCTCCACCACTTGTGTTCCTTTGCGCAGCGCGTGTACCGTTCCGGCGGGAATCAGAGCCACATCGTCCTTCCTGACAGGCACCACCTGTAGCAGGCCGGATATCGTGTTCTCCGACAGGCTCTTCTGTACCTCGTCTGCGCTTGTCGGACGGGTGAACCCGAGGATGATGGAAGCGTCCTGTTCCGCCTTGGTAACAATCCACATCTCCGTCTTGCCCAGTTGCCGCATATCGCTGTCCTGTGTTATCGCTGCGGCTTGCTCGTCGTCAGGGTGCACCTGCACGCTGAGGTCGTCGGTGGCATAGATAATCTTAAACAGCAGCGGGAAGAGGGATCCGAAACGGTCATAGACCTTGCCGCCCACCAGTTCATCCATATAGATTTCCAGCAACTCGCCGAGGCTGTTTCCTTCGAGGAATCCGTTGGCAACCACCGACTGGTCATCGCCGTAGCCGGAAAGCAGCCATGTCTCGCTGCCCCATACTTTCGACTTCGTAATTGGGTGAAAAAGAAGAGGGTATAACATGCGGAATGGAGTATTGTATTGTGTATAGTGTGTTTTAGTCTTATAGCATAGTATATTCAAATAATGCGGTCGTGCGTGGAGAATTCATGATTTTTGTTAGACCGACAAAAGTACTGTTTTTTTATTCACAACAAAAACCAATTAGGTTAATTTATTTAATATCTGAAAAAATAAAAAACCGGGAAACCGTTGCAGGATAGGCGGCTTGTTTGTACCTTTGCCGCCCTTTTGGATTCTTTTCGTTTCATTGCGCTACGTTTCCCTCCTTTGACAACGTGTGCTTATTGCAGACAAAAACAGTATGAAAGACATTGAAGAATTGAAAAAGCGGCTTCGCGATATTTTTGCCGAATCACAGGAAACAGACACCGTTTCCGAACCGGATATGACTCCCGCCGAGCGGACTGACGACACCAATGCCGGTCCGGTTGCGGATTCGGACAATGCACCCACCTACGAACACGGGGCATTGGCATTCTTGAAACAGGTAGGAAAGCGCAACCAGTTCAAAGTGAATGTATTGCACAAGTCGGACGATGACGCGCTGTGCTCGTTCAAGTACCAGGGCGGTTACTTCGCCGCGCATGTCAGCACAAAAGAGTCCATCTTCTCGCTCCAGTTCACGCGGTATGCCGAACTGCCTTACAACAAGGACAATTACATCCGCGCCCTGCAGGCGTGCCACCGTTTCAATATGTACTACCGGTACGCCAAGTTCACATTCGCCTACGATGAGAATAGCAACTATCTGGTGTTCAACATCTCCATCGAGACCATCGAGCCTTCCGAACAGATATTTATCACTTACCTGGAGATGGTTCTGCGTATGGCGAACGACAGCCGTGACTATATCAATGGTTCGAAGCAGGGTCGTCTGCCCGCTGCCGGTCCCATGCCAGATGACGATGAGGACTTCATCGGTCTCCGGCGCGACCTCTACCGTCTCGCCAAGGCGGAGATGGAGCAGGAGGAAAAGAACATCCGCAAGCGCGGGCACAAAGCCGAACGCCCGCAGAATGATTCAATCGGCGAATACCTTGCCTATCTCTTTGACGGCGAACAGACCGAAGACCTTCTCGGACTCACCGTACAGACATCGGACGGTCTGCGCGAACTGACCGACCCGGCGGAGATAGCGGGATTCAAGGTGCTGGGTTCTGTGGTACAGGGGACAGGCCGGAAAGCGTCGTTCATCAGTATGTCGCCTGCGGTCATCACCGTTGAAGCCACCGCCGCCCACTACATCTTCACGCTCCACCCGCTGCTCAATGAGAAAGATTTCCTCTCCGTGCGTCTGACCGCCGTCCGCACGCCTCATGAGTTCCTCCAGAACCGCACGCCCGCAGCCGTCTTTACGCCGCAGGCGTTCTCCATCAAGCTCTGCCAGTCGAAAATGACAAAGAAGGCGGACGCGCGCGACAAGGATGAGAAACGGAAGGAACCGTTCATGCCCGGTATGACGGCTGAATACGAGGAGCAGTTCCGCAACGCGCACGAACTGGTGCAGAGCGAACTGTACTATCAGGCGATTGTCCTGCTGCAGCCCATCTATGAGGCAATCAAGATGAAGTACTGGGAGCTGCGCGGACACGACCGCGACCTCTTCTATGCCGTCTGCTACGACCTCGGCTTCTGCTACACCGAACTCAGGCTCTTTGAGAAAGCGTACTTCTACCTCGACCTGACGCGCGACAGCAACCGCTACGACTGCGAGCAGATGTACTTCAACTCGCTTGCCGAGGGACGCGACGTGCGCATCTTCGAGGACCTGCAGAGCGAGATAGAGGAGATACGCCGCTCCATCCACAATATGCGCGCCGAAGACTCCGACAACGATGATGCGGATGATGCCGATGAGGAGATTTTCGGCGAGATAGGACAGGCGGGACTGGACCGTATGATTGAGTACTACGCCTTCCTTCAAAGGCGGTTAGGCTACTCGCAAATCAATTTCGGGTATCTGGACGCAGCCGAGGAGACCTTCCGGCAGCTGCTCAAGCACGACGGCAGCCGCGATTACGCCAAGCAGGAACTCAAGCATATCGCCCGTCTGCGGACCAACGAACAGCGCCGTAAGTTGCATTGACGCACCAGAAGACGTACTGCGCCACCATGCAGTACGAACCCGCTTCCCACCACATCACCACGCACAGCAGGTCGATGAACAGCCAGATGAACCACTGTTCCCTGTATGCCAGCACCAGCAGAATCTGTGCCGCGAAAGCGGGCACGGTGGTCAGCGCGTCCAGATAAGGCTGCGTGTCGTTGGTGTAACGCCGCAGCACCAGTCCTGTCAGCAAGGAAAGAACCAGCAGACCCGCGCAGAGAGCGGCAAACAGTATCGGACGCATACGGCGGAAAGGGATGACATCCCTTTCCGCTTTTTCTCCGCCCTCATTCTGCTTCAGCAGTCTGCGCCAGCTGTAAATGCCGTAAATCTGCGAGGCGAAATAGAAGGCGTTGATGGCTATACCTCCGTAGAAACACTTCAGAACGCAGAGATAGGTGTAGGTCAGTATCTGCCCGAAACCGAAGAAGAAAGTCAGCCACTTGCCCTGCGCGCACAACACCACCGAGCAGACACCGAACAACGCGCTCACAAACGCCCATACGTTGTCGGGCGCGATGGCGTAAGTGACAGCCTGCACGGTTATCCCGAGTGATAACAGGATAATGGTATTTCGCTTATTCCGGTCTTGCGCTTTCATCCTGCCAGCGGAATGTTTCCTCAAAATCCCAGTTGTCGCGTATCTTCAGCCGCTTGGGGAAGTAATAGACCGGTTCGGGCTGCCGTTTCAGAAGGTAGTCGCCGGTAGTCCACACACTATCGCCATCCAAATCAAGGAAAATCCGAAGCATATATGTGTCCGCCTTGATTTTTTGGAATAGTGCGTCTCCCTTTTCATTTACCGGTTGTGTGGCAACAGGCACGTCCTTGGCGGAGAGCAGTTGCACAAAGGCTTCTGTAACGGCAGGAAACAGGATGACGCGTAGCGAGGCGGTTGCAGTGGAATCCGCATTCGGCATGGCGCTATTTACAGAGTCCTGCGGGATGCTGTCCGTTGACAGACTGTCGGTGAGGATACTGTCCGTAACCAGACTGTCAAGTTGCAACGAATCGGGCAGCGTGTCTTTGGGGATAAGGCAGTTGAAAAGGCGGAGAACAAGATTCGAGTCCGGGACATTGACTGCTTCTTCTGTAAAGGCTATCGGCTCATTTCGCTCATACGTGTATGTACGGTTGCTGTCCGACAAAGCATACAGACGGTACAAGCCGGGAGCCAAATGAAGCAATTCAAAATGCCCCGTCTGGTTGGTGCGAGCCACGCGCATAAAAGATTTTTTGTAAACCACGCTGTCTTCCGCTTCCGCCGGATGAAGTCCTACCAGCACGCCCGAAGCCGGCTTCAGTGTCTCGGCGAAAACCACCGATCCGGATAGGTTCAGCGAATCAACCGCGTCCCCCGTCGAGAAAGACAACGTGTAGTCCTGCAACGGGTTATTCTCATTGTTGTCTTGTATCGCTTGACCGAAATAGATAGTGTATGTCGTGTTGGGCAGCAGAGAGTCGTTGAGCGTTACCGACACTTTTTTGCCAACGGCTTTGATGATTGGTTGGGACTGGCTCGGAGGGGATACCAGTACCTGCTCGCTTGCCTGATTCAAACGTACATACTCGTCAAAGCGGATCTGTATCTCCTGCTTTTGCACGTGTGTGGCACCTTCTGATGGAACGGATGACAGCACGCGGGGTGGGTTGGAGTCCGTCGGTCCGCCCTGCGGTCCAGATCCTCTGCTTGCACAACCCGACACGGCGCACATCACGCCCATCATCAAACTCCAAACAATATGTATGCTTACCTTTCGTATCATAGAATCCGCTTGGTACGCGGGCTTCCTGCCTGCGGAAAATGGTACTCAATATCAATTATCAACAGTCAATTGTTCCAACGCTTTCTTCAACGCCTTGTCCTTGCGCAGCAGGAACTCCACGCGGCCGCGCTGGAAATAGTACCGCTCCACAATGTCCGCGCCGAGCAACTCTTTGACCTCGTTCTTGTGCCGCAGTATCGCCTCACGGAACGAGGGGCGCAGACGCACGCGAAGACTGTCCATTGCCCGCATCGAAATGGAGTCAATGTCCTCTTTTTGCGCTATTTCAATCAGATCGTCCAAGTAGCGCGATGTCTCCGTCTCATAGACGAACTTCTTGCTGTCCAGATAGTTCATAAAGTCCTCCAAGTCCTCATCCGTCACCTCGAACACATCAGGGCGGACAATCCCGTTGTGCGTCTGGCGGTAGCGGTTGGCGTAGTCGAAGAAATGATGCTCCTTCATCAGTGTGTAGCAAATATCCACTTTCTGCGAGTCGGTCAGCACGATGTCCGGCTGTATGCCGCCTGCGGTGTCGCGCTCCAGTTTCTCGCCGCGCTGCTGCGCCGCATAGTTGATTGCCTGTATGCACCGCCCCGATGGCAGGTAGTAATGTGCTGTAGTAACCTTCAGGTTGCCGCCATAGACGATGGGACGGATGGACTGCACCAACCCCTTGCCGAATGTCCGTTCGCCTATCAGTTTAGCCCGACCCAGTTCCTGCAGGCTGCCTGACACAATCTCCGATGCCGATGCCGTGCCACCGTTTACAAGGAACACCAACGGCAAGTCCTTATACACAGGCGATGACGAAGTCGTGTACGAGCGGTTGGCGGTGTGTACCTTGCCTTTGGTTGTCACCACCTCCGTACCTTTCTCCACGAACAGGCTTACCATACGTATAGCCTCGTCAATCAGTCCGCCGCCGTTGCCGCGCAGGTCGATGACCAGTCCGTTCAGAGGATACTCCTTGCGCATCTGTTCGACCGCCTCATACAATGCCGCCGCGCTGCCCGATGTGAACTCAGAGAACAGCACATAGCCGATGCTGTCCTGATAACGGTTGTAATAGGTAACAGCGGGAAGATGGATCTCCTGCCGTACAACCTGCTTTTCAATCGGTTTCTTGTCGCCTTCGCGCGCAAGAACAAGTTTGACCGTTGTCCCCGCCTCACCGCGCAAACGGTTGCTCACCTCCTTTGTTGACTGGCCGTCACAGCGGAAACCGTCCACCTTCACCAGCCGGTCGCCCGCTCGGACGTCGTTCACTTGCGCAGGCATACCCTCGTAAGGCTCGGCGATATACACCATGCTGTCGCGCATCATAATCATCGCGCCGATGCCGCCGTACTGACCCGTTGTCATGATTTTCAGATCCGTGTCACGCTCCTTGGGGATATAGATGGTGTAAGGGTCCACCTGACACAGCATCATACGGATGCCCTCTTCTGTCATCCTGTCATAGTTGAGCGTGTCAAAGTAGTTCATATCCAGCTGCCGCATCACATCGGTCAGTACGGACATCGACTTCTCAATGCGCGTTGTCTGCTCCTGCGCCCTGACAGACATGGATACCAGCAGAACAAGTATGGGTAATAATCGTTTCATATCTCTTTCTTTGTGTTTGCATTCTATGGCAGCGGATAGGGTACCAACCCGCTCACATCCTTCTTGTATCCGTACAGTTCGCGCACCAGCGATGAGGATATGCAGGCGTGTTCGGAACGGGCGTACAGCACCACCGTCTCTATCCCGTCCAGCAGCCGGTTGGCATCCGCCATACTTTGTTCGTAGGCGAAGTCCTGCACCGACCTTACGCCCCGCAGCAGGAAACGCGCATCGTGCAGGCGGGCGAAATCAACGGTCAGACCGTCAAACACCTCCACCGTTACGCGCTCCTCGTCCCTGAACAGTTCCCGCAATGCCTGCTCGCGGAACGACAGCGGGAACAACTCGTTCTTCTGGCTGTTCCTGCCTATTCCTATCACGATGCGGTCAAAAAGTTCCAAACCTCTCTGAACCAAATCCAGATGACCAATGGTGAACGGGTCAAAACTTCCCGGAAAAACGGCTGTGCGCATAAAAGTCAGTCTTTTAGTTGTTTGGCGGCTTCGTGGTTGGTTACGGGATTGCGGTACATCTCGTGCAGTTTGTCCATCAGGAACATCTCGTCTTTGCTTGGCAGGTCTATCAAGGCAAGCCTCTCTTGCAGATACTGTTCGAAGTCTTCTCCGCGTTCATAGACTTCGTAGCCTATGTGTATCTGGTAGTCTATGCGGCGGGCGACTGCCTGCACCTGCTCGTTGCGGGTCATTCCCGCGAGTTCCTCCCTGTGCGCGTCCAGCCAGTGGTTAAGGCTCGGTGTCAGACGATAGACCACGCGCCCCTTCTTGCCGAACATGCCTGTTTTCATTGACCGTTCGTCCTCGCCTTCCGGCTTCTTCCACTGCGGATTATCCCTGCGCAGCTGCATCTCGCGGGCCTTCAGGTAGTCGCACGGGTCATACTCGTAGTTGATGCTCACAGGGCAGATGTTCAGTACGCGGACAGCCTCTATGAAGTCATCGCTGCCCATCGTGAGCATCTTCAGTACAGCCGGTTGTGTCAGGTCGTTGCCGTCCTTCGCCCGTCCCTCACGCTGCGCCAGCCAGATGCTCTTGCCCCGCCCGCGCAGATATTGTATGTACGAGTTCAGATGCATCGCGTTCTTCGCCACCTCCTTCGGACCCCCGCCGCGAATGACCACATAGCAGCGGTTGTAGCGCACTAACCACTCAATCCAACGCTTGCTCAACAAGTTGTTCCCAATCCCCATATACGGACGGATAAAATAACGCATCCGGAGCATATAACTCAACCATGCTGCATCCGTTATTATGTCTCTGTGATTCGTCAGAAAAACCGCCCCGTGACGTATATCCTCCCGTATCATCCGTTGCGCTTCCTTTCCCTGCCACGGACTGTCGCCGCCGCCCGCTTCCAAACGCAATGATGTGGTATTCCGCCGACGCAGCAAATCCAAAAAAGGAAATACCAGCAGCAAATCCGTCACCGCCAATAACGGACTGACCCTGTACGCCTCAATATCTTTATACGGATTCATTAAAAAACTTCAACAAATAAATCTTACCTTTTACCTTTCAACTTAAAAGTGCTTCCTTCGCCGCTTCCCTGTACGCCACCATCAGACCGCCTGTGCCTAACAATGTGCCGCCGAAATAACGCACCACCACCACCAATATGTTGTCTTTTTTTTGTGCGTCAATCGAACGCAGAATGGGCAGACCCGCCGTGCCGTGAGGCTCCCCGTCATCCTTCGTACGCCATAAGTCCTGTCCCAACCGATAGGCATAGCATACATGACGCGCATCGTGATAACGTTTCTTGTAACTCGCAATCAGTGTCTTCGCCTCTTCTTCCGAACCGATTGACTCAGCAAAAGCAAGAAACTTCGACCCTTTGCTCTTGTATATACCCTGACCGATTAACATTTTTTGCAGTAGTGAGGTATTCCTGTCCCTCGTATTCTCATGAGGAACTCCTATCCTTTACAAAAATATCATTGCGTTTCAAACTCGGCGGCAAAGGTACGCCCAAACCTCCGATTACACAAAAAAAAGGATATTTCTCTCACCAACCGCATCAAACACCCAAGCGTGGCGCACTCCTTGCGCATTCTATACGGATTGAAGCGGCAACGCTGACTATACGGATAGTTATTTCCTCCTTATGTCCGCATCTTCGCACCTTTCCATGGCAAAATGTCAGGGGAATGGCACTGGAGCAGTCATGTTGTCTTATCCTGAAATAAGTAGACAC
>DBVX01000045.1:0-137 GCA_002308815.1 Bacteroidales bacterium UBA1253
CCGCATATCGCCGAGGAGATGTACCATCGTTGTCATGAGGGCGGCAGTTTCGTCATCGATGCTCGCTGGCCCGAGTGGAACGAGCAGTACCTCGAGGAGAGCGGCGTACGTTACCCCGTGCAGTTCAACGGCAAGGT
>DBVX01000045.1:237-24393 GCA_002308815.1 Bacteroidales bacterium UBA1253
GTGCCGGGCAAGATTGTGAACATCGTGATGTAACCCGCCCGTTTCATTTTTCATTATGTAAAACAAATCAGGCTGAGTAACAATATATCTATACAGACATGAATGCAGAATCAATTATTGCGCATGACCTGCTGTCCATCCGGGCGGTGTTCCTGCGCCCCGACGAGCCGTTCACGTGGGCGAGCGGNNGAGGATCCTTTTACATGGGCAAGCGGCATCAAAAGCCCTATCTATTGCGACAACCGTCTGACCCTGAGCGACGTTCAAGTGCGTGAGGACGTGGAGAACGGACTGGCAGAACTAATCCGCACCCATTATCCCGAAGCGGAGATACTGATGGGCACCTCCACGGCGGGTATCGCCCACGCAGCCATCACCGCCACCATAATGAACCTGCCGATGGGGTATGTGCGTTCCGGCGCGAAGGACCACGGACGCGGCAACCAGATTGAGGGCAGACTGGAAAAAGCGCAGAAGACGGTGGTGGTGGAAGACCTTATCTCCACGGCAGGCAGTTGCCTCGAAGTGGTGGATGTGCTGCGCGAGGCGGGAGCGGAGGTCTTGGGTATCGTGAGCATCTTCACCTACGGTATGCGCAAAGCCGCTGACCGCCTTGCCGCCGCCAATGTGGTGAATCATAGCCTGTGCAACCTCGACGCGCTCATTGACGTTGCCGTGGAGGAAAAGTACATCCGTCCCGGGGACAAGGAGCGGCTGCTGCGTTTCCGCAATAACCCGCAGGACGAGAGCTGGCTCATAAATCACAAATAATCAATAACAGCACTATGAAAAAGATTCTATTGGCAGTCATAACCGTAATCATGACGATTGGCGCGGCGAGCGCGCAGCAGAAGATGCACGTGTGGCTGAAAGACGGCTCACACGTAACGTATATGGTAGAGTTCGTGGACAGTTTGACTTTCCACTCCCCGACCTATACGTTGGCTGTTGCCATCGAAGGCGAAGGAACGGTGATGGGTGCGGGTGACTACCAGATGGATGCGGTAGCGACCCTGACAGCGACGGCGGCAAGCGGGTATGTGTTCTCGCGGTGGTCGGACGGCAACACGGACAACCCTCGCACGATTACAATATGTCAGAATGTGAAGCTGACTGCTGTCTTTACAGAGACTGGGAGCATTGGTGGAATAGACGAAGTAATCGCCCGCTACAGTGATACCATCGTAATGCGCACCCTGATGCCGGGTTACAAGACCTATACGGTTGCTATTGACAACGAGGTCAATGGATTTATTGCGAAAGACACCGTTTTTGTTGGCTGTATCGGCGAGACAACTCTCCATATCACAGCCGACCAAACCAACAAGAAAGATGTCAAACTGACCGTTGTTCCCCGTCTGCCTGAAGAGTTTATGTTCAAAGTCCCCAATCTGGATTGGACGCGCAACCGCGCCGCTGTCATCAAAGAGCTGGGCGAGCCTGACAACCGCATCGACCTCAGCACCGACTCATGCTATGTCTATTACTCGAAAGATGCCGCCGAACCCTTCATTTACTACTATTTCAACGGTGATACCTTCGACAATCTGAACGAGATTCTGGTCAACATCTCCGAAACGGACAAGGAACACGGCGAAGTACTCAAGCTTTTCATCGCCGAGCGTTATCCGTTCTTTGGCAAAGGCGATATGGGCGGCACTCCCGTCTGGGTATATCGCAATGCGGCGAACAGCAAAGATGCCGACACACAGGTGCTTTACTATGTGAAGAAAGGTTGGAACGCGTCGTTCACTCCCTATTCCTACGGTAAGTAAAATGTGTCCGGTATGAATTGATTCCATTAAAATTGAGAGGGCGGGCTGTTCCATTGCGGGGCGGTCCGCTCGCTCTTTGCTCCGTGCTGACGTGCGGAGAACTTGACAAAGACCGCGTCTCACGCGGGAAAACAGGCGAAAGGGATGTCCCAGGAAAAAAATGCAACTATACTTTTTGTAAGTCTGACAAGGAATCTGTTAAATTCTTGTTTTAGTGCAAATCTAATCCATCAAAAATCTTGTTTTGGTGCATAATGCAGAATAAAAAAATCTTGTTTTGGTGAAAAAGACTTTTCATAATCCATTTGATATTATTATCTTTGCGGCGGAAAAAACAGTTACCACCATGCAGACAGCAACTTTGAATCCGACACAGCGTTATTTGTTGCACTTGTTTTCTTTTGACTATTCCGAAGAAAACAAAACGGATATGCAACAGGTTATAACCGGTTATTATTATGACAAGGTGAGAAAGCGTGCGGGTGAACTATGGAACAGTCTGGATTTGAACCAGTCCAAATTGGATGAGATGAGCAGTATTCACGAGCGGTTGCCATATCAATGAAAATTGTTCTTGACACCAACTGCCTGCTACAGATTATCTTCCCGCAGTCCTATCACAAGGAAGTGTTGGAGGCATTAGTTGCCGGTCGGTATTCCGTTTGTGTTACGAACGAGATTCTGTTTGAATACAAGGAGATTATTGCCAAACGTACGGGAGATGCTTCGTTTGCCGATAGTGTTATCGCGTTATTGCTCTCCCTGCCCGCTACCGAACTTATAGCACCGTACAAGTGGATGTGTGCAGCCTCACCGAGTTTCTCCGGATAGTCCGTACGCTCTGACGGCAGTCTGTCCAATCGTTGTTTTTATGGTACACAGGCTGAATGCCTGTGTGCCACGGCAACACCAATTGTCAATTATTCATTATCAATTATCAATTGAATATGCGTCATTTGATTGACCCCACAGACCTTACGATTGAGGAGGTTGACCTCCTGATGAACCGCGCGATGGATATCATCGCGCATCCGGCTGATTATGCCGAGTCGTGCCACGGCAGGAAACTTGCCACGCTCTTCTACGAACCTAGCACGCGCACGCGCCTGAGCTTCACATCCGCCATGATGGGACTCGGCGGGCAGGTGCTCGGCTTCTCCGACGCCCGCAGCAGTTCGGTGAGCAAGGGCGAGACCGTGGCGGACACGGTGCGCGTGGTCAGCTGCTTCGCCGACATCATCGCCATGCGCCACTACAAGGAGGGCGCGCCGCGTGTGGCTGCCGACTACAGCCGTATTCCTGTCATCAACGCGGGCGACGGCGGACACAGCCATCCGACGCAGACATTGACTGACCTGCTCACCATCCGCCGCGAACTGGGACACTTCGACCGGCTGACCGTCGGTCTCTGCGGCGACCTCAAGTACGGCCGCACCGTCCACTCGCTCATCAAGGCGATGAACCGCTACGAGGGGACACGCTTCGTGCTTATCTCCCCGCAGGAGTTGCGGCTGCCCGACTATATGAAGCAGGAACTACGGGATAACTATACGGAGGTGAGTACGCTGGAAGAGGCGATGCCGCTGGTGGACGTGCTGTACATGACCCGCGTGCAGCAGGAGCGGTTCGCCGACCGGCAGGAATACGAGCGGCTCAAGGACTCGTTCATTCTGGACGAGGCGAAGATGGCACTCGCACGGAAAGATATGATCGTGCTGCACCCGCTGCCCCGCGTGAACGAGATAACCACGGGCGTGGACAACGACCCGCGCGCCGCCTATTTCCGGCAGGTGGAGAACGGCAAGTTCGTGCGTATGGCACTCATTTACACCCTGCTGCAATGGAAGGACAGCGAAGCCGGGACAACCGTCAATGCGGGCTGCGGGGAAGGCAAATGCCCCAATGACCGCTGCATCACCGCCACCGAACCCGTCCCGCACCGCGCTTACCACGACAAGGACGGCGTACTGCGATGCCGCTACTGCGACCACGCGATTTGAAGAAAAATCACGAGGATACTGTCAGATACGGATATTTGCATTATCTTTGCCGCCAAACCGATACTATACCGTGCCGCATATCATCGCCAACAACATACTGATTCCCGAGATGGACAGCCTGCTCAAAGAAGGCAGGGAGATTCTGTTCACGCCTTCCGGTATCAGTATGCGTCCGTATATAGAGGGCGGAAAGGATACCGTGTTGCTCAAACGCAATGATCGGGTGAGGGTAGGGGACATCTGTCTGGCTCTCATCACCAGACCCCGCCAGCCCCAGCCGTCCTATGTGCTGCACCGTGTCATCCGCATTGACGGCGACCATATCGTTCTGATGGGCGACGGTAACCTGCAAGGCGAGGAGTTCTGCACACACAGGGAAATAATCGGTACGGTAACGCGCATCATCTCCCCGTGGGGCGGACGCAAACCCCTGACCCGCGGCAGACTGTGGCGGCTGTTGCTCCCGCAGCGCAGGTTCTGGCTCAAAGTCTATCGGCATACGGTTCTCAAATGGCTCTACTAAATCACATTGAATATGAAAGCAAAACAAGGTTTCAAACTGCGTCCGTTGGGCGATGAGTACATCCTCGTGGGCGAAAGCATCGAACAAATCAACTTCAACAAGATGATCACGCTTAACGAGACTGCCGCCTTCCTCTGGCAGAAAGTGGCGGACGGTGGGCCGTTTGATGCGGAAAAGATGGCAGCATGGCTCACGGAGGAGTATGATGTCACGCGCGAACAGGCACTTCAGGATTCACAAAAAACGATTGACACATGGCTGAACGCAGGTATTATCGAGTAGCCGAACACCTCTTCTCCATCGAGGCGCCGGAGGAGATGTTAGCCCCCCTGACCAACTACGAGCCTTTCCGTGTATGGAACACGCCGTCCGAAGTGCAGTTCAGCCTTACCATCGGCATCCCGCCTCTTGACACGGAAGAAAAAGAGCATGTATATACCGACACATCGGATGAGGAGATGCCCCGCATAGAGGTCTATCGCGTCAAACAGAACTGGCTGTTCTGTATAGCCATCAGCAGGGATGCTCCGGTTTGCAGCCGTATGCTGACCACCCCTGATTTCCGTCAGGCGTGGCTGGAGATTGACACGCCGCAGACCACATTCGCCATCAACAACGCCGCGATGCTGCTTTACGCCTTCTCCACGGCTCATCTTCAGACATTAGAGATGCACGCGGCTGTGGCTGTCCGGCAAGGCAAGGGATACCTCTTCCTCGGCAAGTCAGGCACGGGCAAATCCACGCACGCGCGGCAGTGGTTCAAAGCCTTTGACGACGCGTGGCTGCTCAATGACGACAACCCTGTACTGCGCCTGTACGAACAGGACGGGAAGAGCCGCGTGGTGGTCTATGGCTCGCCGTGGAGCGGCAAGACACCCTGCTACAAGAACGTGAGCGTGGAGGTGGGGGCTATCGTCAAACTGGCGCAGGCTCCCCATAACGAGGCACGGAGGCTCAGGCTGCCCGAGGCATACGCCTATATGCTCTCTTCCGCAAGCGGACTCAAAGTGGTGCCGGAGGTGATGGACGCGCTCTATCTGACCATCTCGCGCATGATTCAGACCATTCCGCTCTACGCGTTGGAATGTCTGCCCGACACCGGTGCCGCAGAGGTATGCTGGAAAGCTGTTACAGAAACAAAATAATTCCGTCAAGATGCTGAATCCATCCGCACGGACATACGAAACCAAGCGCGTGAAAGAAAAAGAGATGATCTTCGGTCTGCACGCCGTGCTTGAGGCGATTGACGCAGGCAGGACATTCGACAAGATTCTCGTCCGCCGCGACTTGTCCTCCGCTCTCGGTCGGCAACTGATTGACAGGCTTTCCGCCATGGGCGGGGAGATACAGACAGCCGTGCAGCGCGTGCCGGTGGAGAAACTCAACCGGTTCACCGACCGCAACCACCAGGGTGTCATCGCCTTCCTCTCGCCTGTAGAGTTCTACCGCGTGGAGGACGTTATCCAAGCCGCCTACGACAAGGGCGAGACACCGCTGCTGATGGTGCTGGACAACGTGACGGACATGCGCAACTTCGGTGCCATAGCGCGCACCTGCGCCTGCGCCGGAGCGCACGGACTGGTCATCGGCACGCGCGGCTCTGCCTCCGTCAACGGCGATGCAGTCAAGACCAGCGCGGGAGCCATCCATACGCTGCCAGTCTGCAAGGTGGAGAATATGCAGAACGCCTTGCAGTTGATGCGTGACAGCGGACTGAATGTCGTGGCAGCCACGGAACATGCAACAAAGAACTACACAGAGGCGGATATGACCCTGCCTCTCGCCATCCTGATGGGCAACGAGGAGAAAGGCATCTATGAGGGCAATCTGCGTCTCGCCACCGAGCAGGTTCGCATCCCGATGAAAGGAACCATAGAGAGCCTGAACGTGTCGGTCGCGGCGGGTGTGATGCTGTATGAGGCTGTACGGCAGAGAGATATGACCGTCAATAACAGGTGATATGAGCAACAAGGAACGATACGCGGCTTGGTGCGCGGAGCAACCCGCAATGCCCATATTCTTCCAGCCGTGGTGGCTGGATGCCGTCTGCGCCGGAAAGGGATGGGATGTGCTTCTGGTCATTCAGGAACGCAGCGAACGGATTCTCGCCGCACTGCCTTATCTGACCGGCAAGCGGTATTGGATGCACTTCATCGTGATGCCGCAGGAAACACCCATAGGAGGTATATGGCTCGACCGGTCGCTCCTCAACGAGGACGGTTCGACATGGGACAAGGACACACTACAGACGGTCTGCGACGAGTTGTTCCGGCAGTTGCAGGAACTTGACCTCCACTATTACTACCAGCACTACACCATCGGCAACCCCTGTCCGCAGGTGCTCCAAGGCAAGGGTATGCGCCTGCGCGAACGGGTGACATACAGGCTTGAGGACCTCACCGACCTTGACAAGGTGATTGACGGCTTCTCGCGCAACAAGAAACGCCAGTTGCAGAAAGCACTCTCGCTTCACGCCGAGCGGGGGAAGGTCAATGCCGAGGACTTTTACCGTTTCCACCGCGATGTGCTGGCTGACAAGCATAAGGAAATCAGTTATTCGCGCGAGTTCTTCCTCGTGTTGGAACGCAAGGCGCGGCGGCTTGGTCAATGCGAGATTGTCAGCATCCACAACGCGGACGGAGCACTCTACGCCGAGGCGTTCGTGGTGTGGGACAGCCGCACGATGTACTACCTCATCGCCGCACAGGACCACGCGCACGAGGACAGCGGTGCGATGGCTCTGCTCGTTCTCGAATGTATCAAACTCGCCCGTGAGAAAGGCGTTGTATTCGACTTCGAGGGAAGCATGATACCGGGTGTCGCCAAGCATTTCAAGCAGTTCGGCACCACACCCGCCACGTATTACAGCGTGGAGAAGTTCTACCGCCGCTGGTTCGCCGTTCCGTATTGGCTCTATCGTCTGTTCACTTTCCGCAAACGGTAAATGGTACGGCAGGTTGATCCGCATACGTTCTTCGCTGCCACCCGCGACTGGCAGTGTGTGTCCCACACGCAGACGGAGGGGTGGGTGACCGCTTTTCTGCGGCAGGAGGATATGCGCTGTTTCGTCAGCGAACAGATAGCCTGCATCGGGTGGATCAGCCGCAAATGGGGCAAGCGTATGTTCACCGTAACGGGAGAGTGTTTCCGCTCGTTGCCGGTTACCGACAAGCAGGTATTTGCCTTCTTTGACCACATAGCGCAAACGGATGCGGATATGATATACGTCAATTCCGATTCGCTGTATTCGCCGCTGTACGAGGCGGGTATCCGTCAGGCTGGTTTTTTGCGTCCAGTCGGTCTGTTCTCCACCACGTTAAGCAAGGAGATTGCGTTGGACCAACCCTACCGTTTCGACAAGAGCTGGCAGCGAAACCTGCAAAAGGCGGACGATGCGCGGCTGTGTTTTGTGTCGGTCGCCAATCCGTCTGATGAGGCGGTTGCCGACTATATCCGTCTGCATACCGAGATGGAGAACCGCAAAGGTTTCCGCGACGGACTCACGGCTGAACAACTGCGGACTGTTTTGTCGCAACCCTGCTTCCGTCTGGCGTGGGTGGACGATGCGCAGGGCGGTCATCTGGCAGGCGGAATCGTCTTCCAGCGAGGCGAATATGCGCGTTTTCTCTACTCGTTCACCACAGCGGAAGGCCGCCGCCTGTCTGCCTCCTATCTTCTTTACAAGGGATGGATGGACACGCTCGCCGCAGACGGTGTGAAACGCTTCGACTTGGGCAGACTGTCGCCGTCAAAGAGTCAGAAGAACAATTTGTTCCTGTTTAAGAACGGCATTAACGGAATGACGGTTTCCTATAATGGCGAATGGCTGTATTCCGCTTCCAAGTTACTTCCGTTCGCACTCTATTTCGCCAACAAATACTATTGGAAACGCATTCAAGTATGAGAGTCCTTCTTCTGCCGAGTTGGTATCTGCCCGAAGGCGGACAGTTCGTCCGTCATCAGGCACTGGTGCTCAAAGAGCGGGGTGTGGATGTGCATAACCTCGCAAATGTGTCACTCGGCTGGCGCAAGTACGGACGGAAGGCATTGGATTTCGCCACTTATCCTCTTGTCCCATATTTTACAGAGGAGGACGGCATACCCGTTTTGCGTAGTTTCACCCGTCCCATACCCCGTGCCACGGTGCTGAATATCCGTCTTTGGGCGCGCAGGACGCTACGGATGTATGACATGTACTTTCAGCGGTTCGGTCATCCCGACTTGATTCACGCGCACAGTGCCACTTGGGCAGCCTACGCTGCCGCACTCATCAAACGCAGGTACGGCATACCATACGTGCTGACTGAGCATAGAGGAATGTTCGGATACAGGTCGGACTATGCGCGCGGCTTTTTTCAGGACGAGTTTGAGCCTTTTTTCCGTGCAGGTTTCTCGTATGCGGACTGTATCATTCCCGTTTCCGACCAACTCATTCCAAAAATCAAGACTTACTGTGAGCGGGATGTGCCGTTCCGGGTTATCGGCAATATAGTGGACACGGATTTCTTTGCCCCGTCTTCGGACAGGAAAGAGCATACGCTGACGCGGTTTGTCAGCGTCAACGGCTATTACCGTGAGAAAGGTTATGATATACTTCTGCCTGCGTGGGACAAACTTTGTGACAGACGGAGGGACGTGCATCTGACCATTGTCGGTGAGAATTTTGACTCGCCGGAATTTCAGCGGATTTGGTCAGCGTGCAGGCACAAAGATACTGTCACCTTCACCGGCGAACTCAATCGGGAAGGGGTGCGTGAGCAACTCCGTAAGGCGGATGCGTTCGTCATCAGCAGCAGGGTGGAGGCGGAGCCGGTGGCTGTGCTGGAGGCGATGGCTATGGGACTGCCCGTAGTGGCTTCGGAGGTGGTTCCCGAATACGAAACGCCGACTTTGTGCGGTATGCGTGTGCCGGTGGAAAACCCCGATGCACTTGCCCTTGCGCTGAACCGGATGGCAGATTCCTACAAACGGTACGATGCGGCAGCCATCCGCAACCATACCATTCAGATTGCAAGCAAGCAGATTGTGACGAAGCAGTTGATGGATGTCTATACGCGGATTTGCAGCAACTGACTGATGTCCGTGGTATAGAGCGGACTGCGGTTCTCAGACTTATATACACTCTGTTCCGATTGGGAAGCGGAACTTTGCGTGCCGAACACGATGGCGCGCTTGCCGAACTTGTCGTGCATCCGGTCCAGCGCGGTTTGCAGCCTGCTGTCTTTCTCGCGGTCGCGCTCGTCAAAGAGGTCTTGAATAACAGTGTTCTGCGGGATGATGTGCGTCAGCACGATACCCGCCCGTTTGTATAGCGCACCCGGACGGAAATGCCTGCGCATGGCGGCCATCGCGTATTGCAGCAGTTCGGCGGTGTTCGCTGTCGCCACGGGCAGCACGACCTCCTCGGCTATCTGATGCTGTTCGATGTCCGTGCGGAAACGGGAGGTGGAGGCATAAACCACCATCCGCTGACAGACAGACTGTTGCATACGCAGCTGCCGGGCGCACGCCTCGCAGAAATCGCCCAGTTGCTGTTCCAGCACCGTGCGGTCGGTAATGGCTGTGGCGAACGTGCGTGAACGGGTGATAGTCTGTTTCCTTGCTATCTCGCGGATGTCGATACAGTCCTCGCCGTTGAGTTCGCGCCAGGTCAGCAGACCCGTCTTATGCAGCAGGTTGCGGGCGAACTCCTCGCGGCGGTCGGCGAACTGCAAGGCGGTGGTGATGCCCGCGCCCGTCAGTTTGGCTTTCGCCTGCCTGCCGATGCCCCACACGTCGCCTATCTCAAAGTTCTCCAACGCCTTCCGTCGTTTGTCGGTGTCATCGATGATGCACGCGCCGTGATAGCCCTTGTACTTCTTGGCGTACTTGCTCGCAACCTTGGCAAGCGTCTTGGAAGGGGCAATTCCCATTGACACAGGTATGCCCGTACCCTGATAAATCTCCCGCACAATCCGCTCGCAGTAACTCTTCCGCTCGTCGGACGGGATATGGTCCAGATTGATGAACCCCTCGTCGATGGAGTACTGCTCGAAGCGGTTGGTGTGCCTGCGGAGGATGGACATCACGCGGGAGGACATGTCGCCGTAGAGCGAGAAATTGGAACTGAAACAGACTATGCCATACCGCTCCACCTCGTCACGTATCTGATAGAGTGGGACACCCATTTTGATGCCCAACGCCTTCACCTCGTTGGAGCGGCTCACCACACAGCCGTCGTTGCCCGACAGCACCACCACGGGCCGGTTCCACAGGTCGGGACGGAACACGCGCTCGCAGCTCACGNNACGAAGAAATTATTGCAGTCGGCAAGTCCGTACATCAGCGGCGCGTCTTGTGGATACAATGGGTGACAACGCCCCATACGGAGAAATTATCCTCCTGCGTCACGCGGATGGGACGGTAGGTCTCGTTATGGGGTATGAGCCATGCGTATTGGTTCGATTCGTCCATCCGGAACTCCTTGATGGTGAACTCGCCGTCGATGGCGGCAATGATGAAGTCGCCGTTCTTAGGCTCCAATGACTTGTCTATCACGATGATGTCGCCGTCCTGAAGCCCCGCGTCGCGCATACTCTCGCCGCTGACTGTCGCGTAGAAAGTGGTCTCGGGATGGCGGCTCAGTTCGCGCACGATGTCAATCCGTTCGCCCGCGTGGTCCGCAGCAGGGGAGGGGAAGCCCGCGTGAATCTCCTCGGCGAACTCCAACTCCAGTCCTGCCTCTTCCGCAGCGGTCAAACCGTTAATCTTTGCCATCTTGTTTCTTGTCTGATAGGGTAGGTAAATATGTTTCTTTCACGTACTTGAACTCCGGGTGCAGGTGCAGGATCTTGCGGCATTGCGCCACAGCCTTTTCGCTCTCCCCCGTCTTTTCGTAGCACTGCGCCACCACCAGTTGCACGGCGGGGTACATCCAGTGATACCGGTAAACTGAATCACGTTCCATAATCCGTTCGGCACGGAGGTAGTTCAGTAGTGCTTTTTTCTTGTTTCCGCCTGCCAGTTTCGGATAGTGGAAATACACGTTCGCCCGCATATACAGAGCCAACGGGTTGAGCGGGTCCGCATCCGCCGCCTTTCCCGCCAGCCGCCTGCCTTTCAGCGCATCGCCTATGCCGCCTTCACTTGAAACAAACGAATAGATTCGTGTCGCACTGCTGTGACTCCAATACTCGGCCTGCGGCAGAACATCTTTCTGCGATTCGATATGCTGCCCGTACCGCCTGTTGGCTGCCCGGCAACCCGCCGTATCGCCGACGGACAATAGGTAGGGGACATACCCGTACTCATACAGCAGTATCCGTCTGCGTTCTTCCGTGTCCGCATCCCGCCACGACGCATTGCTGAGATAATCGCCCCACACTTGCATATCCTCGTGCAGGTAGGCTTCGTACATCTGCCTGTCGGTGGGGGATGCCGCCGACAGACAGATGCACAGCACAAATACTGTCAGAAGAACGGAACGCAACCGGAACATTGTTGCAGTGGCTGTTACGCTTCGTGTTCGAGTTTGAGCGTGACGGTCGGTTGGTCGCACACCTCCGACGGACCGTAGTACTGGATGGGACCCGGGAAGATGTACGTGTCGGTCGAAACCGCCCATTCCTCGCGGTGAGCGGCAAGGTATTGGTAGGGTTTGCCGTCCAGTTCGACCAATGCTTTCTGTATCACGGGTTTCATCTTTCCGTTGCGGCGTTCCATGTTCATCATCATCGTGACAGGCACGCCGCCCGCTGTCCACTGCTCTGCGGGACGGATCAGGTTACGCACGGTGGCCATATAGCCGGTTCTGCCGCCCGCTATCAGTTGCGCGGCTGTCTGTCCGAGGCTGTAGCAGTAGTCCGCATCGAAGTTGGACGGTACGGCGCAGCGGCCCTCGTAGCCGAAGAAGTGGTGCTGCGTGGCGAACTTGCCGGTGTACTCGCCTGCCGCTTTCATCTCCGCCAATCGTTTGCCGACCATCTCAATGAGCAGTTTCTCGGTCTCGATGAGGCTGACCTGCACGTTCCCGTGCGGGTCACGGTCCATCGTCAGTTGTTTGGCGATGGCTTCGGGCAGCGACAGGTAGAGTTGTTTCGCCTCGGCTGTCAGTCCGTTCACGTCAAACTCCTTGCTGTCCGCCAGCAGGTCGTTCAGTTCCTGTATCAGTGCGCGCATGGCGGGGATGAACTCAATCAGACCCTCCGGCACCAGCACCGTCCCGAAGTTCAGACCCTTTGCCGCACGGGCTGCCACCACGCGGGCGATGTCCTCCACGATGTCGCCCAGTGTCATCTTTCTGGCTTCCACTTCCTCGGAGATGATGCACATATTCGGCTGTGTCTGCAAGGCGCACTCCAAGGCGATATGGCTCGCGCTGCGTCCCATCAGACGGATGAAGTGCCAGTATTTCTTTGCCGAATTGGCATCTCGCTGGATGTTGCCTATCAGTTCGCTATAGACCTTGCAGGCTGTGTCGAAACCGAAGGATGTCTCAATCATCCTGTTCTTCAGGTCGCCATCAATCGTCTTCGGGCAGCCGATGACCTGTATGCCGCACTGTTTCTGCAGGTAGTATTCCGCCAGCACGCAGGCGTTGGTGTTGGAGTCATCGCCGCCGATGATGACGATGGCGGTGATGCCCAACCGGTTGCATACCTCTATGCCTTTGTCGAACTGCCACGTCTCTTCCAGTTTGGTGCGTCCCGAACCGATGATGTCAAAGCCGCCCGTGTTGCGGTAGCGGTCGATGATGTCGGCGGTCAGTTCGATGTACTTGCCGTCAATCAGTCCGCTCGGTCCGCCCAAGAAACCGTAGAGCCTGCTGTCCTTGTTCATCCGTTTCAGTCCGTCGAACAGACCCGAAATGACGTTATGCCCGCCGGGAGCCTGTCCGCCGCTCAAGATAACGCCCACGTTGCGCGCCGCTTGTCCGCTCCCGCAGCCGCACTGTTCCTTTTCTTTCTCGCAGCCGCACCCGTTGTCGGCTATTTCGATAACCGGCAGACCGTAGGTTTTGGGGAACAACTCTTTGATGGCTGCCTGGTCCGCTACGGATTCTGTCTTTTCGCCTTCTTTGAGGCATACTGCACCCCGAAGGGCTTGGGGCATCTTGGGCTGGTATCCGCGATGCGCGATTTGTAATGCTGATTCTTTCATAGTGGTTATTATTTTGTGAATAAGAAAATGTTATGCCTAAGTCGGTATGGTTTATACAATCTGATGCTTGGCATTGTTGTCAATCTCCTGCATGATACGGGCGGTTTGCAGGAGAACGTAGATGATGCTCTGGTAGTGCTTCACATCCTTGAAATCCAAAGTCATGCCCTTGCGGGTCTGTAGCCATTTTTGAGCCGGTTGGTAGCCGCCGATATACATTTCCCACGCCACACGGGGAACATTATCGAAATACTGGGTGGCGTTGATATACACCCTTGACGCAGACTGCCCGCCTGCGGTATAAGCGAACTGCTCCACTACCATATTGCCTGCTACGGGGAACGAGACACTCGTATTGTTCGGGATATTCTCCATCAGGTGCAGGCGGCGCAACTGCTCACCGTAATAGCGGTAATGCTCAAACTCTTGTGCGTCTTTCGGATAGGGTATGCGCGGAAAATCGACCTTGAGAAACTCCTTGTATTTCTCCCTGTATGAGGGTGAGTGGAGAATGCCGTAAATATAGTCGAAGACATTAGTGGGAGTCACCATGGGCGCAAGCGTCCCGCTTGCGGTATCTCCTTGGGCGTGAGCGTCTCGCTCGCGATCATTTGCCTCCGCAGGCGGGACGCCTGCGCCCCTGATAGCACACGCTGCAATCCGCTCCATGATGGCGGCATCCATATTTACCCGCCGCTCAGTGTCTATTGAACCCTCTTCGGGATAAAGGTAGAGGGGGAAGACATAACCCGCTTCCTTGGTTTGCGCCGATAATGTGCATTTATCGGTTATGTTTTTGCTTACCAAGACATGTTGAAAATCGAAAGTACTCTGCTGTTTGCAGACGTTGAGTGCTATGTTACCCTTGTTCAAAGGTAGCGCATCGGTAGTGCAAGGGTAGCGGAGAGACTCCCCCTCTAAGTTAGAGGGGGGCAGGGGGGCGTGTGTAGGTTCTTCAGACACACTCCTCCGCCTTTCAGGCACCTCCCCTAACTTACGGGAGGAGTTATTGCAACCCTTCACTATCCCTATACTATCCCTATAGTATCCGTTAAGTAGGTGGCGCATTATGTCAAAGCGGGGTCTTGAAATTACACCTTTCTTTGATGTATATAACACATACCTGTCATCAAACGGTCTATACGAAACAGGAATTATTGTCGTATATTTTATATTCTCTTTTGCTCCGGAATATGTCCAATCGCTATTATCTTTTATTTCATATTTTCTTCTGAACTCTTCTTCGGAAAGATTCTCAAAGTCTTTTCTTACCTGTTCCAACTCTTGTGGTGTATTCCGAATCAAGAGGCTGTCCCGTGAGGTGACAATGCCACAGGCTCCCACTTTCATCAACTCGTCAATTCGGAATCCCTTGTTATACTCCTCTTGCAGGGAGAAGTCTTTTGGGACGAAGAAGAAGGACGGTGCTTGAGGCTCAAGTTGCTGCCATTCCACATCATGAAGGCTGTGCGTGCGCAGGTAGTCGTATTTCTCCTCCCGTGTGCCGTAGAGGTCGAAATGGAAGACTTGGCAGGTATGTTCTGATTGTTCGCTCATATTATTTTGTATCTGTATTGTCGTCAGGCAGTTCTTTTGCTTGCGCATCCTCTATAGAGCGGATATAGTCCGATGCCCGCTCGGAAGAGATAACGGTATGTCCGAGTCGTTGTTCGATGTCGGTTCGGGCATTTCGTGCCACTTCGCCGCCTTCCTGTGCTGTCTGCCGGGTTTGTGTCATCCCTTGTGGATTCTGTTGGCGTGAGAGTTCGGTGGCAGTAACTTCGGCGAGAGTATTGAGAGCGAGTTCAATGTTGGTCATATTATCGCGCAGGTTCTCTTTGGTCAGACCTTTGTGACGTTTGTACTCGCCCGTAGTCATTCCGCTCCATGCCTTGGTGAGGACATTGGTGAGAATGGCAAAATCCTTCTGCTCGTGTATGCCTGCCCTGTGCCACTCGTCGGTCAGTTCCTTTCGCATCTCGATGGAACGCATACGCTCGTTAATCCATTTGTCGGAATACCCCTGCCGGCGATAGTCCTCCACAGCCATTTGGAAAGTGAGTTCGGGGTCAATTATCTGGTCGATGCGCTGTGCTCCTATATTGGCAAGCCACTGTTTGATTGGCTCGGCTTTCTTGGATGGCACGGATTGTATAAGTCGGAATATCTGCTCTAAATCAGCGACATCCGTTTTGTATTTTTTTCCATCAGATGAAGGCAATTTCAGTTGGTAACAATTTGTTACCGACTCATTACCTTCTTTTTTCAGTCTGCCTTTCAGTACTTTCCAGTACTTCCGAGCAGTCTGATAGTCTGCACTTTCTGTTAAAATACGAATTACATCCACTACGGAGAAGTAATACTTTTCTTCTTCTTCGTTCCAGATTACACGCACTTGTTTTTGTTCAAACAGTTGTATTGCAAAGTTTTCCATATTGTTATTTATTTTTAGGCAGTTTCACGAAGGTGTTGATACTCACGCCTTGCATGATGTCGAAGACATTCTCGTCCTTGCCGCCGTCGGGGGCAGTCTCTTTCTTGCGGCTGTTGCCGTGCAGGTCGAGGATATATATCTTGTCGAACACGCGCATCAGTTCCTGCCGCATCTGACGGTGGATGAGTCCGTCAAGGAACGAGTTGTTGCTGATATACGCCATTATGCCCTCGCCGTTGCGCTCTATGTAGTGCTGCGCGAGACGGATGAACTTGATATAGTCATCCGACAACGGCTGTATGTTGCGCTCGTTGAGGTTGCGTTTGTAGTCGTCCAACAATCCCGTAATCCAATCTCCTTTGTTCTGGCTTGACACGCTGTAAGGCGGGTTGCCAAGCATCACCATTACCGGATAGTCGCGCTTGATGATATTCGCCTCTGTCGCCTCGCGGCTTAGCCATTGGGCAAAGAGTGTGCGAGGCTCGTTGTTGCTCTCTTCAAGCGAGTTAGTAAGATAGACGTGCAAACGTTTGTCTGTATTGTGGTGATAGCCCGTTTCAGCCAAAAGCATATCCAACTTGATATGAGCCACGGCATACGAAGCCATCAAAATCTCAAAGCCATTCAGACGTGGCAAAAGGTGTTGCTCCACGTATTGTTGCCAAATACCCTGATTATCACGATAGCGGTCGTAAATCTGATTGACTACCTCTGCCAGAAATGTGCCTGTGCCGGTAGCAGGGTCAAGAATCTGCACGCGGTGGAACTTGCACATTCCGTGTTTCGCTCCGTCAGATGTGTGTCTGTCACGGCTCTGCTCTATTGCCACCTCTTTTTCTATTATGGAGTAGTCGGCAAGTCCTTCTTGTAATCCGAACTCCTTCTGCAAAATCTCGTCAACCGCTCTTACGATAAATTCCACAACAGGCTGCGGAGTGTACCAAACACCCTTGGACTTGCGCAACTTGGGATTATATTCCGAGAGGAAATCCTCATAGAAGTGAATCATGGGGTCGTGATGGCGTTTGTCCTGCGCATAGACCTGCATGATTTTCTGAATATTCGTGGCTTGGAAAACTGTTGCCAAATCATCCACCACCCACGCGATGCGCTCGTCAAGGTCATTACCCGCCAGATTGTTGAATATCTGCCGCAGGAACGGATTGGTCTTGGGAATAAGACGGGCTGCTTCTTCTCTACTGAAATCTTCCGGCGTGTCGTCGTGCAAGCGGGCGGCGAACATACCGTATGCGATAGTCTGGGCATAAATGTCTGCAAAGTCTGTAGGTTTCAGTTCTTGGATAAGCACGTCCTTGAATGCCTGATATTGACCGCGCAGGTTTTCGTTGGCGTAACTCTCCGTCTCGTCATTCATCGCCTGCTCGATGATGTTCTCCAACAGCCGGGCCTTACCGGCCATCAGTTTGGCAAGACGCGAAGCGGTGGTAATGCTTTGGATGGCATTGTTGCCAACATGCTCGATAAGATTTAAGAATTTATCTTCGTTTTCCGGAAGAGCAACAATCTTATCGCCTTTCACTTCGGCAATGCGCACACTATCGACAAACCCGCCGTGCTCGTACAGGTGGAAGTCCAGATAGTCCGTGAAGATAATATAATCGAGCGCCTGTTTGTATCGCGTGAACTGCTCTTTGTGACCATGAGGATTGTGTCCGTCAAGGTCGTTGTCGCCAATGTCTTTCGCTTCGATATAGAATACGGGAATACCGTCTTTCCGGCTGGCGATATAGTCGGGTGCGCCGCATTTCTCTCTTTTCGGCTCGTTCACGATACGGAGTTTGGGAAGCAGGGTTTGCATCAACTGCTCCAAAGCACCCCTGTAGGTGTGCTCGGTGGCATTACCGGCACGAAACTTCTGATTGACGGTGCTGATGTATTCTTTGATATCCATAGTGAGTATGACAGGATGTGCAAACCGGTTTCGGCGTTACCGATACTGATGAGGATTTCAAACAGCAAAGGTACACTTGTTTTTGTTATATTGCCAAAATAAAAACGATTTTCGCTCGCTTCCATCTATACAATGGACTATTTGCACGCCAACCACATGCGTTTTATTATAAATGCATGTGGTTGGCGTGCAAATTCCGGAATCAGATGCTTTGAATGTTATTCCTTCTGGCCGGTCAGTGTGTAGCGTTCGCCGTTGCGGATGATGGTCATTCTGCCGTTGCGGACCTCCTTGCGCAGCTGTGTGCCGTCCGAATGGCGGCTCTCTGACAGTCCTGTCGTAATCTTCGCCTCGGGGTGCAGGTCGTATGCGCCCATCACCTCCGTACTCGTCTCGCCCAACCATCCGCACACCTGGTTCATCGCGTTATACACCTTCACGAAATGGATTCCATGCAACTTTACAGGCTGACGGTTCTTGTCCACAGCCCACGACAGGTCGAACTCCGACACGTGCCGTTCGGGATGGTCCTTCAACTCGTTCGGGTGGTTGTCCGCGTATCCCCAGTCGAAGCAGTACAGCACGTAGTTGGTGCCTTTCCCGCTCAGGTCGATGCCGTTGTCGCGCAGGCGTGTGCCTGTGAACGTCATCTCGTCCTCCGCTATCCATTCGGGGTAATACGGCTGTTTGTGGAACGAGTTCTTCGGGATATAGCCCGTTACGCCCTCGCTGTCCTCCCAGCGGATATACTTGTCAGCCGGTGTGTCGTCATCGGGGCGGTAGTAGGTGATAGAGTAGTTGAACCGTGTCTGTTCGTTGGTCTCCTCCGAGCCGGCGAGTTCATACCATTCGTCGTCGGGCAGACCGTTTCCGTTGTCATCGCGGCTGACCATCACGATTCCCGGCTCGCTGCTGCCTCCCAACGGCTCGCCTTCCTTCAGGGTGGCGGAGTAAAAGCCGTTGCCCAGTATCTTCATGTCGTATTCGCCCGCCACGTTCAGCACCTCGTGGTCAAAACCGAACACCACATAGCCGCCGTATCCGCCGAGTGATATCATCACCTGCTTGTCATCTGCAAGGCATTCTTCTGCCTTCTGCGCCATTGTTTCCTCGGTGTCACCAGCCTCGCTGGCGGGAAGCGTGTTGATGAACTGCCCGGGGGCGGGACGGTACTCGAACACGCGCGATATGTATGGGTTCACGCTCTCTTGCGCCTGCAATGCCGTTACCATGCATACGGCGCTCAATATGCTTGTTATTGTTTTTTTCATTGTTATTGACCTTTCTTTTTATGCTCGCAAAATTACATCTTTTTTCCGGTATGCAAGCATTCGTCTCTGAATTCAAGCGGGAACGCCCTTTCTGACGTTCCCGCTTTGCTTGTCCGGTGAGTCCCATGGCAGCAAGACTCACCGGACGCGAAACCCGTATCTAAGGGGGTGGGTTCGTTTATGAACGGATGTCTCTTAGTCGCCGAACAAGGTGGGATCCGGACCATCGGGCGAATAGTTGATATCCACAGGGATGGATGACGACGGGTCACTCGCGCAGAGTGTCGTTACCATACACATTGTATATACCGCGGTAGCGGGCGAATTGTATGTTTTCATAGTTGCAATCTTGTTTTTGGGTTACTTCATTTCCTGGCCTTGTGCGTTGAACATCCGTCCGTTGCGGTTGATGTATAGCACGCCGTTGATCATCTCTTTCCGTCCGTTCTGTCCGTTTTCTTCGATAGCGTCCACGCCTGTGGCTTCCTCGCTAACGCGTCCGATAACTATACGTCTTCTGCCCGGTACGGGAGCGGGTACGTAGTTGGGCACGTAGGTCATATTGAGGTAAGCGCGGTTGGCGTTCACGTGGTTCGAGCCGGTGGACTGCCACAGCAGGTTGTTGTACAGGAAGCACATGCCGGTCGGTACTACGGTGTTGTCCTCGAACGTGCCTTGCAGACCGTTGTTCAGCGATGCGTCGACGGGAGTCTGTACAGCCTCGCCCGAATAGGTGCAGCTCAGGCTTGTGGCGGTGGCATAGAAGATGTATGCCTGGCCGGCTGTGAGGTCGCCCGTCTCTTCCTCAAGGATGATGCCTTCGGAAGTCTGAGCCACTACGTTGTAGAACGTCGCGCCGCTGCGGTTGTTCGCTCCGACTGCGTAAGGCAGGCAGATGGTGCCGTATCTTCCGACTGTCAGACCGTTACGCTCGTAGGATGTCGGAGCGGGTGGGGTGGAAACGGGGAAACGGACTGCTACATCGTCGTAGGCGAAATATGCGGGAGTGGCCAAGTCGTCGTATGCACTCTGACTGCCTCGCATATCGAAGACAACCTTGGTGACTGCACCCAAATCGCTCATATCCCATATCGTCCAATCGGTTATGATGTCATCGCTGTTAATATCGTTTCCGCGCATAAGATAGAACTCAATGGTTTCGGTCTCATCGTCATTCTCATCATAACCGGTAGCCACGATTTTGAACCAGTCCTCGTCCGTGGCGGCAGGATTCACAAAACTGCCGTTCAGATACGCATTGAGCACGTATGTCGTGTTGTTCACATACATGTGGTCAATGACGCGGGCGACACCGTCTGCAAATTCCAAGGCATGGCGCCCGTCAAACCAAGCACCATCATATCCGAAATGGATGGCGAAATTGTTCGAACCGTTATGCCCCGCACCGGATTCCGCCAGATCGTCCTCGTCCGATTTATAGACGGTCAGCTGCATGTCGTAGTCGCCGTAGGTGCTCAGGTCGTTGCTGCCATAGTGGCTGGNNCGCCGCCACTCCAATATGGCTGTGAGAAGGATGTTGTTAACTCGGTGTTTTCGCCGTCGTGCCACCAATAGGATGAACCGCCCTGGTACAGCAACTTGCTGCCATTGTACTGCGGATCGTCAATCAGATCCGACCACACCGAAGCAGCACCGTCACCGCTCTCGCCGGAAAAATCACCATTTGTGACATTCACGGCGTCGTCCTCGAACGTCAGCGTGCGCAGTTCATAACTCTGCGCCATCGCTTTCGGGGTGAACAGGCACAGCAGTGCCGTCACGCCCGCCAAAAGAAATCTTTTGTTCATAAATGAATAAATTAGTTAGTTTGTTAAAGTATTAAAATATATCCGTTACGCGGATTTATAGTTCCATAACCAGCCTGACTGCAAAGCCGTAATACTTGTTGTTCCAAGTTACAGGATACAGGCATCGGGAGGCGAAATTCACATAGTATGCCTCGTCGCTGTCGTATTTCGTGGCAGCCCAGTAGTGTCCCTGTCCGCCCGCGTCATGAACATTGGTATCGTAGCGGAAACCCGCGCACGGGAGGAATACGGCGCCCGCTGTTTCCATCTTCCGCCATCCTAATTCCGTATAGACATTCGTTTCCGGCACCTGGCTCCAGTCATACCAGTCGCTCACAGCCGTCATGCCGGCAGTGAAACCGCAGCCCGCAGGCAGTGTCCATTCGTCCGGCAGAACAACCACGCCCGTCATGCCGCACACCTTTGCTGCGCCATACTTGTTCGCTGCGTCAGTGCGGCTCTCGAACAGGTAGCCCCACTCTTCGTGGGTAGGTGTGCGCCACATGTCGGCGGTGTTGCCGCCGTTGGTGATTGGCTTTTTGCCCCATTCACGATAGGGGGAATAGTCGGAATTGTTTTCACTCGTTTTGGTGGGTTGGTTGCCCGTACCCCAGCCGAACAGGTCAATCCAGCCGTTGTACGTGGACGAAATCTGACGGTTGTCGCCGTCCGGCACGGTGCCGCCTATGTAGCAGTATATATTGCCGGTTGTGTTGGTCTGACCGTAGCCCATGCCGATGATGTCCCATTGGTGCTCGGCGAACCGCCAAGTCTTGTCGCTGGCCCTGTACTGCAGGTTGCCCTGCGAGAAATACACCTGTTGGGTGGCACTCACGGAGAACGCATTGCCGATGGCACCTTCTGGGGCTGACGAAACCAGCTTGGTCATTTCCGCCGACAATGTGTAGTAACTGCCGTTCTCAATCGTAACACCCGGCTTGTTATAAATATAGGTGTCCGCTCCCGCAATGGCGGTCAGCGTGATAGTCTTGCCGCTGAAGCCCGGAACCGCCACATACAGCACGCCCTCGCCGTTGGTGGTATAGGTCGATGCGGGAATCGCAGTCAGCGTGGCGATGCCGCTTGTGCCGTCGAAGAGCTCAAGAGCCGTGGGAGAAACAGGCGTTGTGCCGGCGTCTTTCAGTGTGAGCCGCAGTATCGCCTGCCTGTTCGCGAACACGGCGTCGTTGGCTGCCTGTATCTGTCCGCCCGAAACCGATGCCACTTCCACGTTCTCCGCCACGGCATAATCGCAGTGGGCGGATATGTACGCCAGTGTGCCTTGCTGGTCGGTGTAGTTCGGACTCAAAAAAGTGAGTGTCAACTTGTCGCCCGCCTCAACCGTGCCTGTCAGATCGCCTTCCAGTTGGGTGCTTTCGCCTCCGCTCTGTGCCTCAAGCCAGCCGCCGAGGGCTGCGCCTTTGGTGACGTTATATACGCTTACCTGTTCGCCTGCCGCCCATACGGCGTTCAGTGTCGTGCCGTCCAGCGAGAGCACCTTGCGCGGACCGTTCACCGGCGCGTCCGCACCTTTCGATGCGGTGATGCGCATACGGTAGGTTTGCGCCTTCGCGGGTTGCTCAGGGGCGTTGTTGTCGTTCTTGCAGCCTGTCATTATCAGACCTGACGCGAGCAGGAAGACGGCTGTGAATATATTGCGGATAGTTCTGTTCATGCCTCTGCTTTTTTTGTTACAGTGCTTTGGCTTCGCCGTAACTGACGCGGTAACTTCTTACTCCGGGCGCGGGTTCCGTTCCCGCGCTGACTGTCTGCAACAGATGTGTTGTCATTTGCATTTCGCAAACTTCTGTCAAGGTCTTAAAATATCTTTTTCTCATAGTTGTGTTGATTATCTGCCCGATGTGGTACGCACACGAAGCAAGCCCGCACGCAAATACCTGCATACGGACGTACACATTTCTCACGTGTACCTTAAATCATGTGACGTAACAAAAGCGTTTGTCATTGACCTGCCTGTATCCGGAGGACGATCAAATCATCTGCAAATGGCAGGTCTTCTGGCTTGTTCCGTGATTTCGCGTCTTCTCGGCGGGGCTACCCGTCAATGACTGATGGATGTGGAAATCACTTTGTTAAGGAACTCACAGCAGCCGGTCTGCACAGGATTCGCACCTGTTTCCCTATTCACTCTCCCCGCCGGATAGGCGGTTCAAGCACCATTTGCGACCGCAAAAGTACGGCGTTTCCCCAATGTTACAAAAAAAAAAGCGCATTTTTTTGCCTTATTCAACAAAAGTGGCGTTATATCAAGTATTGTATTCAATATGACCAAGAATGATCCGAACGATGCTTGGTCTTATCCCGGATCTTCAGAATGGTGAATGTATGGCAGAACCGGTTAAGCTCATGAATTACACACAAAAAACTGCCCCGCAGAAGCGGGGCAGCAATATATCTTGACAAATTACTTAGATTCCTTTGCAAGTAACTTCAGCACTTATATCTTCCTTAGCATAGTTAGATTTAATTACTGACTGTAACTCTGAACATTTTTCAACTTTGTAATACTGTTTCAGGTCTTCATTAGAAATCAAGCCCACTTCTGTTTTTGAGCCGTAACTTTGTGTGCATTTGCAGCCATTAGACTGACAACTAACGAACATCATACCCGTTGCCATAAGAACGAGTCCTAAAAAAATAGATTTTTTCATTTTGTTTATTAATTTAGTTGTAATCCTGCTCTTTCGACTTTGCAGGTCTTGCCCCGTTTAAGGAGTACGGCTCTCTTTTATCTAAAAAACACCGCAAAAGTACATTGTTTTTCATATCTTGAAAAAAATTTTTACTTTTTTTTTTTCAAATACGCCAGAAAACGTACTTTTGCGCGGCTTTTGGGTAAGAGGATAACTCTTGTAGAACGAAAGCAATCGGAAAGTTGTCTGAGTGGTCGAAAGAGCCACACTCGAAATGTGGTGTACGCATTACGTCGTACCGGGGGTTCGAATCCCTCACTTTCCGCAAAAAAGGAAGGCGAAAATGTCCAAACTTGTTTGAGCGTTTCGCTTTCTTTTTTGCACGGGATGATGTCGGCAGGGTATGCCGTATGATTGTCAAGCCTTTTCTTCGTCTTTCTCGCTCATGTTCTTGATAAACAGATTGACCAGATGTTTCGTTACGATGGTATGACGGACGGCATGACGCGCCTTGTCCGCAACGGCGGACTTGTTGTCGTTTTGACCGGCTGCTTGCTGTTCGGCTTGTGCCACTTGTTGTTCACGTAGGTCCATCTTGGCGCGCAGACCTGCCGGAGCGTGCTTGTACAGGAAGTTATAGC
>DBVX01000019.1 GCA_002308815.1 Bacteroidales bacterium UBA1253
GTGATTTCCTTTCCGAGTTTGGTGAACGTGCGGGCCATGTGCCCCCAGCGTTTCAGTTTAGTCGCTTTGCGGTATTCAAATGCTCTTCCCATAATATGTCGGTTAAAATGAAACGATATGTGGTTTTTACAGGTTCGTGTTGGAGGGTACATTGTCCTCCACGTCCTTGACGTAGATTCTCTTCTTGGCGGTGCTTGGATTGGTACCCACTACGATGGTGACACCTATACCAACGTTGAGCCTTTGCATTTTGTACGGAATAGAGGTAGAACTGCCTCCTTTGCTGAGATCGGCATAGGTGAAGGGTATGTAGTCGGTCATCAGGGTGAGGTTGAGACCGTCGTATGGCATGACGCTCAGTCCCGCGCCCATTGTGTTCCATCTTCCGTTCACGAACGAGTAAGTAAGGGCGAGGTTGAACCAGTTGACGGGACGGACAGCCAGACCGAAAGTAACCTCCTCATAGACGCGCTGGTTGCGGAACTCAGTCGCTGAATACACGCCGACACCGATTTTGTTCTTGAAGAAATTGCCGTCCACACCTACGTGCAGTTTGGTTGTGGTCATACGGCAGACACCATTGGCGTTTGACTTGTTGCCTATAAGGCTGTTCTGCGCGAAAGAGGAGAGATACGACCCTATCGAATCCATAACGGAATTGATTCCGGAGTTCTTCTCTTCGGCTGTATTCCCGTTGATTTCGCTGTAATGCATCATCGGTGCCGTGTAGGTTGTGTCCCCTTTCATTGAATAGGTGGCTGACTTCCAATAGATAAAACCGAGGTCTGTTACGGATACTGAAACCTGCAGTTGTTTGAAGGGTTTGTAGGTTACACCCAGATCGACAGCACCTCCGTATCCTTTCGGTTTGAGGAAACCTCCGGCACTTAAGTCCATATAGTCTGTCAGTCCGGTTATCCCGTTCTTGTCAAGGCGTGCGGGCATATTCTCCTTGAAAGGTCCGGCAATGTTCAGATTGCCGCTGATACAAGCCTGCAACTGATCGGGAGCCATCTTGAGGTATGCCTCGTCTGTCCGGAAATCCATATAGGCATGACCGTACAGGAACTTCAGTTTTCCTCCGACAGTCCAATTTTTGTCGATTTTATGACTGTAACCGCCTGAAAGCTCGGTGTATGAACTGAGGTTGAAAGACAGAGACTTGAAATTGACAGTCCTTTCACCGGGCTGGTCAGTACCGCTGTTGAGGGCACCGTACAAGTCGCCGGGCAAAGCCAGTGTGGCTTCCAGTCTGGTGTTCAGACCGACATGAAAATATCCAAGCGAGTCTTTTGTGCGCGATCCGAAATTCAGGATGGCCAGTTCGGTGTTGGCGGTCAGGCGCAGATCGTTTTTGAGACGTTTGGTCAGTTTGTCCGTTTCGCCCGGATAAAGTCCCGTGACATATTTACCGTCTTTCTTGTACATCAGATCGCAGAGCGCGACCGCGTTGTTGCCTGCGGAAAAAGAGGTGTAGTGCAAAGGAAGCAGACCCACATACGTGGTGCAAACCGGCTGGAATGCGGGGTTGATCTTGTGCCGCATAGGGGCGTTCTCCAGAAAATACAGGGTATTGACATCCTGGGCCGCAATCAGTGTTGTTCCCACCGTAAGGAGGGCAAGAATGGCTGTCAGTTGTTTTTTCATAGTAGTGTCCTCCTGATTAGAAAATTTTCATAACGGCGTCTATTGTGGCGGAAACTCCGATGGTAACGTCCAGACCCGACTGCGTGTGGATGATGGCATGCTGCGGGTTAGCGTCAATGGAAACGATGGAAGCCAGTTTCCTTACACTTTGCAATTTGCTGATTTCATCGTGGGTGATGCGCAGCACGATGGTGTTGTTGCCTGTTTCCGTGACATTGCCGCTGTTGTCATATTTGGCGGGGGCGGGGATGTCCATATGGAAGGACTTTCTGCCTTCTGTCTCCTCTATCAGCGGCAGATCGACTGTCTGTCCGTTGCCGTCAAGGAAACGATAGTCAGCCGAAATCTTGAACGGTATGGAATTCTTGGCATATAGATACAGGTAGATGGTTCCGTTGTTGATGGATTCCAGCCACTCTACGGAGTTGGTGATGGAGTCAAAATTAACATTTGAGAAGTCCACGTCCAGCGTATCGGCGTATTCCACTTCCGAGCCTTCGTTCAGCACAAACGGCACTACCGTAACGGCCTGGAGGTTTATAATAGTGTTGTTCACCACGCGCAGTTGCGACCCGATGGCGGGATTGCTCTTGGGTCCGACGGTGATGTCATATTTATAGCCGATTATATCAGGACGGAGGTCAAACAGTTTGTCCACATCGCCTACGTGTGTGTTCTCGCCCATAAACCCTTCATAACCTACGATGAACTGGTTTTCAGACCATTGGTTCATATCCTTGTTATCGGGATTAGGGTCAATGCGGTTGTCCGGATCGTCCAGTTTCCATACATAGTTGGGATGTGTTGTCGAGCCGTTGCCGAACTGGGCCATGACCAACTCGCCCGGATTGCCGTTCGCATCCGTCTGCGCCACACCGATATGTGTGAGGTTCACATGGAGCGGGAAACCGTCTTCGGTTCCGATCTGATGCCTGGCTATCAGACGGATGGATGGATAGCGGAAATGCATTTTCATTCGCTTGATGTCGTTCCATGCGGGCCATTGCTCCGCCAGTACCACGGTGTCTTGGTCCTCCATCCATGTGGAAGGATTGAAATAACCGTACAGTGCCTCGTAGGTGAGGAGTTCCACGTCAAACGAGTAATTGATGGCGGATTCGGCAGTCACCGTCACTTGGTGGGTGGTGATGAACAGCGAGAACTCTACGTTGAAAGTCACCGTATTGGTCACATGGCTTAAACGGTTCTCCTTGATATTGTCGGGCAGCAGTTTGATGAGGAATTTGTTGATTTCCACATACGTATATTCTCCTTCCACATGGGATGGAATATAGACATCGGACATCTTTTTGCCGGAGAACGTGGTGAATTCTTTGGGCATTTTGATTTTGACGGACTGGATGTCCTCGTCTTTCAGACCGAAATTGGTGGAAAGCAGCGTTCTGAAACGTGCTGTGGAAATCCGCATCCTATCAATACGGTTCCCATCGGGGTTTTCATTTTTATCGGTCGTGTTGATACTGTCCAGTTTGACTTCCAACGGGAAACTGAACTTGAGAGGCGATCCGGCGGGGATGGTGATTACACCTCCTGATACGGAGTAGTTCATTTTCTTTGCCTGCTCGAAGATGTTCAGGTTCTCTTCCACAGGAAGAAGGAAACCGCCTATGTCAATGGGGTGGAAATCCCGCATGATGTCGAATGTGTCGCGGAAGAAGAGTGCGCCATCAGGGACGTGCTTGAGTTGCTCATCGTAGTAGCCGGGCATACCGGGCAGTTTGGCGTACATCCAATTGAGCTTGCTGCTCTGACCCGTTTTGTCACTGATACCCAGAATCTCGGTCAGGGGCGCCTTGACAGTGACAATCGGGGCGGCGATGCCGGTGTTTACCGACATGGAGGTGTCCACCTTGTCAAGTTCGATTTTTTCCTTGCATCCGGCTGCAAGCAGGGTAACCGCAACCAGCAAGAGAAGTGGTCTTGTTTGTTTCATAATAAATTAGATTGTTGTTTGTTACTTCTTAAACATACCGCTATGCGACGGGTATCGCTGTTCATCGCACATTTTTGCGCCGCAAAGATAGGGCAAATATTTCGCACGGCAAAAAGAAAAATTCAGGATAATTGCGCAAAATGCTTGTACATATCGGAAAGCCGCAATACTTTTGCGCGATTTTTCGGCTGCAGTCTCTGGCGATCGGTCATATCAGAGCGGAGAAACAGGCACTTGTGCCGGTTTCGGAAACCTGAGAACAGTAGCGTACACTGCGGCCGGGGTAACCATTAAAACCTGTTCATTACAATGGATTTGATGAAGATTGCCGAAGAGGCGTTCGCCGGTGAGAAGAAAGAGTTCCCGGCATTTGCGGCGGGTGACCAGATCACCGTAGCGTATCGTATCAAGGAAGGTAACAAGGAGCGTATTCAGGAGTTCCGCGGCGACGTGATTGCCATTCACGGCTCGCAGGACAAGAAGCGTTTCACGGTTCGCAAGATGTCCGGCAACGTCGGCGTTGAGCGTATCTTCCCGATGGACAGCCCTTTCATCGAGAGCATCACGGTTAACAAGTACGGTAAAGTTCGCCGCGCTAAACTCTACTACCTGCGTGACCTCACCGGTAAGAAAGCTCGTATCCCCGAGCGCCGCGTGAA
>DBVX01000077.1:0-5952 GCA_002308815.1 Bacteroidales bacterium UBA1253
TATGGAAATCCGTGTAGTAATCCACATCCTGATTCTCCTGCAGGATGATGAACAGCTGCCTGCTGTACTGTGCCGTATAGGTGACATCAGCTGTTACTGCGGGCAGCGCGTCACCTGCTGCGTAGATGTTGTCCCCGTCGGTCCAGCCGGTGAACGTGAACGCATACCAGTTGTACTCATCGCCATCGTTCTCGCGGGCCGGCGTTCCATCAAAGACGGGAGTCTCCCCGTATGCCACCTGGGATGTCTGCAAGTCATCGTCGCTGTCAGGATTCTTGAAATGGACGGTGAAGAGACGCTGCTCGGCGGTGAACACTGCGGTATAGGTCACGTCCTCTGTCACGGCGGGCAGTTCCGCGTCCGCAGCGTAGGTGGTTGCACCGTCGCTCCAGCCGGAGAAGGTGTAGGTGAAATAGTCGTCCTGCGGTTTGACGGGTGTCTCGCCCGTATAGACGGGATGTCCGTCTATCTGCACCTGCACGCTTTGCAGTTCGGTGCCGTCATAGTTGTTGAACGTTACGGTATATCCATTCGCCGTCCACTGCGCGTGAAGGGTGATGTCTCCTGCGATGATGACATTTGCACCGCCTGTACCTTTCAGCGTGCCGCCGGTTTCCTCAGTGTACCAGCCGTTGAACGTGAAGCCGGTCTTTTCGGGTGTCGGGAGTGTCACACTCGGATTACGCCATTGGGCCGTCATCGTGACAGTCTCACCATTAGATACGGAGAAATCAACATCTTCTTCGTCATCGTGCAATTCATAAACTTTGTTGTCCTCCCAAATGTCGAAGGGTTTATTGACGGTAACTGAAGGCGTATTGTTGCCGCTTGTCGCGCCGTGATAGTTGTAGGTCACAGTTACTTCCGGGCCTGTGAAAGCAATCGGGTTGAGTTTACCTCCCACGCCGCAGTTGAAGGTCTGGGTCTCCATCGTGCCTGTTCCGCCGTTGGCATCAAAGGACACGTTATAGGTACAAGAATTTTCTTCTTCGAAATTGGCTATTACGGAGCAGTCGTAAGCGGGTACGGTATATGTATATGTACCATTGTGGTTGTCACTCATCTGACCGGCACAAGCACCTGTCCAACCCTTGAACGTCCATCCGTTCTCCGGCTCGGGGGTAAGAGTAATCTTGTCACCTGCCTGATAGAAACAATCTTGCGAGGAACGTTCTACTGTACCGCGACCGTTCACATAGGTGTCAAGTTTATATCCGGACGCAGCCGTCGGCAAAGACGGAACTATCGTGATATTGAACGAGCGGTTGGTAGAAGATGTTCCCGTACCGCCACGAGCATTAATGGTAACATATACTCCATCTGACTTTGTTTGAACTTTAACAGAACCGGCGTTGAGATAGTTCTTCGTACCATTCTGGTCATAATACATGCAATAATAACCTTCATAATTAAACACCCATCTATATGCCGCCACACTCCATACCGAAACATTTTGACTATTGCCGAAAGTATATGTTCCGTCCGGCGGATAAACTTTTCCGTTGACATAGCGCATATCTGACTTATAGAAACAGAACACAATGCGCGTACAGGGTCTTCTTCCAGAAACGCCATCCCTATACCAATCCAAATAATAGACAGTTGATTGCGATCCGGAAGCCACATTCACACTACTTACCAATTCTTCATTTGAGAACACAAGCGGATCTTTTTCAGCTGCTATCGGCGGGCAATCCTCATAGGTGGCAGTCACGTTGTATGTCTTTCCATCTACCCCCGTAAAAGTAGCCGTCAGGTTGTACACACCCGTTGAACTCTCCGCTACAGTCACTGTCACGTCAGACCATTCAACCACAGTACCGTTCTGTTTGAGGAAGGTCTGCGTCAAATCCAAATCATTAGAGGTGAAAGTGCCGGTCTTGAAACCCGTCTTGATATAGAAGGCAGCGCTGTAGTTGTTGTTGTCACTGCCATTGCCTGTTCCGGAGAGTTGCAGATAACGCCATTCGGCATCCGCACCCGTATTGTCGTTATAAACGAGATTGGAAGTGAGGGGGATGTCCACCTTGGATGAAACGCCGCCTTCTCCTATCACGGCCCCCACTTTGTCTTCGCCTGTTATCCATTGCGCCGCCATCGTGCCGTTCTCGGCTTGCAAAACCACCAATCTGCCTGTCGTGATCGACCCCATACTTAATCCGTTTGTCTGGTTGAAGTAAGAAGACAGATTACAGCGAGTAGCACTACCACCATAATATCCAGTTACTTTGGTGTATCCCACCATAAATTCTGAATAATTGTAATAATAGAACACCCCTTGATACTCACCAGATTCACAAACCGTGTAGTAATCAAATCCCGGGATCCCCACGGGATAGCCATCCTCGTTCACGCGGGGACCGATTACCGTGCCACCCTGACCATCGCTGTATGTCTGAGTGTCTGTCACCCTGACATAGAAGTAGAACTGATTGTAATCCTGACCCGAAAGATAATTCTTGTCTATACCGTGAATCTTAATGAACTTGTGCTGACTGCCATTCTCCCAAAGATACACACCATTATTTTCACCGAAATAGTTGCCGTCCACCAGCTCGGTCTCTATGGTGTAATTGTCCGGATCACCCCATTTGACCACCAACTGCGCGTTCATCGAAACCATCGCGAGCATAACCATTGCAAGCAAAATGTAAAATTTCTTCATATTCTTATGACTTTATTTGTTTCCATTTCGAGGGGCGTTTTCCATACCATTTTTCGGCATCCGCATCCAACATGCGACAAGGCAATGCACTATCGTATCTGCCCCTTTGCGGCATTATATGACATACCGCCGCAAAGATACGAAAAGCATCGGAAAACGCAAACCTAAGGGCATAATTTTTTCGTTTTTTGTCCGGTTGGCGGCATTTTTGGTTTTCCTCCGTTCTATTTTGCGCCCAAGCAAGTCCTGCTGGGACTATAAAAAAGAGCGGATCATTCATTCGTTTCATTCAGAATGTCCGCATACCGTGTGTAGAACTCATCGTTTTTGGCAGCCTTCGCCTGCCCGAGATTGCTATTCTTTGCCATGGATTGTAATATCAATCCTGTTCGGTAATCAGTGCCACTGGTAGCAGCCAGCATCAACAGGAGTCTGACGTGGTACGCCCAAACGGTCATACGGATAAGGCAAAGCGTACTTCTCTGCACCTATGCCCCGTGCCGGAGAGACGCTGTCCAACCGGAAATCGTAATAGATATACTTGCCATGGAGGTAATAGGTATTCACAAAAACTGCATCATCCGTGGAAGCATACACATTGTCGTGGCTCCAGGAAACGCTGAAAGAGTCCGCCATAAGGTAGTTGCTGGCGAACTCGCCGTCGAAACCGGATTCCATAACCGTGTCAAGAACCAGGTTATTGGTCCTCGCGCCTGTGATGATATTGTTGTACAGGCGGACGGATGCCGGCGGAGCCGTACTGTCAATGAGACTGATACAGACGGCAGGCACATCCTCCCTGCCTGTGGTGTGGATATTGAGATTGGTGTACGGGTAACCGAAGAAAGAGGCTATCGTGTTGTGTGTAATCAGGTATGACCCGCCGGAAATATACATACAATATGAGGCGCAGTTGCTGATTTCCGAATTATAGACCGTAGCATCCGCATTGAGCAGGATGACACCGTACTGCGCGTGGTTATGGATGCGCGCGTTGCCAAGCACAATCCTTCGGGGGTTGGAGGCATCTGCAGAATAAGCATACAATCCGATGTTTCCGCTCAAAATTTCGACATAGTTGAGTGTGTCGGGTTCTTCGGGCGCACCGTCGTCCGCAGAGAGCAGATATACCCCACCCCACTGACCAGAAGCCATCTGATAGGGTACTTTGGGGAAGAGTTTGTCCAGCCGGTCACCCGTGATGCGAACGGGACTTTCAAGTGTGCCTCGCGCTCTGACCGGTCCGTACAGGAAGAGCGATGTACCGGCGTGCATATACAGCGTGGCACCGGCATCCATCACGGTGACACCCGTCAGGGCAAGTGTGTCAAAAACAAGATAGGGCTTTTCCGCCGTAAAACGGAAATCAGTCATCCGAGTGCAACGCGACGGGGAACGGATGACGCTGACGTTCTGCCCGTAGGCTTCAAGGATTATCCGTTGCCTATTCCCATTAACAAGGAAACACACGGAATCAGTCAGGAAAACAGGAGTATTGACATCCTGCGGATCAATGGTCGCCCGCACGAAAAGGAAAAGACTGTCCCCGCCGTTGAGCGTGATGTCATGAAGGCGATCCGGGTCGTTCTCGCCATCCAGATTGAGCCGGAACCAATTCGTACTGACCGATACGGACTGAATGTTGAGGGCGTACTTATTGGGATTATATACCATCACGGCGCGTGTGGATGAGCCGAAGGTGGTGAACACGGTGTCAAAGCGGACGGTGTCAGCGGAAAAGGAGAGGCACAAGGAAGGGTCATAGGAAACCTTCTCCTCCCTACAGCCTGTAAAGATGACTGAAAACGCAATAAACAATGCGGAAACGAGCAGACACTTCGGTTTCGCGGTGAAAGAATATGATTGCAAAAATTTCATCACTCGAAATTGAAAGTAAGGGTAATCATCTGGTTGGTCAGACGGCGGAGAGCCAGCGTATAGAACTCGTCCTGTTTGGGCAGATTGACACGTTCGTCCACCGGTGTGATCATATTGGCGAAGCCTATCTGGTACTTGAGTTCGGGGCAGAACTTGAACCAGTCGGTATAGAAGTCACAGCCGAAACCGAAATCAATGAAATAGTCCCACTTCTGCTGGTAAAGGACGCGATCTTTCTGTCCTCCAAAATCATAATGAAAACCGCCGCCGAAGATTAGATAAGGGCGGTAATTCATCTCCCGCTGTGCCGACCATTTGATGTAGAACGGAATTGAGATGGGCAGGCTCAACACTTCCGCATTTTCTCTATGGGAATCTAAAGAGCCACGAATGGGATTGCCGCTCTCGTTCTTGTAGGTCACCGTCTTCTGTCCGAAATGCAGTCCGGGACAGAACCGCAGATTCAGATAGCGCGCAAGACGCAGGTCGGTGATAAAACCGACGGAGAAGCCGGGCATCAGGTTGCTGACCCGCGCATGGTACAACTCGCCGTCAATCACGTTCTGTGAGTCTTGGACATAATAACCCATCAGATTCACCCCCAGCGAGAAACCGAAATGCACAATCTTGTCGTCAATGTAAGGATTGTGCATCTGGGCGCGCGCGCTAACAGCACACACCAGCAGACTCAATATAACCAACCGCTTTTTCGTAGGCATCCAATCCATAAAAGGTTCTGGTACACACATCGCTTAACAGACTATGCTGCCGGAAAGGTTCACGCTCGCGAATATTGCTCAAGTGTACTTCCACTACGGTGATGTTCTGTTCGTGAAGCCATTCCGCCGCGTCACGCAGGCTGACGCTCGTATGGCACAAGCCGCCCGGATTGATGATCACACCGTTGTAAAGGTGCAGATCCGTGTCCTCGTCCCGCGTTCCCGCCTTCTGCAACCAATCGATGAGGTCGCCTTCGTGATTAGACTGGAAATACGTAATACGGCACATCGGATGATTCTCCTGCAAGGACAAGACAATCTGCTCCATCGAGCGTGTGCCGTACTGCGCGGTGTTCCGTTTCCCTGTGAGGTTGAGGTTCGGACCGTTGATGACAAGGATATCCAACATCTTCTTTTATTTCATTCCGTTCACAGCCAGCAGAAACTCGTCGTTATCGTTTGTGCGTTCCATATACGAGCGCAGTTTCTCCATCGCCTCCATCCCGTTCATATCGCTTAGTTGCTTGCGTATCATCCACATACGGCTCAACACCTCCGGCGGCAGCAGCAGATCGTCGCGTCGGGTCGAACTGGCAGGAATATCCACAGCGGGGAAGACGCGCTTGTTCGCCAGTTTGCGGTCAAGCTGCAGTTCCATATTGCCCGTTCCCTTGAACTCCTCGAAGATAA